>CAIJTF010000040.1 GCA_903823565.1 uncultured Flavobacteriales bacterium
CCTTGGAAAACTGCCATCCGGAAGTGGTTTTGTTGAGCACCGAACCGTATCCGTTCAAGGAGACTGATTTTGCTTATTTTCAAGGGATCTTTCCCGATGCTGAAATCGCTTTGGTTTCCGGCGAAGAATTTTCATGGTATGGCGTACGAAATATCCTCTGATACACCGGTGCTATTTTACGACGGCGATTGTCCTTTGTGCAACCGCGTGGTGCGAATTATCTTAGACCAAGAGCGCGCCCCAGTCCTTCATTTTTCAGCGCAGCAGCATCAAGCTACCTTGGATTGGTTAGCGCAACATCCTGAATATGCAATGAACGAAGACACGGTGTATTATTACAACGGAAAAAATCTATATGCTCGTTCAAATGCTGTTCTGCGATTAATCCCGACTTTAAAATGGTACTGGGGATTTTTATATGTGGGATGGTTGGTTCCTAAAATGATGCGCGATGCATTGTACGATTTCGTGGCAAAACGGCGCAAGAAATTTGGAGGAGAATGTCTTTTTGACCCCCGGTTAAAAGGCCGTGTTTTAAAATCCTAACTCCCTTTCAATACCATCAATGAAGGCATGAATTACTTTGATGTGAATTTCTTGTGCGCGGTCGGCGTAGGCACTATATGGCGCACGAATCTCAAGATCCGCTAAAGATGCCAATTGACCGCCGTCTTTTCCTGTGAGCACAATCGTTTTTATTCCTTTTTCTTTAGCAGCAGTTACGGCATGGATTACGTTTTTTGAGTTCCCCGACGTGGAAATCCCGAGCAGCACATCGCCTGCATTTCCTATGCCTTCGATAAAGCGGGAAAAGACGAAGTCGTAGCCATAATCGTTAGCCACACAACTAAGGTGGGAAGGATCCGAAATGGAAATAGCAGCCAAGGCCTTGCGGTTGTTTCGGTAACGACCGCTGAGTTCTTCCGCGAAATGCATGGCATCACACATAGAACCTCCATTGCCACAGGAAATGATTTTGCCCCCCCCATTCATGGCCTCCGACATCCATTCAATGGCTTGTTCGATTTTTGAGAAATTTTCATCCGTTTGAAATTGTTTCAATACGGATTCGGCTTCTTGGAAATGCTTGGCAATTGAGGATGTTGACATGATGTTTTTTTCAAATTTAATAAAATATGAGACGTTACAATAGAAGGATGATTGGACTTTAGGAAGCCAAGAATTTCATTTTCTCCCCTTGAGAGGAGATTGAGAGGGGTGACATCGGTCATATCTATTGTTACACTGCTTATGAGGGGTGACTCTCACGAGTATCAGAATCCTTGAGAGGGGGATGACGTTTTTTTTCAATTTAATAAATATTAGGATGTTGGGATGTTAGGATATAAGGATGTTAGGACTATATGATTTTAGGACGTTGGGTTACAAGTGCATGGAAAGCGGCCCTTCGATATGATTCGACAGGCTCATCACGTGCTACTCAGGGACCGCATCCTCTTAAAGTCTTTCTGTCCTTTTGTCTTAATATCTTAACGTCTTTCCATCTTAATGTCTATATTTTCTTTACTTGGCTTAAGAATTTTAATTAACTACTTTTGTTTATGCAGTCGTCCTACACCATCGATTTATTTTCCCCGCATCTTTTTTGGGATGTGGATAAATCTTTGCTGGATTTTAACCGTTCTAAAGTCCAGATTATTGGACGTGTCGTGGAGTATGGGTTAATGGGCGATTGGGAACTTTTACAGGAGATTTATTCAAAAGATGAAATTAAAAATACCGTATGTTCCTTACGCAATATGGATAAAGTCACGCTTTCATTTTTAGCCCATTACTTTAAAATTGAAAAAACAGAATTTCGATGTTATACCATAAGTCAGTCAACAACGAGCTTCTGGAACTCCTGAATCACTTGATGCGGGAAGAAAAGCTCAAGCATTTTGTTTTGGTTGGAGGAACTGCGCTGGCCTTACAGGTTGGTCATAGAATTTCGATAGATATCGATTTGTTCGGGCATTCTGATTTTGACCAATCTACTCTTTTAGATGCCTTAAATAAGTACGGAACGGTCCAATTACTTAAGAAATCAGAAAATATTTTAATTCTGAGTTTAAATGGAATTAAGGTAGACTTGGTTAACTATAAATATCCTTGGATTGGTAACTTGGAAATCGTTGAAAACATCCGCTTCGCCTCCTTATCAGACATTGCAGCTATGAAATTAAATGCGATTGCAGGAAGGGGAAGCGTAAAAGATTTCATTGATATATTCGCACTACTGAATATATTTAGTTTACGCGAAATGTTGAATTTTTATAATGAAAAATACCAAGATGGTTCTGAATTCATGGTGATCAAAAGTTTAACGTTTTTCGACGACGCAGATAAGGAAGTATTGCCCCACCTTTTTATCGATACGTCTTGGGCTGAAATGAAGCATCAAATACTTGTTGAAATAGATAGGTTATAAATCCTTCGCTTTTTAAAGCGAAAGGAGGGAAAAAGAAATTATTCCTCCCCGTTAAGGGGGGAATACTTAGCCAAAATTCTTACTGTCTTAAAATCTTAGCGTCTTTATATCTTAATGTCTTTGTGTCTTAACGTCCTTGTATTTTCTTACCTTTGACCTATGCGCTCGTATCATAACAATGTAGTCTGGATAACGGGAGCCTCCTCTGGCATAGGTGAGGCATTGGCCCATGAATTTGCAAACAAAGGCGCAATGTTAGTGCTTGCGGCGCGCAATGTGGAAAAATTGAACGCTTTGAAAGCGAGTTTACCCAATGCCGAAGTTCATTTAGTTCTTTCGCTAGATTTAACGAACCTAAGCGATGTAGCTGCAAAAGTGGATTCGGTAATAAATCAATTCGGTAGGGTGGATGTACTGGTAAATAACGGAGGCATTAGCCAGCGTTCCACCGTTGGAGAAACGTCTTTAGCGGTAGATCGAAAAATCATGGAGGTCAATTTTTTTGGTGCCGTAGGTTTAACCAAGGTCTTGCTCCCTCATTTGCGTCAATCCAACGGTCAAATCATTGTCATTAGCAGTATATCAGGAAAGTTTGGTTTCTTTCTGCGTTCGGCTTACGCGGCCTCCAAACATGCCCTTCATGGTTTTTTTGAAAGCCTTGCCTTGGAAGAGGAAGATAATGGGATTCGGGTCACCATGGTATGTCCTGGAAAGATTAACACCCCAATCTCCATGAGTGCACTCAATGCTCAAGGTCAACAGCATAACGAGATGGACCACAACCAAAAAACGGGAATGTCCGCGGAGGAATGTGCACGTCAGATTGTTCGTGCAGCGGGGAAAAATAAACCAGAAGTACTTATTGGAAATAAAGAAATTTTAGCGGTGTATCTGAAACGCTTTTTCCCTTCCATCTTCCGTAAGGTCATTAAGAAACAATCGGCTACGTAGATAAAATTGAGGTTAAGACTCTTTCCTGAATTTCGTGTTTTCCGTCAAAGAAATGCACCCTAAATCCAAGGTTCTCATAGGATGTTAATAGGCTTTTAGCGGCATCTCCCTGGTAATATTCATCCTGCGTTCCTAACACAAAATGCAAGGGTTTTTCAGTAGGAAAGCTACCTGCCTCGATATCGGGAGGAAAAACAGCCGCCCATAGAATGAGTTGGTCGAAACCATCGGGATGTTTCTGGTACCAACGTGCTGCGGTAGCTGCTCCTTGCGAAAATCCGAGAAGCGTAATTTTTTCAGTAGCATAGACTTGCTGTATTTTTTCATACAATTTACTCAACCATCTTAAATTCTCTTCAATATCCATTTCCCGGGCTTCCTTAGTCATCCAACTGGCTCCAACTCGACCGCTCGCCCCCTTTAGGTAAAAGCGATGTGGTCCTTCCGGTGCCACTACCATCGGTGCATCCTTCCAATCGAATTTTCGAATAAAATACTTGGCCAATTGCCCATAACCATGCAGTGCGATAAGCAAGTGTTTTGGGTTTTTTGAGCTTTTGGGTAATGTAAGCTCATAACGATAGGATTTTACAGAATCGATTCGATTTTCCATGGCTCGAAAATAACCATTAATTTTAGCTTAAATGAAATCGATTTTTTCGGCGTTTCTTGGTTTGTTATTTATCCATTTAGTGCTTTTGGGACCTCTGTATATCCTGCAGCAACACCGGTGGAAAGAATCCATGATGCAAGAAATTAAATCCTCGTTACACGATTTTGAAGCGGAAGAAATTTATTTCAACATCAAAGATTTCAACGAACTTACCTGGTACGAGGGAAGAAAAGAATTCATTTTTAACGGAGCGTTTTACGATGTTATCGAAGTAAAAAACGTCTACGGTGGAAGGATTATAAAATGCATCCAGGATAAGGAAGAAGATCTTTTAGTTCAACGTTTCCTTGCATCTGGAAAAGGAGAGCCCAATCCCTTTCAATCGGTGATTAAAGGATTTTGGGCCAACCTCAGTTTGATCGAACAAACTCCTCTTACAGTATCCCTTAATGCCTCAAAAGTGCAACCCAATAAATCCTGCTTTTTATATGCTTTTTCTACAAAAGAACACCTGCAGGATTTAGTATATCCTCCCCCTAATTTCCTTTAACGAAAGACTAGGATCGTTTAATTTTCATTCGTTACTTCAAAGGAAATATTTATGAAAAAGAGTTTTATGGCCCTAATTTTAGGGCTTTGGACGGTAGTCCATTTTGGGGTATTCAATGCCCAAAAATTATATATCTACGACCAAAACACCAACCTTCCACTTGACGATGCTTGGGTGAAAAGTTGTGATGGTCAAACAAAGTACAACCAAACCGGAGTAGAGGGATACGTTTCGCTGAATGCGTATGCTCCGTGCTATTTTATTTCAGCGGACGGATACCTTTCTCGAACCATCAGCGCTGACGAAATCAAAGCCAACGCGGGTAAAGTCCCTATGTTTCCCAACCAGCATTCTGTGGATGAGATTGTAATTTCAGCGAGTAAGTTCGTTGAAAAACGAAAGGACATTGCCCAGAAAGTACAGGTAATATCGAAACAAGAATTAGCCCTGATGAACCAGTCGTCCACGGCGGATGTCTTGGCAAATTCAGGGAATGTGTTTGTGCAGAAAAGCCAATTGGGGGGGGGTAGCCCTATAATCCGAGGTTTTGAAACCAACAAGGTTCTTTTGGTCGTCGACGGTATTCGCTTAAATAATGCAATCTATCGCGGGGGACACCTTCAAAACGTCATCACCATGGATAATGGTGTCATGGATCGGGTAGAGGTTGTCTTTGGTCCGGGATCTGTCGTATATGGTTCTGATGCGATTGGGGGTGTTATGCACTTTACCACTAAAAATCCTACCTTGAGCACCACCGAGAACACCCTCATTAAAGCAAGTACTTTTACCCGTTATATGAGTGCGGTAAATGGATATGCAGCGCATGCTGATGTATCGGTTGGAACGAAACGATTCGGTTCGCTAACCTCGTTTACCTATTCCAATTACGGTGATTTGCGCCAAGGGTCAAAAAGAAACGATTTCGTGGGTAGTTTTGGTGCTCGTCCATGGTACGTGGATCGAATCAATGGGGTAGATTCAATGATCGTAAATCCTGATACCAACGTGCAGGTGGGTTCTGGATACACGCAGTATGATATCCTTCAAAAATTTACGTTTCAGCAAAAGGAAGGGGTCAGCCACAAATTCAATTTTCAACTTTCTAGTTCTGGAAACATTGACCGTTATGATCGCCTTACCCAAACGATTAATGGAATGCCAAAATTCGCTGAATGGTATTATGGTCCACAAAAGCGTTTCATGGGGGCGTATACGCTTGAGTTGAATAACGCAACGACCCTGTATGATGCAACGCGC
This sequence comes from uncultured Flavobacteriales bacterium, assembly GCA_903823565.1. Classification (GTDB taxonomy): domain Bacteria; phylum Bacteroidota; class Bacteroidia; order Flavobacteriales_D; family Crocinitomicaceae; genus UBA952. The sequence continues at coordinate 5,806 of CAIJTF010000040.1, forward strand.
ATAACAGTTGGCTATCAGGCCATCGAAGAGAGCCGTATGGACCGTAGATTTAATAAGAACTTTTTAAATCATCGCATTGAGAAGCTAGATATCCTTACAGTGAATGCTGACTTTTCAAAGAAAAAGGGAAATCATGAAATGCGCTATGGTTTGGATGCTTGGCACAACAAGGTTGCATCGTCGGCTTATCAATTAGACATTGTTGCAGATACGATGGCAGCATTAGATACACGGTACCCCGACGGAGGGTCTACGATGATGTCGGCGGCTGCCTATGCTAACCATACCTGGGAAATTAATGACAAGTTTATTTTGAACGATGGTCTTAGGGCTACCTATGTGCAATTGGCTTCCAACTTTAAAGATAAAACGTTTTTTCCCTTTCCCTTTGATGGGGTAACCCAAAAACATAGGGCGTTAAACGGAAATTTAGGGTTGATTTTTATGCCGAATAAGTTGTGGAGAATGTCCCTAAGCGGTTCCTCCGCCTTCAGGGCTCCCAATGTGGATGATTTATCTAAGGTATTTGAAAGTGTTCAAGGCTCAGTATTGGTTCCAAACCCGAATTTAAAACCGGAATTTGCCTACAATGGTGAGTTAGGAATTAGTCGTGTTCTTTCCGAGGGGCTAAGTATGCAAGCAACTGCTTACTACACGATGCTGAAAAATGCGCTTACGGTTGGAACAGGGAGCTTTAATGGACAGGATTCGGTAATGTATGATGGTCAGTTGAGTCAGGTAATGACCACTACGAATGCTGGTAAGGCCTATGTTTATGGTTTTGAAGCCATGTTAACGGGTAAATTAAATGATCACTTGAGTATGATGGCAACTGTGAATTATACCAAAGGTAGAAACGTAACAGACAGCATTCCTTTGGATCATATTCCTCCGGTATTTGGTAAGCTATCGTTGGTGTATTCTGTTAGTAAGCTCCGTACTGAGTTATTTTTGAATTATTCGGGTTGGAAACGCATAGCGGATTACAACATGGTAGGGGAAGATAACTTTGCATATGCTACTCCCTTTGGAATGCCTTCGTGGGTTACCATAAATGCACGCGTTAATTACAATTTCTCTCGTAAGGCTTCTATCCAAGTAGCGTGCGAGAACCTCCTTGATCAGAATTACCGAAATTTCGCTTCGAACATTTCTGCACCGGGGCGTAACTTTATCCTTACGCTGAGGGGGAATTTTTAGGAGTTAACAACTAGACGCAATAACCGGGTGCAAGTCCCTGAACGAAGTGAGTGAAATGAAACGAAGTCGAAGGGCGCACCCGGTTGTTGAATTGCTTAATCCTCTACCGCTTGTTTTTTGTTGTTAGTTTTTGCTACCTTCGATCATGAAAGACGCGAGATGACTGTTACCAAACTCACCGATGATAGTTCTTGGTTGATTGAAACTTCGGAATTCTGCCTTGTGATTGACCCGTGGTTTACCGAAAAACAGGTGGATTTTTCCCCATGGTTTTCCCTTCAAAGCCGTAAGCAATCCTATGGACCGTTCGCCTTCCCTAAAGAGAAAGAACTTCTTCTTTTCATTTCCCACCCTTTTTCCGATCATTGTCACAAGGAAACGCTGTTAACCTTTCCCAAAAATACGCGCATCTTTGCCGAGCGTCGTGCCTTAAAAAAAATTAGGGCTTGGCAATATTTTGATCGCCTTGCTTCCTTGGACCAGGCGCCCTTTCCCTTGGAACAACGAACCCAAACTAGCCTTTTCAATCAAACCCATCATGCGTTTTCTTTGCACATTGAGGGCAAACAAATACTCTATGCCCCACATGGTGTAAAGTTTAATTCAAAACTACCCCAAGTCGATTTATTGATAACAACCATAACGACCTACAAATTACCCCTACTGTTGGGTGGAACGGTTAATCTAGGATTATCCGTGGCGGAACAAATTAGAAAACAAACCAACGCTAAAACCGTCCTAACCACCCATGACCAGCAAAAAGATAGCCACGGACTCGTCGGTATTTTTGCCAAACCAAGCTACGAGGTGCCGCCAAAAGGTTTTATCCAATTAAGTCCCGGAGAATTCCTAACGCTTACTTAGTTTATTGAGGGTAATCTGACGCTGAGCGTTGGATTTGAAGGTTACAACTCCATCCACTCTTTTTTTGAGGTGTTTCAAGGAAGATTCTTCCACCCTCTTCCGCCAAAGGATGTAGCTGCTTCGCTTTAATTCGCGACGCATCAGGGCGCGAACCTCGCTTTCATTTAGTTGGAATTGCGCTTTAATGGCATCAAAGGGCGTTCGATCCTCCCAAGCCATTTCAATGACGCGATCGATATCTTCCGGTCTCATGCTTTTACTTGGGGCGGTTTATCCGTTTTGGCGTATTCGAATCGGTTGATAATAGTACCTAAAGTATAAGCATCAAGTCCAATGCATCCAACAATTCCCGCCTTAGTTAGGTCTGCAAATCCATCCGGTTCAAGGATTTCCTCTGGGAATTTCAACCATTTCACTTCGCCAATCACTAGGTTAGTGCCATTAATTTCCAGGGGAAAGTTCTCACGAAATTCAAGTCCGAAAGAAACGGGAGAGGATTCAACATAAGGAGCGTGAAATCCATCTTTGTAGGCAGCAGCTAACGATGTGACCTTAAATTCGGATTCGGTTCTTGGATACCTGGCAGAGGTTTGATGCGCCGAGGCGATATCCTTCTCCGAAATCAAATTAACCGTATAGGATTTGGTCTCAAGAATATTCTCATAGGTATGTCTTTCCACGCTATCCGGTCGGAAAATGACCCCGAGAAGCGGTGGATTTGATCCTATGTGGACTAAGGAGTTGAAGATAGCCAGGTTGCTTTGCTTGACTTGGTTTTCCGTGGCAATGAGACAGGCATTTTTGTGACCAACAACGCTGTTAAAAAGTTGCACTTTAAAGCGGTGTGCTAAGGCATCAAAATCGGTTCGCTCGAGGAAAGCCATGCTTATAAAACCAATGGGTTTGGCTTTTGTTCGACTTTGTAACTTGGGAGACATAGCTATTTGCAATCAATTGCTACTTTTGCCCCTATGGAGATGCTTGGATATTTAGTCGCTGTAGGTATTGGTGTATCGCTTGGTTTAATCGGCGGTGGCGGCTCTATTTTAACCTTACCAATGCTTGTCTACCTGTTCAACATCGATCCAGTAATGGCCACGGCTTATTCCTTGTTTATCGTAGGCATTACCAGTCTTATTGGCGTTTTTCCAAAATATCAGATTGGTGAAGTTCATCTCAAGAGCGCCCTTGTTTTTGGCTTGCCTTCAATCCTCGCCGTTTTCATTACGCGCCTATACCTATTGCCTAGTATTCCATCTGTCATTTTTCAATGGAACGGATTTGAGGTAACCAAATCCTTATTTCTACTCCTGTTATTTGCCGTCTTAATGGTTTTTGCTTCAATCGCCATGATTCGTAAAAAAAAGAACCATGTGCCCTCTGATCGCTCCTATCCATATGGATTGGTATTGTTAGAAGGGAGCATTGTTGGGATTTTAACCGGACTCGTTGGAGCGGGAGGAGGATTTATTATCATTCCTGCTTTGGTGCTTTTTAGCCAACTATCCATGAAACAAGCCGTGGGAACTTCCTTGCTTATTATCGCTGCAAAATCCTTGGTGGGTATACTAGGGGATATTGGAAGCATGGCATTCGAGTGGAACTTGCTCTTAAGTATTACAGCGTTGTCGATTCTCGGAATGATTCTGGGTATATGGATTAGTAAGCGAATCGATGGAGATCGTTTAAAAATCGGCTTTGGTTGGCTTGTTTTAGGGATGGGGGTTTTAATTTTGCTAAAAGAACTCTTTTTCAATCCTTCCAATGGGCACTAGTTTTACCTTATCTTTGTTATATGAAAATTGAACAGATTTACACGGGATGTCTCGCACAAGGGGCTTATTATCTTACTTCCGAAGGAGAGGCAGTGATAATAGATCCTTTGAGGGAAACTTCACCCTATTTATCTCGATTAAAAGCCGATAATGTCGACTTAAAGTACATTCTTGAAACGCATTTTCATGCGGATTTTGTTTCGGGGCATCTCGACCTTTCTCGCGCGACGGGGGCTCCGATAGTTTACGGGCCTAACGCTTCGCCAGCATTTGATTTTTACGCGGCCAAAGACGGCGAAGAAATTACGTTTGGATCATGCCGTATTAAGGTACTTCATACGCCTGGACATACCATGGAATCTACTTGTTATTTGATACTGGATGAAACGGGAAAGGAATCGGCCTTGTTCTCCGGCGATACCCTATTTATTGGTGATGTAGGTCGCCCGGATTTGGCGCAAAAAGCGGCCTCCATGACGCAAGAGCAATTAGCAGGAACCTTGTATGATTCCTTGAGAAATAAGATTTTACCGTTATCGGATGATATTCTGGTTTACCCGGCACACGGAGCAGGTAGTGCATGCGGTAAAAACATGTCTAAGGAAACCTTTGATTCCTTAGGAAATCAAAAGCGTACCAATTACGCCTTGAGGGCGGACATGTCGAAGGAGGATTTCATACGTGAGGTGACCGATGGCTTACTCCCACCGCCTGCATATTTCGGTCAGAATGTTGCCATGAATAAGTTGGGCTACACTCCTTTTGACCAAGTCATGTCAAACGGTTTAACCCCCTTGAATGCCGAGGCATTGGAAAAAAGGGAAGAGGACGTATTGCTGCTCGATACTCGGCCAGCAGGGGAATTCTCCCAAGGCTTTATTCCTGAAAGCATTTTTATCGGTCTTGAGGGTCAATTTGCACCGTGGGTAGGGGCTTTAATCCCAAGTGTTGATCAAAAGATTATCCTCATCACCCCACCCGGGAAGGAAGAGGAAACCGTCCGCAGGTTGTCGCGTGTAGGGTATGACAACGTGTTGGGATATTTAGAGGGGGGAATTCAAGCATGGAATGGTTCTTTGGATCGCATTGATCGGTTAGAAGCGCAGCAGGTTGAAGGTGGTTTATCATCCAATGAAATATTGATGGATGTTCGGAAACCAGGTGAATATGAGGCTGATCACATTACGGGCGTTCCCAACGTTCCCTTGGATTTTATTAATGATCATATGGGGGAATTTCCGCGTGATAAGGAACTGGTTTTGCATTGTGCTGGTGGATATCGAAGCATGATAGCAGCCTCCATATTGAAAGCCCGAGGATTTCAAAACGTCAAGGATGTCATTGGTGGATTTGGCGCTCTTTCAAAGACCACTTTACCCCTTGTTAGCCAAGCCTGTAGCCGATCAAATTAATTTACAGCATTACCCTAAGGAGGGCTTCATGTTTATCATTTGAGTCGAAAGGACCCATCTTCATTGAATAACCAAGGTACTTCGGGAAAATCAACAGTGCACAAGCGCTTGATTTCATTGAGTACTTGTCGGTTTGGATCTATCGTTGGACCGCCTTCTCCTAGTTGCTGAATAGAGATGACCTCACCCTTGATGAAATTTCCTGTGTTTTTATTGATGTAAAGTTTGAAAATAGGCGCAATACCACTAACGCCCGAAAGGCTGAACCTACCGTAGGTAGCAAAATTCCCCATAGAATAAGCGATAAATTTCCCTTTGTAACAGTCAATAGCCCTTGTAACATGAGGGCCATGGCCAAGAACAATGTCCGCTCCGTTATCTACCATCAGATGGGCAAATTCGTACACATTGCCACGGTTTTCACCAACAAATTCCTCTGTTTTTCGCGTAACATGGGTTCTCGAAGGCCCTTCCGCTCCTCCGTGAAAGGAAACAATAACAAGGTCGCTAATTTTCTTAAGTTTTTTAAGCACTTCCAACGCAACTTTGTAATCATTGAGCTTTAAACAACCATTATTTGGTGCAAAGGCTGTTATTCCGATGACTTTTCCATTGACATGAATAGTATCCCATGGACAGGTTTCCAACCCTGCATATTTGATCCCCTTTTCCTTTAAAATTCTCTGGGTATTTGCTCTACCTGTTTGGCCAAAATCCCCCATGTGGTTATTGGCTAACGATAATAGATCGAATCCAGCGTCTTTGAGAAAATCTACGAGGTATTCCGGTTGACGAAAAGCATAACACTTGGATGGATCATTACATTGCTTTACCTCACCCCCCTCGTTTAATACGGTTCCTTCCAAATTGCCAAACGTAAGGTTCGCCGATCGTAAAATATCCCTTACCGGAAGCAAAATATTGCTTTTATCGGGGGGAAGGTAGGACGGATTCGGGTAATTGGTTCCTAGCATGATATCCCCAACCGCAATCAAGGTAAGGATGGAATCTGAATCCGTTTTGGTTCCCTTATTTGATTTAACCTTCGCCGTCCCAGGTTGTTTTTGTGCCCTGGTAGTACATTGTAATAAACCTAAAACGGTTGACAACGAAATTCCGAATAGCATAACTTTCCACATAGCAATTAATTTAGTTTTTTTGTTAATAAATGAAACCCTAGTCCAGCACTTATACCGTATTGGGCTATGGATAAAGAGGATAATGGGGTTTTACGAATCCAGCCGTTCCCATAGTTGAATTCTGCAAAAAAGTGGCAGAATCTTGAGAAGTATATTGAGGTCCCTGCTTTCAATTGATAGGAGGGACAGGCACTCCATTTAAACCGAATAGGGACAACGCTGTAAGGATCCTGGGCCATTTCAGCAAAGGCTATTCCGGGTTCGGCATGAAAGTCTAGTTTCCAATTGTTCTTCCCGAAGTGATACCCGAAACCTGCATAGAGCGCAGAATAGTTTCGGGGAAATTTTTCGGGTTCGTTGGTAAAGACAAGTTGACCGTTTGGAGCCATTATATTTGCTTCACCACGTACACTAATGTTGGGTTCTAAAACGTATTCAACAAACCCATGGATAAAGGCTACGGTAGTTTGTTGCGTGTAGAAGCGGGTAGGGGCAATCGTAGCACTGGCTCGAAGCAAAGAGGGCTGAAAATAGCTTGATTGGATTGACCAATGCGACCATGGCTTTTCTTGGCTATAAACTAGGGTGCTAGCGAGCAAGAATAAGCCTATTATCTTCGGCTGAATCCCCATAGCTTAGCAATTTTATAGTTTAAACTCAAGGTGACCAACACATGCCCCGCCAAGGATGCTCCCTTGTGTTCATTAAAACTCAACGTACCTGATGTAAAATCATAGTCGGTTTCGATGTGATTCCCTAGGTGTATCATGTACTGCCCGGTAAGGGAGAGGTCAAACCTTGGTGATAATTCCAAATGGGTTCCAAGTCCGGCTTGTACCGCAGAACTCCATCGTTCGGAATACCATACACCGTCCAGCGCATTGGTTCCATCTTTTGCCTCAATCTTGGAATAATCAAAACAATGGCCAGCCAGAATGTATGGACGGAATTTAGGTTTAAATTGCGTTGTTTGATGGAAATAGTTATGGTTGTTTATTGGATAAAATAAGACACTCCATCCGATATGATAATCGGTGCGATGGGCATAATTTAAAATGTCGCTGGTGATGTAATCAAAAAACCAGTCCGTGTTCACGGCATCGGAAAATCGCAAACGAAATTGGCCACCTACTCCTGATCCTGACATTTCATTTTTTTGTTCGTTAAATAGGCTTACCGTCGTACGTCCCCCCAAAGAAAGCATCCCAGCTGGATTGTCCCTCCGGTTTTCTTGCGCTTGGAATGGAAACACCACGAATAAAAGTAAAACTAAAGCAATGCGTTGCATGGTTACGAAGGTAAGAAAGAATTTGATTTTGTATCTTCGCAAAAAGAAACAAGATGAGGGTATACTTGGATAACGCAGCTACGACGCCTATGGCTACGGAGGTAGTCGATGCCATGGTTGATGTACTTCAAAACCACTACGGAAATCCATCTTCTATTCACGCGTACGGTCGCGATGCCAAAGCCTTGTTAGAAACGTCAAGAAGAAACATCGCGCGCCACCTTAATTGCCTCCCCTCCGAATTGTTTTTCACCTCTGGAGGGACGGAAGCTGATAACCTCGCTTGTCACATCGCCTTTCAAAACCTCGGGGTAAAGCGGATAATTTCAACCAGCATCGAACACCACGCTGTTGGACACACCGTAGAAATGTACCGAGATCGCTTTCAGGTACAAGTACACTATTTAACCCTGGATGGACAAGGACACATTGATTTGACGGAACTCGCCTCGTTGTTGAAGGATCCGATACCTACTTTAGTATCCTTGATGCATGCCAACAATGAAATTGCCACGTTAATTCCTCTGGACCAAGTTGCAGCCTTGTGCCGAACGCACGGGGCGTATTTTCATTCGGATACCGTTCAAACCATGGGCCATTATCCCTTTGATTTGAAGGCTTTAGATATTGATTTTATTACCTGCGCTGGACACAAATTTCATGGTCCGAAAGGCATTGGTTTTTTGTACGTAAATAAGCGCATCAATTGGTCTCCGATGCTACTAGGTGGCTCCCAAGAACGGGGAATTCGTGGAGGGACGGAGAACCTTTCCGGCATTGTAGGATTGTCCAAGGCTTTTGATTTGGCTTACGAAGACCTTCAAGGGCATCAAACCCATGTACAAGGATTAAAATCGTACATGATTGAACGCTTAAAGGCACACTTTAGCGATTTAACTTTTCACGGCGATACCCGGCCAGAGGGTTCGCTATACACCGTTTTGAATGTTTCTTTTCCCGCAACAGAAAAAGCCAGCATGCTTCTTTTTACTTTAGATTTAAAAGGAATTGCCGCGAGTGGCGGAAGCGCTTGTAGTTCCGGTGCCTCAACAGGCTCTCACGTACTTCAAGGAATTGGGGCAGATATGAAAAGACCCAACGTACGGTTTTCATTTTCAAGGTATACCTCCAAAGAAGAGATTGACTTTGCATTGGAACAAGTATTTTCTGCTTTTGCTGTTGCCTTAGCCTAATGAATGCCCCCAAAAACGTATTGTTTTTAGCTTCTTGGTATCCCAACCCAAGCCAACCTACCCTCGGTAATTTTATACAAAAACATGCTGAAGCGGCTACTAAACATAATTCCATAACAACGCTTTCGATTCATGCCGCCGAGGGCGGACAAACATGGGTCGATCAAACGGTGCGCAGTGGCCTCAGGGAGTTACGGGTTTATTACCCTAGGGCTAAAGGCTTATTTCGGAGAATTCGACAATATGCGCGATGGAATAAAGCCATTCATTTAGGGGTAAACACGTACCGACAATTGATTGGCGAACCGGATGTTGTTCATTTGAATGTGGTATTTCCGCTAGGTTTTTCAATGAAGAAGATTTTTCCGGATACCCCGCTTGTTATTACCGAACATGCCAGTGGGTTACATCAAGGACCAAATGCCTATCCGACATGGATACTTCGCCGCATGATTCCTGTATTCCAACGCGCAAAAGTAATTTTACCCGTGAGTGCCAACTTAGGGGAGCGAATCAAGTCCTTGGCAAGAACCCCTTATCAAGTCCTACCAAATGTCGTAAACGAGGAGATTTTCACAATCCCAAATGAACCCGCATCAAGGATGCGTTTCGTTCACATTTCCACCTTGTATGAAGCAGCAAAAAATGTCCATGGGATGCTGCGTGCAGTACACCAACTATCGACGAAGACCCAAGATTTTGAATTTCACATTATCACCGATGGCGATGCAACAAAGGCGAAAGCATTCGCGGATGAATTGGGGCTGCTAAACCGATTCGTATTTTTTCATAGCACCATGGCAACAGAAGAAATTGCCACTTTTTTACAAACGTGTAAAGCCCTAGTACTTTTTAGTGATTTTGAAAACTTCCCCTGTGTTATTCCCGAGGCTTGGATGAGTGGAATACCGGTTATTGCTACCACTGTTAACGGAATTCCTGAATTCGCAAACGAAGCGAACAGTATCTTGGTTGAACCTCGCAACGAAGGGCAGCTTGTCCAGGCGATGTTGGACCTTTTAAAGAACAAGTCCTTTGATCCCCAAGTCCTTCGGGCCTACGCACTAAAGCATTTTAGTTATGCCGCGATTGCAAAGCAATTGGATGAGGTGTATCGGCAGGTTGCAAGTGCGTAAAGGGAACGGGACGTATATAAATCCTTACTATTTAAACGAAAATTTCCGCTGTAAAAAGTAACTTATGGTTACAACTACAACCGAAGCAAACACATTGCAGAGGGTTGCATTCCATGCAAATGTGTCAACCATTAACTTGATGAGAATCCAATTTACCGTAGCAGAAATCAAGGCACTCAATCCGTATCGAAAAAACTGTACCCTGCCTTTGAGCTGGCTTTCAGTAAATACTACATAACGCATCATGGTAAAGCCGAAAAGAAAGCTAAAAACAGCACAAATTCCAGCAACTACCGTGTAACTGTGTACGGGATGATCAAATAGGGGAAGCGTTATAATTTTATTTTGGAATACGTAAAGGTCCAAAAGCGCAAACATCAACCATCCTAGCAATAAATTCGTGGAACCCGCCACGGCATAGTAGTACGTTGTCTTGTCCATTAGTTTAGAGACCAATGGGTAAAATATATCCAGAAATCCACGCAGAATGCTTACCATTTTATCGCCAATTTATTTCATAGCCCGTATGCCGCCGAACGTTTAGAACCAAATAATTATCAAAATAGAGGTATTGACCCCTAATCCCTGTCAAGATTCCACGAATACTAGGCTCTTTATCTAAGGTCAGTGAAGCAACTTTTTCCGGGTAGTTTAACACAGGATAGTTAAACGAATATAAGGTTTCGTCTTCTGTAAAGTACTGGCCAATATCTTCGGGTAAAGCCTCCAAAACGTCCCATTTTTCTGCGATTAAGTCAAAAGTGTCCGCCTGCACGTTTCGCAACATGTTTTGCCAATTCGTTTTATCGCTGAACCGCTCTTTCAGGGCTACCTCAATTACCCCCGCCAAATAACGGTTTGGGGTCTCCGCAAGAATGATGGCCTCTCGAGTCCCTTGATCTATCCACCTTGTTGGCATTTGTGTGCTTCTGGTAACGCCCACTTTAACCTGGTCCGAAGCAGCTAAATATACAAGATGAGGTTGATTGTGGTTTTTTTCTTCGTAAGCAACATCCCTTCCCTTTCCAAGATGGGCCTCGCACAATTCCGGATGTATGATACAAGGGCTTGCCTCGGGGGCCGATAAAAAGCATGGGTAACAAAATCCTTCTCCAAAAGACTTTTTTGTTGCTTGTTGACACTTTTTACAGATGATTCTACCTTGATATTCTAGGAAAACCTCAGACCCAATTCGCTCATTTAGGAAGGTTCCGTCGGGTAAATAATAGTGCACGGGATTTTCGTGCTTCGTTGTTAATTTCTCTAAAATCATTCGCGGGGCAAAATATTCATTTTATCAGCAAAATGATAACAGTAATCCCTTAAATCTTCGCAAATCGTCGTCTCTCCCGTTGCTTTTTCAAAGCTATCCGCCATGGTTAACATGGTTTGATGAAAAAATTGCTTCATTTCTTCCACCGTCATTTGAGGGGTCCATAAATCGATTCGAAGGGTGTTTTTCTCCTTGGGATCCCAGATAGATAGAAAAAAGGCTTCCGCTTTGGAGTGTATTTGTCCTGCCTCCGGAGCATTCCATTGTATGGATTCTGGCACATTGTTTTCGTTTAACGAGACTAATAATTCAATTTTGGATTGATTTTTCATGGATAATGCTATTTGGACGGGGTATATTGTTGTACAATGGTTAAATAAGGCGTATTGAGTAAGTCAGCCATAGAAATTTTCTTTTTTCGCATAAATTCTTGAACCATTTGAAAGCCAAGGAATTGACCCGTTCGATCGGGAACGCCCATTTTTCCTAATGAAAAAGGAGCATCAGCGAGAAGATCACGAAGCGTTTCTTCGTTAGTGTCGTACAGCAATTTTTGATCTAAAAGATAATTCCAAATCACCTTTTCGTTTAATACCAACCAAACCATGTCCTCGTCGTTTTGGGCTAAAATTTGACCAATGGGCGTTTCTGGTAAAACACTGGCGGTGAGGTAAAGTAGCTTTCCCCAACGGATCATTTCACTGGCGTAGTTTTCTTTTCCTTCGGGCAAATAATGGGCATTCAACCAATTGTGAAGGGCCCTAGGACAAAGAAATTCTGGTTGCATTTTTTTCTTAAGCCAAGGATATAGGTTGATTTTTTTTACCACCTGCGATTGGTCTCCAAGAAAATTCTCTAGTCCAATGGTTAAGGATTTTTCGGTGCTGAAACTGAATATACCAAAGTCAGAATGTAAAAAGATCACTTGGCTAGGTATCGGTTTTGAAGGAATTAGGGCTCGCAAACGTCCAAAGGCAGAGGATAGTTCTGTTTCTATTTTTTTCTGTTGAATTATTTTTTGAATCTCCGTTTTTAAGGTCTGACCCTCTCCGTACCACGCTTTGGGAAAACGACGATTCATTTGATTATTGAAGGCAGTGTCCTGGCTCGGATTTACCTGGTAGCAATTCATAAATAACTCTTGAGTAACATTGGAATCCAACCGAAACAGCGCGTCATAGTATTTTCGGTAGTCTTTAGAATCGAGCGCCTCAAAAAAGGCGCGTTCCATTGAATAACATTTTATTGGAATGGGTACAGCATTCGATTTGTCCCCGTTGCTTTTTTGACTACAAGCAAACGCAATGAAAATAATTAAAAGGCTGGATGGACGAAACATCTTGGAACCGTAATATTTTTAACTTTGTAAAATTACGACAATATCAAAGCCTATGAAAAAACTATCTTTAATTTGTTTTGGCCTTCTGCTCGTTTGCGGCGTCCAATCGGTTTGTGCACAGGAAACCCAAACCAAGAAACTGAATGCGGGAATGACAGGTAATTTTGCCCCGAATTTCGTTAAAGTTTCAGACCCCTATTTTACACCAGCTCCTTTCAACCATGATTTGTCGGTAGGAATGATTTTCAATACCCATTTTGCCGGTAACCGCAACCTTGGAATTTCAACGGGTTTTGAGTTTGAATTCACCAAACTAAACTACACAGGAACCACCGATTCCGTATTCTATCGCTACGCGGGTGCGAACATTCTTCACCAAGATGAATTAGGAGGTACTTCCTACTACCTTACGGATCGACAATACAACACCGTCGGAATTGCTGTCCCTTTAATGATGTTGTTTCGGATGGATCCCATTGGAGATTGGACAATTTTTGGAAAATTTGGTGTGCGGAATAGTTTGATGGTGTCACAACGCATCAACGATCGCGGTTTTGAGGCCGATGCAAGCGGGGTTTATAATGTCGCAAAAGAAAATGCAAATATGAAATCGTTTGGAGATCAATTGTTCTACAAAGGGTCTGTTGGTTTTTCTGCCGGAGCCGAATGGAATTTTGCAGGGTCAACTTCTTTGGTTCCTGAAATTGGGTTCTTTTACGGACTAACTCCCTTACATTTTAGAGCCATCAAGGATAATTATACCTTAGCCAATTCCTCCGGTGAGTATTTTTATCAAAAAGCAAGACAAAACCAACTGATTGTTAAATTGTCTATATTATTCTAATGTGAAGGAAGTTGGGACACACATCGTTGATTGGTTAAAAGGATACTGTGAACAAGCCCAAACAAAAGGTTTCGTAGTTGGTATTTCAGGAGGGGTAGATTCAGCACTGACGTCCACCCTTTGCGCCCAGACAGGAAAGTTAACGGTATTAGTTAGTTTACCCATTCTTCAGGATCCTAGCCAACAAAAACGAGCCGAGCGGCATATGCAAAAGCTCAAAAATCAATTCGCCAACATTCTCTGTTTTGATATTTCTTTAACAGAGGTATTTCAGGTGTTTAAATCATCCTTGCAAAGTCCCGTGCCTCAGCATGAATTAGCCATGGCAAATGCCCGTTCTCGTCTCCGCATGACAACCTTGTATGCCATCGCTCAAGCCCATGATTGCCTGGTGGTTGGCACAGGGAATAAGGTAGAAGATTTTGGGGTTGGATTCTTTACGAAATACGGCGATGGGGGAGTAGATTTAAGTCCGATTGCCGATCTGACCAAATCCCAAGTATGGCAATTGGCAAAAGAGGTAGGCGTTTTGGAGGAAATAATTAAGGCGAAACCCACCGATGGTTTATGGGGAGAAGACCGAACCGATGAAGAGCAACTTGGTGCCAGCTATCCCGAACTGGAATGGGCAATGGATTTTAATGGCTCTGAAAAGGTGTTAAATGCCCGTCAACAAGAAGTTTTACGCATTTTCCGTCGCTTAAATGCTGCAAATCAGCATAAAATGAACCCTATCCCGGTATGCAAAATTCCAGAGGACCTGAAGGGATAAGTAAACTTAAGAAGCAGGGGCTAGGCGAAGCGTAATGCCATCCAAGTCTGGCTCTAAATGGATTTGACAGCCCAATCGACTGTTTGGCTTGACATGAAATGCTTGGTCTAACATGTCCAATTCCGCATCGCTCTGTTCAGGAAGGGGTGTGTCAGATTCTAAGTAAACTTGACACGTAGCACACATGGCCATTCCTCCGCATTCCCCGAGCACGGGTAACTCATACGCTTTGCACAGTTCCATGATGTTCATGTTCATGTCGGTAGGCCCTGTTAAGTGATGCTCGGCACCCTCTCGATCGATAATAATTACCTTAATTTCACTCATGTTAGTTGTATATTCTCAAAAGGTTGGATCCATTGAATTGGGTGGCATATTGCCTCAAACCATAGGTTGAATTCTGAATAGGGGATCCGTCATAAAGGGAAAATTGCGCATTGTTGCACGAATCTATTAACGTAAGAAAATTATTTACATCGGGATAAAGCGGTTGTGGACAAGTGCCTTCAGCATCCGCAGGAGAATGACGATCGAACGCTACAAACTCTCCGATCGAACGTCGATATACAATAATGCCTTTAGACCCTCCATTTACATAGCTGTATCCGCCAACGCCTTGCAGGTTCATATAACTTGGCAAGCCTAAATCAATCGTAAGGTCTAATGGGATATTAGGTACGGGGTTTTGATTGTTTTTTTGACATCCAAGTACCAAAAGAACGGTAACTAAGCACCATAAACTTCGTATGCGCATGACTCAAAGGTAAGGAAATAATGCGAATTGTTCTTAATGGGGTGCTTCTTAGCGTATTGGTTTTCCTTGGATTCTTCGTGGCTTGTAAAAGCACAAGCGAATCCAAAAGTTCAGAAGTTCGTTTTCAAAAGCAACAATGGAAGCAATACGAGAAGGAAAAACGGAAGAAGCGTAAAATGGCTAAAAAAGCGTATCAAAACCATTTTAAGCACCAAGCTAAACCGATGCGAAAACAGCTGAATCGAGATCGCAGAAAAGTAAAGCGAGAAAAAAGAAGGAACCGAAGAAAATATCATTGATCGCTCAGCAACGCTTCCCAAGCGGCAATCAATCGATCGAGCTGCTCCTTTTCCTTTTCGTACGAATTTAATAACACAGAATAATTTTCGTGGTCGTAATTGGTTTCTGAAAGTGAAGTTTCCAATGCAGTTAACTTCTGCTCTGCCTCTTCAATATTCCTTTCAATCTTTTGGATTTTTTTCTGCTGTTCTCGGTCGACTCGCTCGGATTTTTCTGGGTTATTTTTGGGGATTACTTCTTCAGGTTTCTTCACCTCAAGTTTCATCTCTTTCGGAGCTTTGTATTTTAAATACGCATCGAGTTCGAAATGATGGATTTTTAATTCTTGGTCTTCGATATCCCAAATACGGTTGGTGAGGTCCTTCAAAAATTCCCGGTCGTGCGATACGATCAAAAATGTCCCTTCATAGTTCTTTAAGGCATTCTTTAGTATTTCTTTTGAAGGAATGTCTAAGTGATTGGTAGGTTCATCCAATATCAGGAAATTCGATGGGCTAAGTAGCATTTGACACAAAGCAAGCCTTGTTCGCTCCCCACCAGATAATACACCCACCTTCTTTTGGGTATCTTCTCCACTGAAGAGAAAGGTTCCAAGCAAGCTACGTATTTGTTGCCTGATTTCTCCTTTGGCTACTTGGTCAACCGTTTCAAATATGGTTAGATTTGGGTCTAATTTTTCCGCTTGATCTTGCGCAAAGTACCCAATGCTTACGTTATGTCCATATTCAACCGTTCCTTCAAACGCTATTTGGTTCATTATTACTTTTAATAAGGTCGATTTACCCACCCCGTTAGGCCCTAGTAGCGCAATTTTTTCTCCCCGTCCAACGGATATGGAAACCGAACGAAACAAGGGTTTGTCATACGACTTTCCGACGCCTTCCATGCTGAGTACCCATTTGCCGGGTTGAACACTTAACGGAAACCTTACCCGCATACCCCCATAGTTATCCTTTTCAATTTCAATGCGTTCCGTACGGTCTAGTTTTTTTATTAACGATTGGGCAAAGGCCGCCTTGGATTGCTTAGCCCTAAATTTCTCGATGAGCATTTCCGTTTGCTTGATGTCCTTGTCCTGTTGTTTTTTCGCTTGCTCCAAACGAAGGGTTTCTTCTTCTCTCCGCGCTTTGTATTTCGAAAATCCGAACGGATAATCCACCACTTTTCCCATACTGATGTCCAAGGTACGCTTGGTTACATTGTCCAAAAATAAGCGGTCATGAGAAATTAAAATCACTGCACCCACAAAGCGTTGCAAGTAATTTTCGAGCCAAGCAATCGATAAGATGTCCAAGTGGTTGGTGGGCTCATCCAGCAATAAAGCATCCGGTTCATTGACCAGTATTTTAGCTAATTCAGCGCGCATTTTCCATCCTCCAGAAAATGTATCCAAGGGGCGATGGACCTCACGCTTATCAAAGCCCAATCCTTCGAGGACGCTCATTATCTTTTCTTCCCAATTATACCCATCATGAATTTGAAAGGATTGATTGCAATCCGAAAGTTCATCCAACAAGGATAAATACGAACTTGATTCATAATCGGTTCGGGTGGTAAGGGCATCATTGATTTTGTCAATACGCTCTTTTAAAACCGTTAAGGTTGGATTTGAGGTGACCAAGTACTCAAAGACCGAAAGCGTTGTTTCTATTTTAATGTCTTGGGATAAGAGGCCGATGTTTAATTCTTTAGGCAAGTGAATTTTTCCTTCCGAAGGTTGAATTTGCCGGGTTAGTAACCGAAGCATTGTTGATTTTCCAGCCCCGTTTTTACCGACTAACCCGATTTTATCCCCTTTGTTTATTTGTAAACTCACATCGGAAAACAAGTACCCTTGAGGCAAGAAATACCCCAATTTTTCAAACGAAATCATGCGCAAAAATACGCTAATCATTTGATTTCATGGGGTACATAATGCCCACGGTCCGCGAAATAATCTAGTATTTTCGAACCAAATCCAAGAAATTTTGTTTATTTTGTATAAAATTCAATTAATACCATGGGTAGACCACCAACAAGACCGGCGCGTTTGAAAAATGGGTTTTACATCGAACTAAAAGTACCGGGTTCAAGTTCCATACTGATACGTAGAGATACCAAAGAGCAAATGTTAATGGCAGCTGAGGAGTATGCGAGAACAAAAACTGTGATTATTCGCGGTGAAATGTTTAATGATAAATGGATAGCCGACGATTCTAAAAAATAATGAACCTAAAGCGCTTTGGATTTATTCCTTGGATGGTTTTTTTTCTTTTTTCGCTCTCCCTTATAACCGTTCTTCTATTGCTCTCCCTTCATACGGTTGCGAAAGCCATTGGCATCCTGATTACGGTTACACTCGTAATTCTTATGCGGTATTGGCTATATCAACTGAAGAAAAGCCAGAGCGTAACGAGGGTCTCTTTAAATGCCAACGATAGGTACGAATTAAGCTCCCTCATACCGTGGTTTTCCGCTTTAAAAGACGAGGAAAAAAACCAGTTGATTCACCGGTTAGGACTGCAAATGGGAGCTTTGACCATTCATAATCCCGAATCCATTTCCATCGACCATCGCTCCGCTAAAAGTATGGCCTTACTTTTTGCCCTACTTTGTTTGCAAGAATTTCCCGAGAAAGAACAGACACCTTCGTGTAC
>CAIJTF010000041.1 GCA_903823565.1 uncultured Flavobacteriales bacterium
CCGTTAGCGCATTGTCTAGCGTGTCGCTATATGCTAGTGGATCTATTGGTACACGACCAGGATTGGCTTTAATCCGTTCCATTAACACATATACGCCCATGTATTCATTGTTCAGAATCAATTCACACAACTGGGTTCGGGTTGTTTATAATTCCCATTACCGCATCGATCTTTGGTTCGTCTGGAATGCTAACAAAATTGGTGTTTACGACCACAATGGGCAGGTTTGATTCAAACAAATCAACAGGAGGGGTAAACCAACCCGGAGTGGGGCTGTAGGTTTGAGTCGTATCCTCAATTCCCACCATTAAAAAGGCTCTAGAGGTGAGGTCGTTTGAGTTGAGGCTATTATTATGGGTCTGAACACACAAGGTATTTGTGCCTTCAACAAGTAAGGTAGTTAATTGTGCTTTTGAGAATATGAACTTGTCCGGTTGTCCCCCGCTAAACATTACCGCTTCGTGGGAAGCACTTGCAAAACTATTCCAACTGGAGGCTAAATCCAAGTTTCGATATGCGATAACCGTTCCGTTTAAATAGGCGATGAACCCGTCGTCGTAGTCCATGGCAAACATCATTTTGATCAATAGGCTTGTGTCGGAAATGGTGAACGATTTTCGATGGAATACACTAATGGAAGTGTTCGCTATAAGGGTATTATCATCGTTGTCACCAAATCCAAAACCTCCGGGTCCCGATAACCACCCCGAGTCATCAAACCCTGGCGATGTCCAGTTTGTTGGGGTGTTGGCATTGGGAATGCAGTATTTCCAAGACCCGTTGTCGGAAACGACCATTTCCCAGTGGTTAACTTGGGCAACAAACAGCAAGGGAAAGGAGAGTAGGAGGTATAGCGTTAGTAGTCTAAACATGAATGCCATACAAAGGTAATAATTAATTCCGCTATTTTCTTGCGCGAAATCGATCGGTAAGGAACCAGCCTAAAAGGCATAAAATACTCAATACGCCTATGTAATCTCCCAGGAATGTGTACAAGGTTTTTCGATCAGTGAAAAAAACCGTAGCGCGCAACGACGTTTTTTCGTTGTATTTGGTTTGGGCTGAGCAGTCTCCTTTTGGCGACCAAACTGAGCTAATACCCGTGTTTCCAGATCGAATTACAAAGCGCCTGTTTTCAATAGCCCGAAGCGAAGCAAAACTGTTGTGTTGGCGATGACCCGGTGTTTCTCCCCACCAACCGTCGTTGGTGATAATGGCAATTAAATTAGCTCCTTTACGGCATTGCGTAGCTACAAATCCACCATATATGGACTCATAGCAAATTACAGGGGCAATTTTTTTCTGTTGCAGTGTAAAAACTTGAGGCTCCTTCTCGACGCCTAAGGTGCCTGAGGTCCCACCGTTTTCAATAGCTACAGCCTCTAAAAAGGGGAATATCCCTGCAAATGGAATTTTCTCTACACCGGGTACCAATTTTGATTTGTGAGCAAATTCTAGGGATTGGGGCGTAAAAAGCAAGGAGGTGTTATAACTCTCCTCAAACGTTCCGTAATCGTTTTTTCGGCTTGCAACGGAATTTTTTTGTTTGAAAATCTTAAAGGTACTAGCGCCGATTAATAGGGAGTGTTGTTCATCGATGATGTTTTTTTTAAGGGCACCATAGCTTGCGGTGGCGCCAAAATTATCTTCTGTGAAGGATTCTTGCAGGGCGGTTTCTGGACCTAATATTAAAGCGTTTTTCGGAAGTCCGGTTCCAACCAATTCCAACATTTCCGCTAATTGTTGGGTTGGCTCCATGGTAAACTTCTCGTGGTAAGGATCAATGTTGGGTTGAAGGATTGCCACGGGTTGAGCGTCTTTGGGTGACACCGATTCACCCGGTAGGAAGTAGAGCACATAGGAAAGGGCAAGCGGAGCAAAAACGATCCCTCCCAATGTTTTTAGCACGAACCTTCGGTCTGACTTCTGCTTAATGTGATAAAGTACCATTGCGTTTACCGCAATTACCCACAAGCTCCCTCCCAAAGCTCCCGTGAATTCATACCATTGTACCCATCGGGTTCGTATGGAAAAGAAATTCCCGAGCGTTAGCCAAGGCCAAGATATTTCCCACTGGAAATGGATGTACTCAAAACTCAACCAACAAAGCCCGATACCCAATAAAAAAAAGAAAAGGGATTTCTTTTTAAACCATATAAATCCAAGCGTGAGCGTGAGCGCCATGAGCAATGAGTTGCAGCCGAAGGCTAGCAAAGCGCCCATGGCTGTTGAGTTCCATATCCACCAAGTGGTACCGATATTAAAAAGAAGAAAACTAATGTATGCGATAAGAAGGAGCCAAAGCCACCCTCTTTTCGTTTCCCTTAATTCCGATGCAACCCAAAGCAGCGGTACCCATGCGATAAAAATCATCCAAGTTAAGCCGCCGGTAAAAGGGAATGAAACAATAAGTAGCAGCGCAGACAGTAATCCTGTTCCAAGGTATCGAAAAAAGCGTGAGGCAGACATGGTACAAAGGAAATAAAAAATGCCCTTCCAACAGAAAGGGCATTTAAAAATTAATGCGGTTTCGTTTAGGCTTGTCCCTCAAACGGAATGATGGAAACAAACGAACGGTTGTCCTTCTTTTTACGAAACTCAACCAATCCATCGCTCAATGCAAAAAGCGTATGGTCTTTTCCAATACCAACGTTATCTCCAGGGTGATGCTGCGTCCCTCGCTGACGAACGATAATGTTTCCAGCGATGGCTGCTTGTCCACCAAATATTTTTACTCCCAAGCGCTTGCTATGAGATTCTCTACCGTTTTTCGAACTACCGACTCCTTTCTTGTGTGCCATGATGCTATATTTTTAAGCGTTTACGCTTTAATTCCTGTAATTTTTAGCGTAGTAAATTGTTGACGATGACCGTTTTTGACGGCGTATCCTTTTCTACGTTTCTTTTTAAAGATGATGACCTTGTCGCCTTTGACATGGTCTAATACTTCGGCGGTGATTTTCGCACCTTCTATAGCCGGGGCGCCAAGCGTTACTTGTCCATCTTTTTCAACTAACAACACGTTTTCAAACGTGACTTTAGTTCCCGCTTCAGCGGATAAACGATGAACAAATACTTTTTGGTCTTTTTGCACTTTAAACTGCTGCCCTGCTATCTCTACAATTGCGTACATTTGACTCGATTTTTAAATTGGTGCGCAAAGATACAAATACCAATTCAAAATCAAAACAATTCCTTGTTTTTCTTTCGAAACATGCGAGAAAGGGTTTCATGAAAATTAACCAAAAATACGCCGAGCAACAAGACTGCCATAGCCGTTAATTGCAATGGACTTACCCTTTCGTTTAGTAAAAATCCGAACAATACGGCGAATACAGGAATGAGATAAGTTACCGAACTGGCAAAAATAGCCGAAGTCATTTTGATTAGGCGATTAAAATAGATGTTTGAAACGGCGGTACTTAAAAAGCCAAGGACGAAAACGTAGCTGAGCGCTTCAATCCCAAAAGCATCTTGTTGTAAACGCGAAAAGGTACCCTCCGTGTAGAAGCTGATAAGGGTAAAAGGAAGGATGCATAGCAACCCTAGCGAGGTGACTTCAAGCGGGGTGACGTGACTTAATTTGTGTCGAATCGTATTTACGCTTACACCGTATAGTAAGGTCGCAACCAAAATAGCGGCTATATGTTTAGGGCTATTCTCTAAAGTTAGTTCTCCTCCAGAGCGCACTAAAAAAAAGATGCCGAAGGTTCCGATCAGAATACCGAGAATTTGAAGGATGTGGATCCGGCTTTTAAAAGCGAGAACACTGATTAATACCGTAAAAATAGGTGTAAAACTATTCAGAATGCCACAAAATCCACTGCTTAAGGTGGTTCCCGCATAGGTAAATAAATAGGATGGAATAAAGTTTCCACAAAGCCCCACCGTGAGCAAGTAGGGCATCTCCTTGCTCCATAAGATAGAGACTCTTTTAAGGGCAAACGGAAGCATTACGGTTGCTGCTACAAGCATTCGCAGGCCAGCTACTTGCATGTGGTTCAAGGATTGGTGTCCTTTTCTCGGCTCCATGCCCATCTTCATCAGGATAAACGAACTGCCCCACACAGCCCCCAGTAAAACCAACAAAAGTGCCCCTTTGATTTTTGCATTCATGCAACAAAGGTAGTTTTTAAACATTTACCACAATTTACCACTTAGTATAAAGTGATCAATAATATTGTATTTACTACAGTATATTTTTTTATTCTATTTAATTGGTGTAATTTTGATCGATAAGTTATTAACAATTTAAAGTTTGGTGGTAAAATGTGGGATTTTTTCCTTTATTTTTACCCATTATTTACGCTATGGCAGGTTTAGTAGGTGAGTTTGAAGTAAGGCTGGACGTTAAAGGTCGGTTCTTGTTTCCTTCCGGGTTACGGAAGCAACTCCCTAGTGGTTCACAGCGCGATTTTATGTTGAATAAAGGATTTGAAGACTGCTTAACGTTGTATCCGCTTCCAGAGTGGGAAAAGATCAGCGAGAAACTGGGTAAGATCAACCTTTTTAACCCTAAAAACCGAATGTTTTACCGTCTATTTCATCAAGGGGCCAAGCAGGTCTCCTTGGACAATGCGGGAAGGCTTCTGGTTCCGGTTGCTCACATGGATCGTGTTGGTTTGCACGCCGAGGTGATGCTGATTGCTTACAACGATCGCATTGAAATCTGGGACAAACAGAAGTACTTCAGCATGATTGAAGGAAATATGGCCGACTTTGCCCAACTAGCGAACGAAGTAATGGGTGAAGCACATGGAAACGAATAATCACGCGTATCATATTCCCGTTCTATTGCGTGAGAGCGTCAATGCGCTTTTATTGCACCAAAAATCCGTTGCGGTTGATGTAACTTTCGGTGGTGGTGGACATGCGCGGTACATGCATTCGTTTTTGGGAAAGGAAGGTAGGTTATATGCCTTCGATCAAGACGAGGATGCACACTTATCTTCGGATAGCCTTCCAGGTATTTCAATGATTCGGGGCAATTTTAAGTTTTTAAAAAACCACTTAAGTGCCGTTGGAGTCAAACAAGTTGATGCCATTTTAGCTGATATTGGTGTTTCCTCCCATCAATTTGACGTTCCTGAACGTGGCTTCAGCTTTAGGAGCAATGCCCGACTAGACATGCGCATGAATCGCCAGGCATCCCTAACGGCGGCCAGCGTGTTGAATGATTACCCGGAAGAGGATCTTTTGAGGGTTTTTAATTCGTATTGTGACATCGCAAACGTATACAAACTGGTGCAGCGTATTTTAAGCCTTCGAAATTCAAAACCCTTTGAATATACCGAAGAGTTGGCTGCGCTATGCTTGACAGTAGGGCCTAAAGTTAAGGCCCATAAATATCAGGCACAAGTTTTTCAGGCCCTGCGAATCGAGGTAAACGATGAGATTGGCGCACTTCAGCAGTTTCTTATTGAGGCCTCAGAGGTTCTGCGTCCTGGCGGCCGGTTGGCGGTAATTTCTTATCATTCCATTGAGGACCGTTTGGTTAAAAGTTATTTTAAAAAAGGCAGTTTTTCCGGGGAAATAACAAAAGATTTTTATGGCAACGTGCTAAAACCGTTTGTGGAGGTAAATCGACACCCCATTGTGCCTACAGAGGATGAGATTAAGGATAATGCCCGCGCCCGAAGCGCTAAACTGAGAATTGCCGAAAAACGATGAGTGGAAACCAATTCATAGAAGAAGGGGGCGTTGAAATGCCTAAAAAGGCTACCGCAGCGTCGAAAAAGGCTTCGGCTTGGTCGCAGATTCTAAATGGCGAGTTCTTAACCAAAGATTTTGTGTTGAACAACCTCGGGTACATCCTCTTCTTCTTTTTTCTGCTTTTTATATTGGTGGCTAAAGGATATTATGGGAAGTCGTTATTGAAAGACATTCAAGAACACCGAAAAGTAATCAACCAAAACACAGCCAATTATATCGAGGTTAAAACAATGCTAGAAGAAAAAACGATGCGAAATAAAATGACCGAATGTTTGGCTCCCTTGCAATTAAAAGAAGCGGAAAACGCCATTAAGGTTATTAAGTCCAATGAAATAAAAACGGTAAATGAAAAGCGATAAAGGTCCTCTGGTAGTACGAGCCTACATGCTTTATGTCGGCTTTATTCTCATTATGTGTCTTGGATTATATAAGACGCTTAAGCTCCAATTGGACGCGAAAGAAGTAAATATTCCTATTCGTTCGGTGGATCGCTTTCCGCGCATGGGCGAAATTTTGGATGTTAATTTAAATCCCTTGGTCACATCTGTTTCTTACTACGATATTCATATGGATCCTACCGTGGTCAAGAAGGATTTATTCGATCAAAACATTGTAGGGCTTGCCGAAGGATTGGCGACCTTGTTTCCTGAAAAGGATGCTCGAACCTATGAAAATGAAATTCGAACCGCTCGGAGCAATAACGACCGATATTACTTGATTCATAAAAAAGTAACCAACGAACAGCGAGAAAAAATCAAAAAGCTTCCCATTTTTAATCTGGGCAAAATGAAGGGTGGATTGATCGATAACGAGGAGATTATTGTTCGGAAATTCACCAACGGCGATCTCCTTAAAAGAACCCTTGGCTATTACAATCGAGCCGAAAAACTCAAGGTTGGTATTGAGGGAGCTTATGCCAATGAATTAGTGGGTGCTCCAGGTAAGGAAATTGAGCAATGGACCAGTACCGGTTGGAAGAAAACAGGAAGATATACGGTTGAACCCGTCGAGGGAGCAGACGTTGTTACCTCTTTTGATAAAGACATTCAAGAAGTTGCTCACTCAGAATTAGAGCGTCAACTCAAGCTTTCAAGAGCTGAAAGTGGAACGGTAATACTTATGGAAGTGAATACCGGTTTTGTAAAAGCCATGGTAAACCTCAGCATGAACAAGGACAGTACTTTTTCTGAGGCTTTTAATTACGCTATAGCCGGAAGGGAAGTGCCTGGTTCGACGTTTAAACTGGCCTCTTTAATGGCTGGATTAGAGGATAAAAAATTCAAGCTAACCGATAAGCTTAACGCGAAGGGGAATTATAAAATTTATAAAAAAGTTTACAGCGATGCCAATCAAGGAAGAGGGTATGGTGTTCTTACCGTGCAGGAAGCCTTTGAAAAATCCTCGAATGTAATTGCTCCTCTATTGTATAATTCCTATCGAAATGACCCAGGAAATTTTATGAAGAGGTTAGGAGAATTTGGCTTACTTGAACCCCTTGGTATTGAAATACCCGGTGAATTAGGGCCGAAGTACTTCATGCCAGGCGATACACTATGGTCTCCGCTGTCTATACCCTCTATCGCTATTGGGTACGAATACCAACAAACACCACTGCATATGTGTGCTTTTTATAATGCCGTAGCGAATAAAGGGAAGTTTTTGAGGCCCCAATTTGTTAAGGAGATACGAAAGAATGGAGTTATTATAAAGAGCTTTTCTCCCACCGTCATTCGAGAAAAAATATGCTCTGAAAACACCTTAAATAGCCTTGTTGGTTGCTTGAAGGGAGTGATGACCAAGGGAACAGGGATAGCATTGAAGACCTCTCAATTCAGCATTGCAGGCAAAACGGGGACGTCTCATTTCCCAGGGAAAAACAAAGGATATTCGGATAATCCAAACGATGAAGTGGATTATCAAACCGCATTCGCGGGCTTCTTTCCTGCGGATAATCCTATTTTCACCTGCGTTGTAATAATTAGCAAACCGAAAGGGGTTAAACGGTATGCCGCTCAAGTTGCGGGACCTGTTTTTGTCGCCATTGCAAACAAAATCTTCGCGTCTAGCCTTTCCTATCATCAAGCAATAAACGAAGCAGGAAATCCCTTGCACAGCGCCCCTAAAATAATGGTGGGTCAAGCGCGGGAAATTATGGCGCTCCTGCGGACATGGAAAATTCCAACAGCAAACACTAAAGAGTCGGATTGGGTGGTAACGGACACCCTCAATAAGCAAGTCATTTTAAACCGAAGGCAAATTGTGAAAGGCAGGGTTCCCGACGTTACTGGGATGTCGGCAAAAGATGCGGTATACCTCCTTGAATCCATGGGACTAGTGGTTCAATTTAATGGAATGGGTCGGGTGACAACCCAAAGCATAGGACCAGGCACGGAACTTTTCGAGGGAATGTTAATTAAAATTGAATTGCAATGAAGTCGCTTAAAGAAATCCTTCATTGCATTGCGCCAAACCATTCTCCGACGAGCGATTGTACCATCGCGAGCCTTTCCTTTGACTCGAGAACCGTCGATAATCAGTGTTTGTTCTTCGCCTTAATTGGTTCTAATGGAAATGGCCATGATTTTTTACTCAAAGCGTATGATCTTGGTTGTCGCACCGCCGTTGTGTCGCAAGCAGTAGATGTCCCGCAGGATATGCAACTGATTTTTGTGGAAAACACCCGAATCGCCTTCGCGTCTGCCTCTTGTTTTTGGTTTGGTTATCCAGCAAATCGCTTGACCCTCGTTGGAGTAACCGGGACAAATGGTAAAACCACTACGGCCACCTTGTTGCACCAGTTATTTGAAAGTTTGGGCTATAAATCAGGTTTAATTTCAACCGTGGTTAACCTGGTTGGTTCGGAAAAAATACCATCCAGCCACACTACGCCGGATGCCTTTTCCCTAAATGCGTTATTCTCCAAGATGGTCGACCAAGGATGTTCCCATTGTTTCATGGAGGTGAGTTCCCATGCTTTAGACCAATTTAGGGTGCACGGCATTACATTCAAAGGGGCAGTTTTTACCAATATTACGCACGACCATTTAGATTACCATAAGACCTTCAAAGAATACCTTCGGGTTAAAAAGACCTTTTTTGATTCCTTGGAAAAGGATGCCTTTGCATTAACCAACCTAGATGACAAAAATGGAAAGGTTATGCTTCAAAATACCCAAGCCAAAAAGGTGGGTTATTCTTTGAAAACCATGTCGGATTACAAAGCGAATCTCTTGGAAAATTCCCTGAATGGTTTGGTATTAAAAGTGGGGCCTTATGAATTGCATTCTCCTTTAATGGGCGAATTCAATGCCTACAACTTGTTGGCCCTTTTCGCAACCGGTCAATTGCTTGGAATACCGGCCATGGAATTGCTTGAAAAAATTTCCAACTTAAAAGCAGTAGACGGGAGGTTTCAATTTTTCAAAAGTCAAACAGGAGTTACGGTCGTTGTGGATTACGCCCATACCCCTGATGCCCTTGAGAATATGCTCAAAACCCTGTCCGTGTTCTTGAAAAACGATCAAAAATTAATTACCATCGTAGGCTGTGGGGGTGACCGAGACAAGGAAAAACGGCCCATCATGGCAAAGATTGCCCAAGCGTATAGTCACCAGTTTATTCTGACTTCGGATAACCCTAGAACCGAAAATCCGGCTGCAATACTCAAAGACATGGAGCAAGGGTTAGATGCTTCTTCCTCACATAAAGGAATTACGATTGAAGATCGCCTACAAGCGATTAAAACGGCTTCGCTGTTGGCGAATTCCGGTGATATCGTCCTGATCGCGGGTAAAGGCCACGAGAAATACCAAGAAGTTAACGGAGTCAAAACTCCCTTTGATGATTTTGCTTTGGCGTGGGAATCTTTTAACACTAAAAACCAATAACCTATGCTTTACTACCTTTTTAATTGGTTGGATACTTTGAATTTTCCTGGAGCTGGACTCTTTGATTACATCTCTTTTAGAGCATCCATGGCGCTTATCTTTTCATTGATTATTTCCGTTGGAATTGGTAAACGAATCATTCAACGCCTCGCTGCGCAGCAAATCGGAGAAACCGTTAGGGATTTAGGGCTAACAGGACAAATCGAAAAAGCTGGGACCCCCACCATGGGAGGACTTATTATCCTCAGCGCAATTCTTGTCCCGACGCTTTTATTTGCTAGGCTAACGAATGTTTATGTGGTTACCATGATCTTGGCGACTATCTGGCTTGGCCTTATCGGATTTTTAGACGATTACATCAAGGTTTTTCGAAAGAATAAGGAAGGACTGAAAGGGAGGTTTAAGATTATTGGACAACTTGGTGTTGGCATTATGGTAGGGGCCATTTTGTATTTTTCAGAGGATGTTAAGGTGCATAAAAGAGTCCCAAGCAATTACCAGTTAAAAGAGGATGAACGATTTGTAACGCGTGATCATAATGCTCAAGGGCAAGAAAATTTTAGGTGGATCGCTACAGACGATATGACCACTACCATTCCTTTGGTTAAAAACAACGAGTTTAATTATAATTGGATAACAGGGGACTCCAATAAATCCTACGGTTGGCTTTTGTTCATTCCAATTGTTGTTTTTATTGTGGTGGCGGTATCCAATGGGGCCAACATGACGGATGGTTTGGACGGGTTAGCGACAGGCACCTCCGCTATTATTGGACTCGCATTAGCGGTTTTTGCCTACGTGAGTTCAAACGCCAAATTCGCAGACTACCTCAATGTAATGTATATTCCAATGGCAGAGGAATTGGTGGTGTACATTGCGGCCTTTGTGGGCGCCTGTATTGGGTTTCTGTGGTATAACTCCTATCCTGCTCAAGTTTTTATGGGTGATACCGGAAGCTTAGCCCTCGGGGGTATTATTGCGGTTTTTGCCATTTCAATTCGAAAGGAATTAATGATTCCTGTCCTATGTGGGGTCTTCCTCATTGAAAACCTATCCGTAATGCTGCAAGTGGGATACTTTAAACTCACCAAACGTAGATTTGGCGAAGGGAGGCGCATATTTTTAATGGCCCCTTTACATCACCATTACCAGAAAAAAGGAATCCATGAAGCGAAAATTGTTTCGCGCTTTTGGATAATAGGAATTCTTCTCGCAGTCATTTCAATCATAACCTTGAAGCTTCGTTAATGATTAATAGCGCCCAAAATATCGTAATTCTCGGGG
Source organism: uncultured Flavobacteriales bacterium (assembly GCA_903823565.1). Taxonomy (GTDB): domain Bacteria; phylum Bacteroidota; class Bacteroidia; order Flavobacteriales_D; family Crocinitomicaceae; genus UBA952. The sequence goes on from CAIJTF010000041.1 coordinate 10,884, forward strand.
CTGCTGAAAGCGGTGTTGGTGCAGCTATCCTTGCAAAAACCAAAGGTAAATCCGTGTTTGTAACGGACAACGGAAAGATTGCAATTGGGGCCAAGAACGAATTATTAACTTATGAGATTCCTTTTGAAGAAGAAGGACATAATAGCGATAAAATTTGGCGGGCGGATCTTATTGTTAAATCACCTGGAATTCCGCAAGATGCACCTATTGTTTTGGCGGTGAAAGAAAAAGGGATTCCCGTAGTCTCTGAAATCGATTACGCCTACGCATTTACCGAGGCTAAAACCATCTGTATTACCGGTAGCAATGGAAAAACAACCACAACGCTTTGGATTTATCACATCTTAAAAAAAGCGGGCTTAAAGGTTGGTCTTGCGGGTAATGTCGGACAGAGCTTTGCTAAACAAGTAGCCTTGAACGACCAAGCCTATTATGTCTTGGAATTGAGCTCCTTTCAATTGGAAGATATGTACCATTTCCATGCGAATATTGGGATAATAACCAACATTTCACCAGACCATTTGGATCGGTATAATTACGAAATGGAACGCTACGTTGATGCTAAATTTCGAATGCTCGATTTTATGGGCCCCGAGGATCATATCATCTACAACTCCGACGATGCCTGGGTGCTTGATTTTATCAATAAGAATCCATCCAAAGTACACCGTGTTCCCTTTTCAAGCCAGGGACCTTTGGAAATGGGTGGCTACCTACTAAACGAACAACTAATCCTAAACATAAAAACAACAATTACTATGTCTATTCATGAACTGGCCTTGAAAGGCAAACACAATGCTCAAAATGCATTGGCGGCAGGAATCGCTGCACGACTGCTCGATATCCGCGAATCGGTGGTACGAGAGAGCTTAATGGATTTTGAAAACGTCGAGCATCGCTTAGAATTTGTAGCCTCTGTTAATGGTATAGAATTTATCAATGATTCGAAAGCAACAAACATTAACGCAGCATGGTATGCCTTGGAAAGCATGACCAATCCAACCGTTTGGATTGTTGGTGGAGTCGACAAAGGAAACGATTATTCGGAGTTATTATCCTTGGTAACGGAAAAAGTTAAGGCCATTGTTTGTCTGGGAAAAGAAAACCAAAAAATCAAGGATGCATTTTCAGACCATGTGGATACCTTAGTTGAAGCACAAAGTGCAGAGGAGGCCGTGGCCCTTGCGTATCGACTCGCTCAAGCCAAAGATACCGTGTTGCTTTCCCCAGCATGCGCTAGCTTTGATTTATTTCAGAACTACGAAGACCGCGGATGTCAATTTAAAGCAGCCGTTCGTAAACTCTAAGGATGGAGAAAAAGACTAAATTAGAAGGGGATATCCTGCTTACAGCTCGGAGAAATTCACTCAGAGAGGCTGCCTCATCGCAGATTCAGGCGCGTGGCAAATTCCGTGGTTTTGATGTTTTTACATGGATTGATGCGCCGTTGGATTCTTTTTTAGCTACGTTAAATTCTATGCCGTTCCCGATCGTTTGGGTTACTACTTCTGCCTATTTTGATTGGGTTACCCAACAGGCATCGATTGAATTTAATAACGTTTCGATGGTTTTCATTTTAGACGATGAAAAGCGTAACGAGCTTCAAGGCGAGGTCGTTTATTGCGATTCCCTACAGCAACTTTTAGCGCACCCCGCTTTAATTCAAGGAAGAGGACCCTTGCTTTTTTCGGTCACAGGGTCCCGCGGTGTTCACACCTTGAATGAATTTACGTTCATATTAAAAGCGATGCGTACCGTATGAAAAATATGTTGCTTGCTCACTTAAAAGGCGATAGGGTAATCTGGGTCATTACCTTCATCTTCCTTGCTCTATCCATCGTTACTGTTTATTCCTTTGTTCCAATACTGGTTAAAATAGAAGGGGGTACGCCGTTTCAATACCTCTTCAAGCACCTGATATACGTGCTACTCGGTTTTGGGAGTATTTATTTGGTTCATAGAATTGATGCGAAGTACATCAATCAAATCGCCAAGTTTGGTTATTACTTTGCCGTTGCCCTACTGTTGTTTACCTTCTTCTTTGGTAAAGAAATCAACGGTGCCGGACGATGGGTATCGATTCCGCTCGTAGGACTTACATTTCAGTCTTCAGACTTTGCCAAGCTTGCCCTGTTCTTATACCTATCAAAACTTTTGGTTAGAAAAAAGGATAAACTAAACGATTGGAAAGAGGGTATTTTGCCGCTCATGATTCCAATTGTCGTGATTTGTGCACTGATTTTTAAGGATAACCTTTCTACTGCCTTGCTACTTTTCGCCTTGTCCATGGCCGTCTTATTCATTGGTCAAGTACCCCTGTCAAAACTCTTCACTATGTTCGGAGCTGGTGTTTTATTGTTAATGCTAATGGTGGGAATTCATACTGCCTTCCCGGAAGCAAACATACTACCGCGCTTCGAAACGTGGAAAAATCGCTTGACCAATAAAATCGGTACGGAACAAAACATTGTTGAAAACGCTCAGGCACTTGATGCTCGTAGAGCTATTCACGCAGGTTCTTGGTTTGGAACGGGGGTAGGGGATGGAAAGCTTAAGGAATATATACCGGAAGCCTACGCCGATTTCTACTATGCAAGTTTTGTAGAGGAATTTGGATTCGTTTTTTCGTTCCTATTGGCTTTTCTATACCTCATACTTTTATACCGCATTATTCGAATTGGTTTGAGATCAACCAGTTTATTTGAAACGTACGTTAGCCTTGCCATTGGATTGCATCTTTTGTCACAAGTTAGCATTAACATGCTGGTATGTACCGGGATTTTTCCCGTCACCGGCCAAAATATGCCATTTTTAGCCATGGGCGGTTCTGCGCTCATTATGGCATGCGTTTCCATCGGAATCGTACAGTCCTTTGCAGTAAAACAAAACCAACTTAATCCCGCCGCGGCATGAAGCCTCTACGAATAATAATTTCTGGTGGTGGTACAGGGGGGCATGTTTATCCCGCCATAGCAATCGCTGAGGCAATTAAAGAGGATTCGCCCGAAGCTCAAATTTTGTTTATAGGTGCTGAAGGGAGAATGGAAATGGAAAAAGTACCCCAAGCAGGGTTTCCCATCGTCGGTTTGAAAATCGCAGGTTTCGACCGAAAGAATATGTTGAAGAATTTAGGCCTTCCTTTTAAGGTAATTGGGAGCCTTTGGAAAGCGCGACAGGAAATTAAACGCTTTAACCCACAGCTCGTTATCGGCGTTGGTGGATATGCCAGCGGCCCAATCCTAAAAGCAGCGAATTGGATGGGAATACCTACCTTGATTCAAGAACAAAATTCTTTTCCCGGTAAAACCAATTTGCTCTTGGCAAAGCGAGCCTCTGCCATTTGTGTCGCCTATCCCAATATGGAAAAGTTTTTCCCCCATGATAAAATTCACCTTACAGGAAACCCTATTCGGAGTTCTATCGCGGTTCAACATTCCGATTATGATGCGGGGATTAGCTTCTTCAACCTTGAAAAAGGGAAAAAAACGGTGCTGGTTCTTGGAGGTAGTTTGGGGGCTAAATCCATTAACGATGGCATGGTTTCCATGCTTGAAAAGATAGCGAATAAGAACGAGTTGCAAGTCTTGTGGCAGTGTGGAAAACGCTTTTATTCTGAGCTTTCCAGCATTCAACTTCCCCCGAATTTGGTATTGGTTCCCTTTCTGGAAAAAATGGATTTGGCTTATGCCATTGCCGACATAATTGTTTCTCGTGCGGGAGCTACTTCAATCTCTGAATTAACACTCATAGGAAAGCCAACGATATTAATACCTTCACCCAATGTGTCAGAAGATCATCAAACGAAAAATGCAATGGCTTTGGTGGAACGAAAGGCAGCCAGTATCGTTCCTGACCAACAGGTAAAAGAGAAACTTTGGGAGGAAATTACCCTGATTCTTGATTCTCCTGCCCTTGCCGCTGAACGGTCGAAAGAAATGCGAAAAATGGGCTTGCCGAACGCTACCCGCGATATTGTTAAATTATGTCTATCATGCATCAGAGAAAATGAGAACATCACCAACGGATAACATTTATTTCATTGGGATCGGCGGTATAGGCATGTCTGCCCTTGCGCGGTATTTTCTGTCAAAAAAGTATACCGTATTTGGATACGACAAAACCGAAAGTCCAATTACGGATGCATTGATCGAAGAAGGCGTAATTTTCACCAAGGATGATGAATGGAACGATTCAATGAAAGGGCTGACGCCCGAAAATTGCATGGTCGTTTATACCCCTGCCATTCCTCCGCAAAGTGTTTTGTTGAATTACTTTTTGAACCAGAGTTATCGCGTGATGAAACGGGCAGAAGCCCTGGGGGAAATAACCAGACAATCGCCCAAAAGCCTCTGTGTCGCAGGAACGCATGGAAAATCTACCACCTCGTCCATGCTTGCTTACGCATTGCATGCATCGGGTATCGGGTGTAATGCCTTCTTGGGGGCAATCTCTTCCGATTTCAACACCAACTTTTTGTTAGATAAAAATTCAGAATTTACCGTGGTAGAGGCCGATGAATTTGATCGTTCCTTTTTACACTTATCTCCCTTTGCTTCCATTCTAACCAATATGGATCCCGATCACCTTGATGTATACCATTCAGAAGCAAAATTTACGGAAGGATTTCATCAGTATGCCATGAAAATCGACCCCTCAGGCTTTTTGGTGGTGAAACACGGTATCTCGATACAAAGCCTTTGCCGACAAGTTAGTTATGCTTTGGATGATAATCAAGCGACCTACTATGCTGAAAACGTAACGGAATCCCAAACGGGAATGCAGTTTGATTTGATAACCCCGACAACCCGAATTAATGGAGTGCATCTAGGAATCTTTGGAAGACATAATGCGGAGAATGCCTTAGCGACCATAGTTGTCTTGTTGGAACTTGGAATGGATCCCGATGTATTTTTGCGTCATTTTAAAAATTACAGCGGCATAAAAAGGCGGTTTGAAAAGGTGTTTGAAAACGAACGATTGGTCTACATCGACGATTATGCCCACCATCCAACGGAAATACGTTGCCTTTTGGATTCCATACGAAGGATGTATCCGAACCGAAAAGTGACAGGTGTTTTTCAACCCCATTTGTTTTCGAGAACTCGGGATTTTGGGACCGGATTTGGGGAAGAACTTTCTAAGTTAGACCGACTGCTGTTGTTGCCAATCTATCCTGCGAGAGAACTTCCAATTCAAGGGATCGATTCCGAATGGTTGCTTCAACGGGTCACCTGCGCGGACAAACAGGTAATTCAAAAAAATGACGTTTTGGATGTTGTTCGATCGCAAGACGAAGGAGTACTTTTAACCATCGGAGCAGGCGATATAGACCGTCTAGTGACCCCCATTCATGAACTCTTAACCATTAATCAGCGATGAATCGAAACGCTTGGATCAAACTTTCTCTTTTTATCCTGCTCTTTTCCTCGGGTTTAATTCTCATGGTGGTAGCCAGGAAATTTGAACGAAATACAGTACTTAAAGGTCCCCAAATTTTGGTTCATGTTGCAGGTAGCGAGGCCTTTTTAAATCAAAAAGAAATTTACGATCGCCTTTCACGCGCAAGGCTGATATTCCCAACCATGAAAAGTGCGGAATTAAAGCCCAAAACAATTGAGTCAACGTTGAATGCGATGGAAGAAATTAAAACTTCGCAAGTATACAAAGAGTTAGGAGGAAATTGGATTATTGAGGTATGGTTGCGAAATCCTATCGCAAGAATTTTTACTGCAAATGGACAATCATTTTATCTCGATTCGGATGGATTTGTTATTTCAAAAGCTGAATTTCATACGGCTAGAGTATTGATCATTTCCGGAAACATAACCGAGCCCCTTAAGGGTCAAAGTGTACCTCAAATTATTAACAACCCTTCTTTGAAAAATAATAGAAAATTAGATGATTTCTATCGTATTTCGAATTATGTTTGTAAGGATAGTGTATTGCAACCTTTAATCGGTCAAGTTTACCTAGAAAAGACTGGTGATTTTGTGTTAGTGCCCATCGTTGGAGATCAAAAAATTGTTTTTGGATCAGCGGAGTCGGAAGAGGAGGTAGAGAATAAGTGTACAAGACTAAAGGTGTTTTATAAAGAGGTGATGCCCTTTGAAGGGTGGGAGAAATATGAAGAAATAAATGTAAAGTATGAAGGACAGATCGTCGGAAGAAAACGGGACGCAGCCAAACCCAAATAAAAACATCAAAGTAATGGTGGGTCTCGATATCGGGACCACGAAAATTGCATGTTTTGTGGGAAGGCGCAATGAACATGGGAAAATCCAAATTCTTTCCATGGGTAAGGCGGAGTCAACGGGGGTTATGCGCGGCGTCGTGTCCAACATTGAACGAACCATTCAATCCATAAAAGAGGCCGTTGAATTAGCGCAAGCGAGAGCCGGCGGTAGGCTAACCATAAATAGCGTAAATGTTGGAATAGCTGGCCAACACATCAAGAGCTTACAAACCCGAGGAATTCACATGCGAAAAGGGGCCTCTGGTGAAATTTCACAGGAAGACATCAATGTGTTAATTAACGATATGTACGCTACCGTGATGTCACCAGGCGAAGAAATTATTACCGTCTTACCGCAAGAGTATATCGTAGACAACGAACAAGGCATTAAAGACCCCGTTGGTATGGCCGGTGTTCGATTGGAGGCGAATTTTCATTTAATCACGGGTCACGTTGCTAACGTCACCAACATCCGTAAGTGCGTAGAGCGCGCCGATCTATCCGTTGACGAGATTATTCTTGAACCCTTAGCGTCTGCCGATGCGGTGTTAAGCGCTGAGGAAAAAGAAGCGGGGGTGGTTCTTGTAGACATTGGTGGGGGTACAACTGATGTCGCCATTTTCTACGAAGGAATTATTCGACATACGGCTGTAATTCCCTTCGGTGGGAACATCATTACCGAGGATATTAAAACAGGATGCCGAATTATGCAGCGCCACGCAGAAGCCCTGAAAGTGAAATTCGGAAGCGCTTTAGTGAGCGAAAGCAAAGAGCATGAATTGGTTTGTATTCCTGGATTGCGGGGCCGTGAGCCAAAAGAAATTCGTTTGTCAACCCTAGCCGGTATAATTCAAGCCCGCATGGAGGAGATTATTGAACTGGTTCAAAATGAAATTCGAAATTCAGGGTATGAAAATAAAATCATTGGTGGAATTGTGGTTACCGGAGGAGGCTCACAATTAAAACATTTGCCACAATTGATTGAATACATTACCGGAATGGATGCGCGCATCGGCTACCCTACAGAACACCTTTCCAACGAAAATAAAATTGACAACATCGCTAGCCCCATCTTTTCGACCGGTATCGGGTTGGTTTTGAAAGGCTTTCAAAAGGATGTACAAAGCACAAATCAATTGGATAATAGTGAGTCGACCCAAATTCGAGGTCACGTGGATAAAAACAAAAGAGGCCCCTTTGTAACTAAAATTCTTGGTGAACGAATGAGAAGAACCCTAGAGAACTTTTTTATCAACGATTAACCCCACTTAATTTTAACTAAATGTCAAACAACACAACCAATATGACCTCAATTATTAAAGTAATCGGTGTAGGCGGTGGCGGAAGCAACGCTGTAAATTTTATGTTCAACCAAGGTATAAAAGACGTTGACTTTCTTGTTTGTAATACCGATCGGCAGGCTTTGGAAATCTCGCCTGTGCCCTTTAAAATCCAATTGGGAAAGAACCTTACCGAAGGAAGAGGGGCAGGAATGATGCCCGAAGTGGGAATGAATGCCGCCATAGAGAATATTGATGAGCTTCGTGAAGTTCTTTCTGCCAATACAAAAATGGTTTTTGTAACCGCTGGAATGGGAGGAGGTACAGGTACCGGAGCTGCTCCAGTAATTGCTCAGGTAGCTAAAGAACTTGGAATTCTAACGGTTGGTATTGTTACCCTTCCCTTTGATTTTGAAGGAAAAAAACGAAGGCTTCAAGCGGAAGAAGGCCTGGAAAAACTTCGCCAAAACGTAGATACCCTCCTTGTAATTAATAACGAACGGTTAAGAACCATCGGTAAAAGTTTGACCTTATCAGAAGCTTTTCAAAAGGCGGACAATATTCTTACGGTGGCAGCAAAAGGAATATCTGAAGTCATTTCGGAAACGGGATTAATGAATGTTGATTTTAACGACGTTAATACAGTCCTTCGAAATAGCGGTCGCGCCCTTATGGGAAGTGCAATGGCAGAAGGTGAGAACCGTGCCATTGAGGCTGTTAAAGCAGCAATGAACTCTCCCTTGTTGAATGATCACGATATTCACGGAGCCAAATACGTCCTATTAAACATTACCTATGGTAATAAGGAAGTCATGATGGAGGAAATTATGGAAATTACCGATTTCATCCAAGATGCAGCTGGTGAAGATGCAGAAGTTATTTGGGGTCACGGATTCGATGAAGCCTTACAAGACCAATTATCCATTACCTTGGTCGCTACGGGATTCAGCTCTGTTGATTCGAATACCGTTCAATGGCCAGAAAGAAAAATTATGGAACTCAATGAGGAAACAAAAGTGGAGGTTACTAAACCCATGCAATCTCCGTTTGATATTCCTACCCCCATTGCCCAAGAACTATCCCAAGATCCTTATTTAAAAACGGATGAAGTTGAGCCCCTGTTGAATGAAGAAGAAACCCCAATCTTTACCTTCGATTCTCCCTTGGCCTCCGAGGCTTTAAACCAAGAAACTGAAGAAGTTTCCGAGATTAGAATGGATTTGTTCGATGGTTTCGATGGCCTTTCAGCCAAAAATGAAGAGGGTATTGTAGAATGGGAGGTTAATGCAGTTCAAGAAGGTTCTGAAGCCCCAACCAATGCCACCAACCCTGTTGCTACTTTGGCCCCTGAAGAAGCTCCAGAAGTTATCCGTCATATACTGGAAGATGACTTAGAAGAACGCGTTAAATCGCACCGCATCCAGTCCACAGTTTTGCCAGAAGAAACCCAACGGCGTAATGAGGCGCGCTTGACCCGAATCCAAGAAATCACTTCTGCCATTCAAAATGCAGAGAATATAGCTGAATATGAGTCAGAACCTGCTTACGTTCGCAGAAACATTGACGTGAAAGACGAAACGCCCTCTAAAGAAAATCGTGTAAGTCGTTTTGGACTTTCAAGCAATGAAAACGGCGATTCTGGCCTAAAAAACAATAGCTATTTACACGATAACGTAGATTAAAATGAGCATTGCAGTCCAAATTAACGATCACATTAAGCAGGCTATGCTTGCTAAAGATAAAGATCGCCTTGCTGCTTTGAGAGACATAAAAGCCAAACTCTTGTTGGAGGCTACCTCCGGAGGTGGTTCTGAAGTTAGCGACGAAACCGCCCTCAAAATTTGCATGAAACTATACAAACAGCGTATTGAAACCTACGATTTATATATTGCCCAAGGAAGACCGGATCTTGCAGAAGAAGAAATGGTTCAGGCGAAAGTAATCGAAGCCTTTTTGCCAAAACAACTAAGTGAGGCTGAAATTCAAATAGAAATTCAACATGCCATCGCAGAATTAGGGGTAGAAGGCCCAAAGGATATGGGTAAATTAATGGGTTATTTAAGCAGCAAACTTTCCGGTAAAGCGGATGGTAAAGTCATCGCTGCATTGGTAAAATCAACCTTGGGCTAGTCAATTTTTTACTCCTTTTCCCTTACCTTTGATGTACCATGGGAGATTTGTTGATATTGAACGAACTTACACAGTGCATTCGGGCACTACATCGAGTAGGGCATAGCCCCGCGACCTCTACCAATTATTCGTGCCGTGATGGCAATGGAAAAATTTGGATTACCCGTTCAGGAATCGATAAATCCTTGATGCAGTATGAAGATTTCATAGAAATTAGTCCTGAAGGAACCCCACTTCCACCTTTTGAAACTATCCCCCCCTCGGCAGAAACGGGGATTCATTGTGCGATTTACCACATGTTTCCAGATACCCAAGTTATTTTGCATTCCCATGACATCCACGCGTTGGTACAAACCGTTGGTTTAAGCAGGAAGGTTTTTGAAGGTTACGAACTGCAAAAAGCGTTTCGAGGAGTTATTACGCATGAAGGGGAAATATCCATTCCAATAATCCCTAACAGCCAAGATATGAACGATATTAAAAATGCATTATTGGAAAGGCAAAGTGAATTGAACTACGGCGTTTTTATGATAGAAAAACATGGTTATTACACTTGGGGAAACAGTATTTTTGAGGCGAAAAGGCTTTTAGAAGCCTTCTCCTATTTATGCCGGGCAGAAGTCTTACTTAATCGATAAACTATGGCCATTTTAACCATTCCTGACGAACAACGTGTGATTTCATCTCCGGATGAAATAGGTGCGTTTTTAAACCAAAATGGAATTTTTTTCGACCAATGGACCTGCTCCGTGGTTTTCGATGATCGAGCTAGCCAAGAAGAAATCTTGACGGCTTATTCGAAGGATTTAAAACCCTTTATGGAACGTGGAGGATACCTTACCGCGGATGTTATTTCTATTAATTCCCTAACCGAGAATTACGAAGCCATTCGCGCTAAGTTTCTTGCGGAACATACGCACAGCGAGGATGAAATTCGTTTTTTTGTAGATGGTCAGGGACATTTTTGGTTCAACCTAGAAGGGACTCCCGTCTTTAACGTGCTTTGTCAAAAAGGCGATTTAATTAGCGTACCGGCCGGAACAAAACACTGGTTCGATGCAGGGGTCAATAATCCTTTTGTAAAAGCGATCCGAATTTTTATCGATCAAAGCGGATGGATTCCAGAATACACCCAATCGGGTATAGATCAAAAGTATCGTTAAATGGCAGAAATAAGCTGTATACTTACCGATATTGAAGGAACAACAACCGAGATATCCTTTGTTTATGATGTATTGTTCCCGTATTTCAGGGAACATTTATTTGAATGGGAGGAAGTAGAATCGGATGAAATTCAAGAAATTCTTACCGCTACCCAAAGGCTCATCACGGAAGAATTGGGCAGTTCCTCCTTGGATCGTAAAGCGTTATTTAAGCAATTGTTGGCTTGGTCTTTAGAGGATCGGAAAGTTACTCCTTTGAAAGCCTTACAAGGCATCATATGGAAAAAAGGATTTGAAACAGGGGTACTGAAAGGCCATGTTTATCCTGATGTGGCACCCGCCTTAGCCCGCTGGCATTCCGAAGGAAAAACCTTGGCTATTTTTTCCAGCGGTTCCGTCTCGGCCCAAAAACAGCTTTTTGGAAACTCAATCAACGGGGATTTGAGTCCTTATTTTAGTGCATTTTTTGATACACAAACGGGTATGAAAAGAGACCCACAAACCTACGTAGCCATTGCAAATTCATTGTCCATGTTGCCCGCCAATGTCTTATTTCTGTCAGATGTTGTTGAAGAACTAGCAGCGGCGAAACAAGCCGGTATGAATACCACTCAGTTGGTTCGTCCAGGGACGGTTGCAGCGTGGGATTCGGTAGCATCAAATTTCAGTCAAATCCCATAAAAAAAAGCCCCTAAATTAGAGGCTTTTTGGCGTTGATGGCTATTTCTTCCTAATGGTTTACAACCAACTTTTGAGATCCTTTTCCATTGATCTGGACAAAATATACACCGTCCTTGAGCATAGAAGTGCTCACCGTCGTTTGAGGTCCTTCTAGAATTGTCTCGAAGACCGTTTGCCCTGCAAGATTGAATATTCCAAGCTTTTCGTTGTTGTTTGCTTCAAAGGAAATCGTAACCTCATGTTGAGCAGGATTAGGGCTTAATTCAAAAATTGCTTCCTGGTTTTCATAGATACCAGAAGCCTGATCGAAATTCATCCTTACCATGGTTTGTGAAGAGGTATAATACCAGGTTTGATCCGTGTAGTCAAAATAAAACACCGTTTGAATAGGAGCACCTCCGGAACTGGCTATTACCAAATCATTGGTCACTCCACCGTCTCCGTACGATCCGACCACTACCGTATACGATTCTCCTGCGGTAAGCGCTTGGGGCGTTTGTAGGGCGAAGGTATGCTTTTCACCAAGGTCAGCGGCGGTGAGGATATAAGGCAAGGATTCATCGATGAAATCGAAATCTCCTGTTGTAGGATTATTATAGTATAATTTCGCAAATACTTCCGACCCTATTTCTGATGTTGCGTTGATATACCCATCAATAGCGTAGAGGGTTGCGTTTTGAAAAATATCATAGGTTGGTCCTGCTTCAAATCCATTTCCTGCATTGTAAACCCCACCAAGAATCACTCCTTTATCGCGAGCATAAATAAAATCATTCACGTTAATATCAATATTGGGTTGCGAATTATTTGTAACATCTACCTCCGGTTGGCTTGAACTTACATCGAAACTAACGGAGTGAACAGCATTGCTTGCGTTGGGTGTAAAGGTCGCGGTACACCAAAGGGTATCTTGCTCGCTTGCATTGATGGGGCTAGGTGAGGATAAACCGGAATACAAAGCGTTAATATTCGCGGTAAAAACAGCGTCTCCGATGTTTTGAACCCCGATGTTTTGGACAATTCCTCCGAAGTTGATAGGCGCTATTTGGGCCGTAGGAACTTGATAATAGGCAAGACGTGTTCCAAAGGCACCGTCGGTTCCCCAGTCTATTTTCTGTAATTTTAAATCGTATTGATCCGTCTCAACTAATTTCATATCATCTACAGCCCAATACCATCCCCAGTTTCCTTGATAGTTTAATTGAATCATGACGCTGTCGTTTCCACCAGCTACTGCAGAAACATTGAGCGATGCGATTTCCGGATTGGCCGTGTTTTGTGCGGTAGGTTCTGTACCGTCGGTAATGGTGAAATCGGTCCAAGTCATTCCTCCATCGTTGCTTATTCTAACAATGCGTGTGTCCAAGTAGGTTCTATAAGAATGCTCAAAGACCAAACTCACGTTTTGATAATTGCTACAATCAATCATGCCCGTATAGGTCATATTTGCATTTTGCGTTCCGTTTTGACCTTGCGCATCGGAATTAATGAAAGCAAATCCATTTCCTACACTGGTGAACAAAGCTGGATTAAGCGCCGTCACTGGAATGGTGTCCGCAGCGGATGTGAGGCACCAATTCAAAAAAGGAGATGACGTATTATCGTATATCCAATCGTTGTTGTTGGAAAAATCATTGGACCAAATGGTAATTCCTTTTGGAGTTTCTGCCACGGATTTTTTTGCCGTTTGTTCAAAAGAAGTATTTTTATTTTTTGTGCTGATATCCATGTACTGCTTTTGACCCCAAACAATACTAAAGCCCATACACAGGGTTAAGAATAGGTAACTTTTTTTCATAGGTTATTAAATTATAGTTTGAAAGATACAAAAAAAAAGAGGCCCGAAAGCCTCTTTTTCATCCCATTTAATGGAGATTAATTTCTGATAATCAGTTTTTTGGTAGATTTTGTGCCGTTTGAATATACATTCACCATGTACATTCCATTTCCAAATAATTCGGTATTAATCTCAAACTGGCTCGTTCCATTCAAGGCTGCAGTCGAAGTATAAACTTCTTTTCCAGAAAGATCAACAATAGAAAGAACTACGTCGGTTCCTACTTTAGAAGATAAAGCAATTGTTGTGTTTCCAGCAGCAGGGTTTGGATAAACGTTGAACCCAGTAAGTAAAGAGTTTTCATCCATGCTTGCATTGGAGAAATTCATACGTACCATGGGTGTAGATGTGGTGTAATACCAAGTATTATCCGTTAAGTCTAAATAGAACGTGGTCTGAGCCTCAGAAATACCACAAGTGCCAACGATTAAGTCGTCTGTTGCACCACCGTCTCCGTTAGATCCTGCAACCACCAAATAAGGCTCACCTGCATTTAGGGTATAAGCTCCACCTTGTAACGGCAACGTCAACAAGGCATCAACATCATTTGCACCCAAGGTGTAAGGAGCTGATTCGTCTACGAAAACAAAGTCACCCGTTGTTGGATCAATGGAATAGAGTTTTACATACATTTCCGTTCCAACATTCGCTCCCGGGTGGATATAAACGTCAATAGCAGAGATGTCATCTGAAGCGTAGATGTCAAAAATATTTCCAACTTCAAATCCTTGTCCTTCGTTGTATGATCCGCTAGCAATGTTGTCTAAATCACGCGCATAAATGTTTGTATTCACAACGATAGTCGCGGCGTTAGCAACGGTATTATCTGCTGGATTTGCATCCACATTAGCCGATTGTACTCCCGCGTTAATCGTATAGTTAGCATTAGAAGCGGCTGGCGTAAATGCTGCGGTACAGTGAACCGTATCAGAAGTAAACGCGGTGATGTTTGTTGCAGCAGAAGATCCCGTATATCCAGTGGTTTGAACGCCAAACGTGACGTCTTGATTAAGAGCCCCTAAGTTTGAAATGATACCTGAGAAATCAATCGCAGTTACCTGTGAAGTAGGAATTTGGTAGTATGGTAATCGAGCACCCCAAGCACCAGTAGAACCCCAATAAATGCCTGAAACGGCTATATCATAGTCGTCTGGAGTAGACAATTTTACGTCGTCAACCGCCCAGAACCAATCGTACTGTCCTGTATACTTGAACCCGATACGTACTTGAGATTGACCTCCAATTTCATTGGATAGGTTTACTTGAACGGCAGCAGGGTTCGTAGTATTCGTGTTAACGTTCATATCAGCGTTTACCTCTACTTCTTGCCAAGTTGCTCCACCATCAATCGACCATAAAACATAGGTGCTTTCCGCATAACGACGGTGTGATTGTTCAAACATCAATAATACATTCGGTTGACCCGTTAAGTCAATGTTTTGTGTGTACACAATTGTAGCGTTTTGTGATGCATTAGCTCCTGCACCATCGGAGTCTACCAAGGCATAACCATTGGCTGCCGTAGTGTGGGCTGCTGGTTTTAATGCGGCTACTGGGATCGCGTTGATGTCCGTGGTAATTGTCCAATCTCCATTTGTGTGGGGAGGTGTTCCCGCTGGATCGTTTGCTGTTACCCATTCTCCAGGGTTAGAGAAATCGTTTTGCCAAAGGATAACGCCTTTGTTGGTGTTAATTGCTCCAGGCTTGGCTTTTAATTCAAGCGGTGCAAATTTCTTGGTGTTTAAAGGTTTTGCGGTGTTTTTTTGAGCGATGCCAGAAAAACTAAGCGCAAAAACCCCAAAAAGACCTAGGTAAACTTTTTTCATTTTTTTATAATTTAGGGTTAATTTATAACACAAATCTAACTTTTAAGCCTCACAATTCAAAACAAAATGATGTTTTTCCTTTTAATTGGTCCTGTTCGTCAAATAATCGGCTAATTGTTCTAAGGTTTCTCCCGAATATTTCTGCAAAAGGATTTGTAAATTAATCCTGGCTTTTTCATCGTAGCGATCACTAAGTTTTTGGCAGTATGCTAAAGCGCCGCTTTGTTCGAATAGCAATTTCATTCCTTCTATTTTCTCCGTTGGAGAGGCCTCGCGCAATTTTTCAACCATCAAGCGCTGTTCCTTATTGGCTAATTTCTGTAAGGCTACATACAGCAACGTTTTTTTATCGCTCAATATATCTCCTCCTACTTGCTTTCCAAAG
>CAIJTF010000042.1 GCA_903823565.1 uncultured Flavobacteriales bacterium
CATTGACCATGCTCTTTCGGAAAAACCATTGCATTAAAAAGCGCATGATGAACGGAGGACGATCCGTGTTTTCTGATAGAATTTGTTGATACGGTAGACAACAATGGGATAACATCTGTCCTACATTCATCTTACCCCATACAGGGATTTCATTACCCGTTAGGGAATTTATACGTCCAATAAACTCGGTTGTGGTTTCTTTAAGGTAAATGCTGGGCAGCATCTTACGCCAAGACCTCTTTTACTTTATCAGCTGCTTCTTGAAGCAATACCGCAGAATGTACATTCAATCCCGAATCATCGATTAACTTTTTCGCTTCAACGGCATTGGTTCCTTGCAAACGAACGATGATCGGAACAGGAATATTACCGATGTTTTTATAGGCATCAACAATCCCTTGGGCTACGCGGTCGCAACGTACAATCCCTCCGAAAATATTCACCAAAATGGCCTTCACGTTTGGATCTTTAAGAATAATATGAAAGGCCTTCTCTACGCGCTCCGCGTTTGCTGTACCCCCTACATCTAAGAAATTGGCAGGATTTCCTCCCGATAACTTGATAATATCCATAGTGGCCATAGCAAGACCCGCCCCGTTGACCATACAGCCTACGTTTCCGTCCAGTTTGACAAAATTCAATCCCGCTTCATCGGCTTCCACCTCGGTAGGATCCTCCTCAGACTTATCCCGCATGGCTTCGTAATCCGGATGTCGCATCAACCCATTTCCATCCAAGGTTACCTTGGCATCCACCGCAATGATTTTATTATCAGAGGTTTTAAATAAAGGATTAATCTCAAACATTGACGCATCTATACCTTCATAGGCATTATAAAGAGAGACCACAAACTTCGTCATTTGCTTGAAGGCCTCCCCACTTAGGCCTAAATTAAAGGCTATTTTACGGGCCTGAAACTCTTGCAAGCCAACCCGAGGATCAATAAATTCTTTAAATATTTTATCTGGAGTATGTTCAGCAACATGTTCTATATCCATCCCGCCTTCGGTAGAATATATGATTACGTTTCTACCTTTTTCTCGATCCAATAACACCGACATGTAGAACTCTTGAGGCTCCGTCTCCCCCGGGTAGTAGACATCCTGTGCAATTAACACCTTATTCACTTTCTTTCCCTTGCCATTGGTTTGAAGCGTTACTAAATGTCCGCCCAATATACCCTTCACTTTTTCTTCTACTTCACCAATACCTTTCGCCAAAACAACACCGTTCGAACCCGTTTCCTCTACCTTTCCTTTTCCACGTCCCCCTGCATGAATTTGCGCCTTAATCACATACCATCCGGTACCTGTTTGTTGGGTTAATTCTTCTGCAGCCGCCACCGCTTTTGTAACGTCATCCACAACCACTCCTTCTTGAATGGCAACGCCATAACGTTTTAAAATTGCTTTTCCTTGGTATTCGTGTAAATTCATATCCGTTTTTCTGGTGTCAAAATTAATTAATTAATGTTAGGATTGGAGTTTATTTTTCCAACTGCTGTTAATTTCTCGCGAAGCAAATGCCTTCTCTTTACCCTTTAAGATTTCCTCCCATATTACATCAATGCTATACGTCAATGCCTTGTGTTCCTCCTCCATCGCTGCATACATTATAGTAGGATCGCTAAAATAATGCTTCACAAAATTGGTATCAAAATTACCGGAAACAAAGGCCTCGTGCTTTAACACATATTTCCCAAAATCCAAGGTCGTCTTAACACCAGAAATTTGATACTCATCAATGGCCTCTATACAGCGGCGAATGGCATCTTCTCTCGTTTTACCCCAAACGACAAGCTTTGCAATCATGGGATCGTAATAAATCGGAATTTCCATGCCTTCAACAAATGCGTCATCCACGCGCACTGAACGCCCTGAAGGGATTCTATATCGTTCCAATGTACCGATATCCGGAACAAAACCATTCAAGGTGTCTTCCGCATACACGCGTACCTCTATGGCATGGCCCTGAATGGATAATTCGTCTTGGAGTTTTGGCAAGCGTTCTCCCCGTGCTACCCGAACCTGCCATTCTACAAGGTCGGTACCTGTAATTTCTTCCGTAACAGGATGCTCCACTTGAAGGCGGGTATTCATCTCCAAAAAATAAAAATTCAAATCCGCATCGAGTAAAAACTCCACCGTTCCCGCACCCGTATACGAACATGCCTTACACACTTGAACCGCGGCCTCTCCCATTTGCTTCCGTAAGGATTCGGAAACAATGGAACTAGGTGCCTCCTCTACTACTTTTTGATGCCTTCGTTGGATGGAACACTCCCGTTCAAATAAATATACTACGTTACCCAGTTGATCGGCAAATACTTGAATTTCAATGTGCCGGGGTTTGGTGACAAATTTTTCAATAAATACGGCATCGTCACCAAACGACGACCTCGCTTCGCTTTGGGCTGTAAACATTTGTTCTTCAAATTCAGCTTCATGCTCCACCAGTCGCATTCCTTTTCCACCACCCCCTGCAGAGGCTTTAATGAGTACAGGGTACCCAATTTCTCTTGCTATCTTTTTTCCTAAACTTACGTCCTTAACCGCTTCGTCAATACCAGGAACCAAAGGAACTCCATAACCTTTCACAGCCTGTTTTGCACTCAGTTTATCCCCCATGATTTCCATGGATTCTGGTGAGGGGCCAATAAGCGTAATTCCCGCGGCCTTTAACTTACGAGCAAAACCAGCATTTTCCGATAAAAATCCATAACCAGGATGTATGGCATCAACGCCCAACGTTTTACACGCTTCAATGATTTTATCTTGCTGTAAATAGGACTCCGCCGATGGACTTGGACCGACATAAACGGATTCATCGGCCTCTAACACATGCGGAGCAAAACGATCTGCGTCACTGTAAATTGCCACACTTGCAATTTCCATTTTTCGTAGCGTTCGCAATACCCTTCGGGCAATTTCTCCTCGATTAGCTACCAATACTTTTTTCATTCTGCTTAGCGTTTTTTGCGGTTTGGTTCTTTCGTTTCGTTCAATACCCCTTTTTCTATGGGCAAAGGAACCCTCGAATCCTTGCGATCCTCTCCCAATACTTTTCGGTTGGAAGACCTAAAGACATCTAAAAACGACTGAAAGAGAATGAAATCCCTCCAATCGTTGAATTCCTCCCGGTAAGACAGCCCTGCCCCTTGCGTAAAGGCACCCGCATTTTCTTTTACGGTATTGGTATTAGAACGGTTAAAGGCATTCACGCGAAAAGTCCCTTTTTCGTTGACTAAATATTCCAAACTGATATCCCCAATTAAACCGCCTGCCGTTGCATTCGCTGCTCCCGTTGGACTCTGCACACCAAAGGTGGTTGAAACAATAAGTCGGTCATCGAAAAATGCTTTTTGCAACGAAGTAGATACATTACTGCTTCCCAAATCCATTTTAATGTTATAATTTTTTGACATTTGAGACAAAGCCGCATTGATTTGCCCTTCCACCAAATCCAAAGCTGCGGTTTCATTTGCACTGTTTGTCCCCACCAAGGGTTGAAATTTTCCAAAAATCAACAAGGAGAAAAACTGACGTTTTAACTCGTCTTCGTCTTCATTTACCCGATTAATTAACGCTTTTCCTGTTTCAGGGGCCTTCGGGGCCTCCACTTTAAAGGCAACGGTCGGTGCAATTAAAGAACCCCCTAAATTCATAACACAATGTGCCTCTTGGTTTTGAAGGGATTTATCAAACTGCTCGGGGCTTAATTCCAACATGTTTGCATTTTTAATTACCGCGGATGCCTGAATATCCATGGCGGCATTTTCTACATCCCCTGACCAGAATATGGTTCCCGTATTGATATAAAAAGGCTTTTTCGCAGGACCCATGGAAAAATTATAAATACTGCCTGGCAGCATATTCAACGTACCATCCAACCGGAAGTGATAATAGGGATCAATACTCAAATCCAAATCTCCTTTTACCTTGGCTTGTATTTCATCTTGCGTCTGTTCGTTAAAGACAACAAACAAATCGGCATCTGGCGTTACCTTAAACTTAATGTTTAAATCTACCCCCGATAAATCCTTAGGAATTTCCTTTTGAACCACCTCCTCAATATCCGAAATATAGCGGATGACTTGATCCTCTTCGATCTCGCTGTTATCATACATTGGGAATATCATTTTCGTCCCTTTTCGCGTTTCAACCTCCACCGTTATATCCATCTTGGAACCATAGCCGGAAATATTCGCTGTTCCTCGACCATAGGCCTTTCCATAATAGACATCACCCTCCACATAGGTGGTATTCAACAACATGAAGCGATCAATTTTCTTGGGTTTAAACCCAATACCTTTATGGAAGAAATCGTCCTCAAAATCCAAATTAACATCGTAATTAAACTTGGTGAAGTTAAAGTGGTTTACGGTTCCATTAATACACCCCACATTACCCTCCTGGTCCGTAATTGGCATTTTGTTTATTTTGAAAGACCCGTCATCGACGTCAATAGCTCCGTTCAAGGAATACTTGCATCCGAGCAATGGAAAAATCGCCGAGGTTTCGTTAAGTTTCAACTTTCCAGAAATCTTTGGTCGGTTTAGAGAGCCCTTCACGGCGAGGTTTCCGTCCAAATTTCCTTGAATATCCTTTAACACCGTTGAATCCATGAAAGCGTTCACAAAGGCAATATCCGTATTTTTTAATTCTAGGTTCATTTTTAGGTTGTTCGACCGTTTATTCAGTTCATACAGCCCCGTGTAATTTAATGTCGGTTTCGAATGGTATTTCAACTGACCCTTCATGTCAATAATGCTCGTGCTGTCGATGTAATTTGCAATCACCTGAATATCACCGATTTCCTCGTTATCAAGATAGAAATTATTCAACCAAAGGTCCGAGGCAAATTTGGGGGAGGAGAGCACTTGAATCAAATGGACGGTTCCAACCAATTCTCCCTTCATGTTTTGATCCAATTCGGCCAATTGGCTGATATCTCCCATAGGGAGTTTTTCAAACGTAACATGGAGGGTATCTAGGGCAGAATTGGACAGTACTCCATCCAAACGGACTCCCTGGTTCGGCTGATTTATGCGATGAATAGCAATATTGTCAACCATTGCCTTTCCATCCACCCAGCGTATATTTCCTTTTTCCTTAATCCGCAATCCCATTCCATTAAGCTCAAATTCACAGCGTTCAAGAATTGAAATTTCATAGTCCGTTTCGCTCAACATTTTGGTTGACCAAGCCAATGCAGATTTATCTTTGGCCCGATTCCAACGCAGCTTAGAATTCAGAATTCCTTCCTCCCCTGTTGTTGTAAAAATAAGTTTGTCGAAGGTTAAAGAATCCGTTACCTGTACGCGGTCAGCGAGATAAATCGCCAATATCCCATTTTCATTGATCCGCTGCATAAGGTTAAGGTTTTCTATAACCAGTCCTTGATACTCAAGCCTTGGAGACTTAATGCGCATCGTCAATGTGTCGTGTTCCCCAGAGTAATACAACTCCAAGGACGAATTAGGATCAACGTTCAATTCTGGAACAAAAAGCCGGGTTAGTTCATTGGCATCCTTAATTTCAAGAACCAATGATATTTCATTGGAAACGCTTCGTTTTGGTGGCTCTTTGGCTTTTACAAGAGCGGGAATCACCTTGGAAAAAGCATACTTGATTTCAGCTTGTAAACTCTGTGGGTCGATACGTCCTTCGTAGTTAATGTTAACTAGGTTACTAACGAAATCCAATTGATCGCTATTCGGGTTTTTTGTAAAATCCATTGTTGCCTCCGCGAGCATAAAATCAAGGCCCCGATTAACGAGGCGAACTTGATCAAAGGATGCTTCTGCCCTAAAGGCTTGCATGGATGTTCCATCGAGATTCAAATCAATTTTACCCGAAACTTGGATGGGTTCATCCGTCAGTTTTAAGTCCTTTAATCGCGCATGATGAATATCTAAACGTACCTTTGCCTTCGGAATTCCGCTTAGGTTGGCACGTCCTTCCACCGAAAGTCCAATTCGAGGATCATTACTGGTCGCCCTTACCTCGAGTTCATCCCCAGCCAAATTCAAACGGTCAAAACGTAAATTTTGCAATGTCTCCCCCATGCCTTTGATTTGGTTAATTGTGCCGCTACCATTTTGTACGGTAACATGATTGCCGTCCCAAACTACCTTCTGGAAGGCTAATTCGCCATCGAAATAATTTAACGTTCCTGCTGGAATGATGCGAGATAAGTTGACTTGTTCGATCGACAACAAGGGTAATCCAGGCTGCAACGCTTCTACGATTAACGGTAATCCAAAGGCAATTTTCAAAGGACTTTTCAGCGAAAGCTTGCCAATCCCCGTAGTCAAAGTAAGGGGTTGAACAACCATTCCAAGGTCCGATAAACGGAAGGCCAATTGTTCAAAACCAACATGACCTAAGGCCATTACCTCTTGAGGTAACTCCAGGGTTTCTTTTCCCGGAAGAGGCATATGGTTAAGCTCATTAAAGTCGAGGTATACGTTTTTAATTTTTGGGATTAGCCCAGCTACAGTAAATGAATCCAACGATGGAAGGGTTAAACTTGCCTCAAGCCGTGTATTTTTCTTGTAGCCCACTTTGCATTGATCCAATTGAAGGCAATTAAGGGTATTACTCACCTTGCCTTGAATTTCTAATTCTTGGTTCATCCCTTTTAACTCCGGTAGGAAACAGGCAAAATCTTCTGTGTGTAAGCGGGTTTTATTCAGCTCCA
The DNA here is from genome assembly GCA_903823565.1 of uncultured Flavobacteriales bacterium. Lineage (GTDB taxonomy): Bacteria > Bacteroidota > Bacteroidia > Flavobacteriales_D > Crocinitomicaceae > UBA952. The sequence goes on from CAIJTF010000042.1 coordinate 6,703, forward strand.
CTAAAACCTGAACCTTGTTGTTAAAGTCTGTTAAATCTTCTTTGGATTGGTATGTATATCCGATTTTATTCATTCGAATTTCTGACTTATCCAAAGAAAGCTGCACGTTTGTAGCAAGGATTCCCGTAGGTCGAATTTCTACTTGTCCTCTCGCTTCACGAATAAAAAACCCTGAGCGGTCCTTGAAGGCGAAATGGTCAATTTTAAACCTCAAATTATTGTTAGCCTTAGAAAATCCGTGGACCCTCAAATCCAATGGAGCGAGGTTGATGTGGTTTGGATCGAATTGATTCTCCACGGTTGGAATGCGAAAATCATCGTAGCGAACAGAGGTGTTTCTCAAACTAACATCGCCTACTTCAACGCGAAACGAAGATGGTTTAGAAGTGGTATCGGAACTAGAAAAATAATCAGAAATAAAGGCAAAATTCATCCGCCCCTCGCCCTTCTCCCTGCATATCCAAACCTGTCCTTTTTCTAAGGTAACATCATCCAAAGCGAGGTGTTTTTTTGAAAAGGAACGTACTTGGATGCTCAAGGTGCCAAGGGATGCAAGCGAACGACCAGAAGTATCCAGCATTTGAAATTGATCCAAATAAACGCGGTCGAAAAAAACCACATCTACTTTTCCGATTCGAACGGTGGTATGAAAGGCTTTAGACAAGTATCCTACCCCCACTTTTGCCAAGTAGGTTTGAAAAAAGGATTCTCGAATGAGAAACAAAAGCGAAATGCTAAGTATGAGGCCCCACTCTGTGGAAACCCCAATGAGGATTCGAATGAATTTGAATATCTTTGACATTCCTTTACAAAGTTAAGCAATGGAGTTGAATAATCGGTTAATATTGGGCATTGAATCGTCATGTGACGACACGGCTGTTGCGATTACCCGAGGGTTCAAAGTCGTAGCAAGCGTCATTAATAGCCAGGATGTCCATGAACAATTTGGTGGTGTAGTGCCAGAAATGGCAAGCCGATCCCACATCGAACGCATGATTCCTACGCTAACCGAAGCGTTAAAAGAAGCTAAGGTTACGCTTTCAGAAATCGATGGCATTGCCTTTACCCAAGGACCTGGTTTAATGGGTTCGTTAGTGGTTGGGACTTCCTTTGCAAAAGGCTTAGCCATGGCATTGAACAAACCCCTAGTGGCCGTAAACCACCTCCACGCCCATATTTTAAGTCATTTTATTCAAGAAGAAGGAATGGTTGCGCCGGTCTTTCCTTACCTCTGTCTGACTGTGAGTGGTGGACACACTCAATTGGTTTTGGTAAAAAGTCCCATGGAAATGGAAATTTTAGGTAAAACCATTGATGATGCAGCCGGAGAAGCATTCGATAAAGCGGGCAAAATGTTAGGCTTACCCTATCCTGCAGGTCCTGTAATCGATCAATTAGCCGAAAAAGGCAATCCAAACCGCTTTACCTTTTCAATTCCAAGGATCGCTGCACTCGACTTCAGCTTCAGCGGGTTAAAGACTTCCATTCTCTACTTTTTGAAAAAAGCAACTTCTGAGAATCCTTTATTCATAGAGACCCATCTTTTCGATTTGTGTGCTTCCATTCAAGAAGCCATAAATACTGCACTTATCCAAAAATTAAAGGAGGCCCAAAAGGCAACTGGACTTTCTTGCATCGCCATCAGCGGAGGGGTTTCAGCCAATCAAGGCTTACGAAATAAACTCAATGAATGGAAAACACAAGACCCAACCCTTTCCCTTCATGTTACCCATAAAAAATACTGCACGGATAACGCTGCTATGATTGCAGTTACGGGAAATTTTCTGTTTGAGATGGGTTCGTTTGCAACGCAAAAGGTAGCAGCCAATGCACGACTTCCCTTCTAATAATTCTAGGAATCCACTTGCATTTTTGAATTTTATTGCTTAGGTTAGGAGAATAAAACCTACGTTATGTTTATGGAAATAAAAGAAATACCCAAAGAACAAGTTACGGCTTGTACCTTTAACAAAAGGGCCTTCCTCCCCGAGCGACCCGAATTATGGAAACAGCTATTCACTGGAATGCTTTTAGGCAATGGACACCAACGAAAAGTTCAGATTATTTTTTGCGATGACGAAGGGATGAAAAAAGTTCATACCACAATTTGGGCCGTGGATGACAATGTGATCCTTTTAAAAGGAGGCATTTGGATTCCTATCGCTCGAATTATTGATATAATTATATAACTTCGCAGGATGAGAGGACTTGTGCTGGTATTTTGCTTACTTTTTTCGTTTTTTTCTACCGCTTTTATGGCTCAAAATCATGTGTCTTGGCGGGCAAACTGGGATAGCAAAACGCGTTCGATTAAAATCCAAGGTGCCATTGACCCACAATGGCACCTTTATTCCCCCAAAACTAAAGGAGATCTTGGTCCGGTTCCGTTGACGGTTCGCTTTGAGCCATCCGAAGGAATAAAATTAAAAGGAAACTTGATCTATGAATCAGAACCTATAGCGCATCATGACGAAAATTTCGGAGGCATGGTTTTCACCTGGGAAAAGGAGGTAAATTTATCGCAAAACCTAAAAACGAAAGGGGAAGGCGAGGTTATCATTACATTAAACTATATGGTTTGTGACGAAACCCGCTGCTTACCGCCCATTGACAAGAAAATTACCTTAAAAATTAGCAATCCATGAAAGCTACCTTATTGTTAGTTATCTCCTTACTGTTATTCAACCAACTCCATGCTCAAGCCATCGATTGGGCTCCTGACAAAGTAAAAACCAATTTCTCTATATCGATAAAAGGATCTGAAGCCGAGGTAACGGCTGCCATTTCCTGTATTCCTCACTGGCATATCGGACCAATCAAATTACCGCCTGGAACCAGTGCGAAAGAAAGTGAATTAATCTTGGCAAAATCTCCATACTACAGTGTAGTTGGGGGTGTTAAAGAACCCAAACCAACCGTTTTAGAAATTAAGGACTTGGGAGAATCCATTGCCTACCATGAGGGAAAGGTAAATTTCACCCAGAAAATCAAAATAACCGCCACAAAAGATTTTGTCTTGAAAGGTAAATTCTTGTTTACTACTTGCTTTTCTGACGAAGAGGGTGTTGGAAAATGTTTACCCGAATACCCCGTTGACTTTTCAATTCCTGTTAAAATAAGCAATGCCCCAAAAGATACCAATGTGGTAATGGTTGCGCAAGCGGATACGACCCAAAAAAGTACAGCCATAGCGCCAAGCTCTGAGGAAAAACAAGGTCCAACTGAATCAAACGAGAAGCGCATTGAAAAAACAGAAACCAACCCGGCTGCACCCAATACACAGTCCTATTGGTCCATATTCATCCTAGCATTCTTGAGTGGGTTTGCCGCCTTATTGATGCCTTGTGTTTTCCCCATGATCCCTCTAACGATGAGCACCTTCATCAAAAGTAAATCCAGAGCGGAAGGCATTCAAAATGCCATGTTGTATGGGTTCTTCATTGTTTTAGTTCACGTTCTCTTAGGCCTTTTAGTGGTCATTACCGGATCCGCCAGTTTACTTAATGAAATGGCTACAAATCCTTGGTTCAACGGCGTGTTTTTCGCCTTACTCGTATTGTTTGGCCTTTCCTTTCTTGGAGGATTTGAAATTCAACTACCCTCTTCTTGGCTCAACAAGGTCAATAATATGGCTGGGGGACGAGGTATTCCTGGCATCTTTTTTCTTGCATTGGTTTTATCCTTGGCTTCCTTTTCCTGTACAGGTCCAATTCTCGGAACCCTGTTAGTTGGAATTTCTGCCAAAGGAGGTGGAATGGGCCTCATAATTGGAATGTTTGCTTTTGGACTTGCATTGGCTCTTCCTTTTATGGTTTTTGCCATTTTTCCATCCATGTTGAACTCCATGCCCAAATCCGGAGGTTGGTTAAATGTAGTCAAAGTGGTCCTTGGTTTTCTTGAAATCGCCTTCGCTTTGACTTATTTATCGAAGGTGGATACAGGGCTTCAATTGCATTGGTTGGAACGCGAACTTTTCATCGCCTTAGAGGTTGCTTTATTCTTGGGCTTAACCTTCTATCTGTTTGGTTTTTTCAAATTACCACACGATTCTCCATTGGAGCGTTTAAGCGTTGGTCGAACCATGTTTGCCACACTCGCATTGGCATTTACACTTTACCTTTTACCCGGAATGTGGGGCGCACCGTTAAAGCTCATCAATGGCTTCCTACCTCCCGATTTTTATGCTGAATCACCCGGAGGAATCGGAAAAGCTACGCCCTCAAATACCCCAGCGGGTTCCATGGAAACAGGTATGGAAAATGGTCCATTAGGCATTCCCGTATTCAAAGATTATGA
>CAIJTF010000043.1 GCA_903823565.1 uncultured Flavobacteriales bacterium
AGTTTCTTGAACGTAAAAGATTCAAATCCAATTTCATCCATCAGGCGAAGCCCTTCCTTTAGTATTTTCAATCCCAATTCGGATCCAGAGGGATCTTTACCATATAGGTTTGGATTAATGTTTACGGTAATCGATCTCATGTAATAGCTTTGTTTGCAAAAATAATAGTATTACTATTAATAACAAAAGTATAAACAAAAATCGATAAAAAAAGTTCAAAGCCTTTAGGTGCCGCAATAGGTTTTATAGGAATCCTCCCAGCTTTCTGACGAGGGAATGAATAGCGATGGATCTTTTGGAAGGATAAAAGGATTAGCGAAAATTTTTGCAGCCTCATGGAATGCCGAAAAGGAATGTTCTTTTGTCGTAGAATCGATCAGTTTTTCAACCCATTCGTTTCGAGGAATAAACAATGGATTTTTCGATTGCATTTGTTTTAATCGGTTCGCTATACTCGTTGTTTCCTTGTCCGATAATTGAAGCCAACGCGCTTTCCAAGCTTTAAAATCAAGTTTTTCCCAAGGGGTTAAGGACGGCTCAACGGGGTGACACAAACCCGCAAAGGTAAGGATATAGTCCGCCCCATGTTGCTTCATAAGCGTTACTAGGTTGTCCACCAATGCAATTCCTTCCGTATTTTGTGTAGACAAGCCTATTTTCTCAAGCATCATCGCATAGTAAGAGGATTTCCATCGACCTTCAAAGGACTCAATCAACGAAGTGGCTAAAGAAATGGCCTTTTTTTCATCGGTAGCAATGAGCGGTAGCAATGCTTCGGTAAGGCGAACCAAATTCCATTGGATACAATTGGGTTGGTTACCAAAAGCATATCGTCCTTGGCTGTCTATTGAACTATAAACGGTCATAGGATCGTAGCGATTCATAAAAGCACAGGGTCCATAGTCAAAAGTCTCTCCCGAAATCGCGGTATTGTCGGTATTCATTACCCCATGAATGAAACCAACGCGCATCCAATGGGCAATAAGGTCGAATTGTTTTTCTGCGACCCTTGAAATAAAGCTCAAAACGGGATTTTCTTCCTGCTTTACCTCTGGGTAAAAGCGATCCACGCAAAAGTCAAAGAGCTGAACAAGGGCCCTATGATCCAAGAAATATCGAGCGTACTCAAAGGTTCCTACCCGCAAATGGCTCTTCATTAGCCGAACTAAAATGGCACCGTCCTCTAAGGCATTTCTTTGAATTTTTTCACCGCTGTCATAAATGGCTAGTGATCTTGAGGTTGAAATTCCTAGGCCATGCATGGCTTCGCTGATGAGGTATTCTCTAAGCATTGCACGTAAGGTTGCTTTACCATCTCCCCGTCGGGAATAGGGGGTAGGACCACTTCCTTTTAATTGAATTTCATAGGCCTCTTGGTTGCCGACCCACTCTCCTAAAACGGCCGTTCTCCCATCACCGAGCATGGTAAAATGTCCGAATTGATGTCCTGCATAGGCTTGAGCGAAAACGTGTTTAAAATATTCGCTTTGTTTTCCCTTCAGGAAAGACAGGATATCTTCTCCAAAGCCTTCCGGTATTTCAAGTTCCTTAGTTAAGGCAAAATTCCATTGAATTACGTTGGCATTATCAAACGGTTTAATCGAAAGCTTGGAATAAAAATCGCGGGATAGGTATAAATAAGTAGCCTGTTTAAAATTCATTGAGTCACCTCAGAAAAGAAGGTTATAGATTTACAATAATTAGGATGCCAAGTGTTGTAACAAACCCGCTAAAAAGACTAATTAGACTATCTTTTACCTTTCTTTTCTTTGCTTGTTTTTGATACCCATTGTAATACTCAGAATCTGTTTTTAAGAGGATATTATTAGGATTTTTAGGATTGTCCAATTTTCTAGGAGGAACAAACGCAACGACCATGGAGATTAAACCAGGATACAAAAATAAACCGCTAATCACCTCCGTAACAATGACCCCATTAGGAGTCCTGTAATATTCCTTTGCATCCAACCGTCCAAGTTCATACGATGAGACAGTTTGTGCTTGTCTGCTTTGCTCATGGAACTTTTCAATATCCCCATTCGATAGCTTAATCAGTAATACGTTATTAATTGGTATGTACTCAAAAACGGCCTCTTCTCCACGAATGGTAAACAAGGTTACCGAATCCGGCGAAATGTTGAGAACCTTACCAACTAGGAAAAGGCTGTTTTGATTGCCGCGGGTTATAAGGGTATCGTTTTTAAAGCACTTTTCTGCGCTATTACCCTCGGCTTTAACACAAAGAAGTTGGTCTTTTGATACCAAGCTTAATGCGTTGCTATCCATTATAAAATATGAAACATATTCCTTTGTATTTTCAACGAAGGTGCAAGCGATTCGGTCTCCAGTCCGGTTGAAAATCACGTCTTGCGCTTGTGACCAAAGGCATGTGGATAGAAAGAAAACAAGAATTTCCCAACGATATTTACCCATTATTCTTTTCTTGAATTAAAACCAATTAAAAGGCTAAGCCTGAATCCTGAATTAGCTTCAACTCCCGGAACTAAATCATAGATTCCCGTGTTGGGATTATAAACCCATTCGTCAGGAAGCATTTTTTTAATGTTCGGAGTAAAAGCAACATTAATAGGAAAGGTTATTTTACCAACCTTAAACGAGGCCCCGGCTGCCAACACGATTCCAAAACCCGAAAGGGAAGCTGTGGGACCGACGCCAAACTCAACGCCGTTTGCAGCCCGAAACCCTATGATACCTGAAGCGCTTGGAAGAAATAACCCTTGTTCTAAGCCACCGATCATCGGTACAAACTCCACAAGGCCTGCCGCACCGTTGTCTAGTGTAAAAATACGCGTTTCAAATTGCCATCCAAATTGAGATATGAAAGGGGTGATATCGGTGCGATTAAAGACTTCAGCAATGCGTGTTCTCGAAGTTCCAGCGCTCAGATAGGTTAATCCCACGCGAGGACCGCTGTATTTTTTTGTAGGAATAATCATTTCATCCTCGAGGTTATCCTTCGCTTTTGTCGGCATTGGATTAGGACTTTTAGAAGGGGCTGTTATGGAGCCAAAACTTTCAGAGTTACCGTTTTCATAGGTGATGGAGGATATTTCACTAAGGTTCGATGAATAAATTGGTCCATCGGTTACCTTTGTGAATTTCACCATGCTAGGTGTTATTTCTAGGACTTTTCCCTTTATTTGTGTACCATTCTTGTAGGTGATAAGATCTTGACCATATACCAGTCCATAAAGCATAAAGGACACGATAAAAATTAAAAAGTTTTTCATTGTCAGCGGTTTATATTCAAAGATAAATAAACTAAAAAGACAATAAACCCCAAAAAGCAAAAATTAGCGTTTATTTTCTCTGTATGCCCATTGAACTAAAGTCTCTAATGGAATAAAATCAAGTGCTTTTTCTGAGGTAGCTTCCAATCGAACTAAGGGAGCTTGGCCAGCTAAATAGGCTTCTTTCCAACGAAGCGCACACAAGCACCAAAAATCTCCTGGTTTTAATCCTGGAAACTGATACGCCGGCCATGGGGTACTTAAATCGTTACCAACGGATTTAGAATAGGAAAGAAAAGATTCGGTCATTTGAGCACATACTAAATGGCTTCCATGATCGGCCTCATGGATATGGCAAAACCCGTCGCGCACAAAACCCGTTAATGGCTCATAGCAACAAGCGATTAGGGGTTCGCCAAATACGTTTAAATTCATGTTCAAAGATACATAATCACGCTACATTACCTGTATTTACTTTCCAGGTTTAACTAAGAACGATTTAATTATTTGTAGCTTTATAAGTGAAAAGGCTATGAGCAATTGTAAGTATTTCCTGGTGTTTTTCTATCTCAGTGCTTTTTTTTCGATAAAGGCACAAATGGGTATAACGACTTTGCCTCTTTCCACTCATGGTTGCGATATTGTTGATCGACTAGGCAAGAAAGTCCATTTAAAAGGAGTCAATTGGTGGGGTATGAATGGATCACAAATTCCTTACTCCGATGATCATGCAAAAGGAATAAATACCCATTCAATGCCTTTTGGATTGCATGTTCAACACCTTGATACGATAATAAATTCAATTGTAATGGCTGGATTTAACTCCGTTCGTTTGCCATTTTCAAACCAAATGTTGCATGATACGATAATCATGCGTGCCGATTGGTGTGGCCTCAATTTTCATTTACTAGGTAAAACACCGTTGGAGGTTTTGGACATCGTTGTAAAGGCTATAACAGAAAAGGGGATTTTTGTTTTGTTGAACAACCATTCTACTACAACCCATTGGTGCTGTAATTATGATTTCAATGGCCTTTGGTATGGCAAAAATGATACGTATTCTCAAACTCCTAAGGACTGGATATCCGATTGGGAAATGTTGTCTCAGCGTTATGCGTCTAATGAATATGTAATCGGTGCTGATTTGCGAAATGAGGTAAGACCTATGCGTATGAGGCGATTGCCTCTGCCAATAAATCCCAAATGGGGTGGGGGTGGTAAAAACGATTGGCATAAAGCAGCCACTCAAGCAGGTAATACTATTCACAAGGTTGCACCTCATTGGTTAATTGTGGTTGAAGGTATAAATGCCCAGGTGATGGGTCTCTCCCAATTGCGTTTTCCACATTTAAAGCCCGTTAAGCGTAAACCCATTGTTTTGAACATTCCACAGAAACTTGTTTATGAAGTTCATAATTACTCTTTTAGTTGGGTGCGAGCAAACCTGCTATTTAAAAGAAGACAAATTCGCTACATCGATTTAAGTAGTGAAGACCGTTTTAATTCCTATTGGAAAAACTGGGGTTTTCTTTTGAATCCAAATGCTTTGGAGGGGGTGCCCGTTCTACTTGGAGAATTTGGATGCAGTGCCATTGGTCAGGAAGCAGAAGCTTGGTTATCCGATTTAACCCGTTTTGTGCATGACCACAAAATGGGTTTCTTTTGGTGGACCTTGGAAGAAGAATTGGATAACTTGGGAAGTTATGGAATCATGAACTCCAACTTAAATCAAATTAATTTAATCGAGGATTGGCGAGGTAAATATTTAATACCGTTGTTAAGCCCAATACCCACCCCTTAAAAGCAAGGTTCTTGTACTTTTTGCACTCGTTTTTTACGTTTTCCTAAAAGGGCCTGTGAAACCCCGTTGCGCTCATTTTTTAGGTAAAAACACAAATCGCCTTTAATGCAGCGAAACTTCTGGTTTTTAAATTGCTCGGGATTATTCTCTACCAAATCCTCGATAAGTTCGTTCGGCGTGCTGATTAGAAATGCAAAACCTGGATTGATTTTCGTACGTCGGAGCACCCGCTTAACCGCATCGGTGCAGTTATTGACCAACAATGTCCAGGGCTCTTGGAGATGCCAGTGGTCACTGACCTTCTCAAGTTCATTTAGCG
>CAIJTF010000044.1 GCA_903823565.1 uncultured Flavobacteriales bacterium
CCAGAAATAAATCCTGTTCCTGCAGAAAAACTAACCTGCGCAAGGAGCGATGTCCATGGGGATAAAAGTAAAAGGAAGAATAATGTTCTCATGGGTTCTAAAGATGATGGTTCGTTCCGTTAAAACAGCGTAGGTAGCGTAAAGTTGAAGATTTTCTAGGTAAAAAAAAAATTATTCCATGCCAAGAATCCAATTTCTGCCCAAAGGCCCTTCATTGAATAATAAATCGAAACAGGATAAATTGGGAATAAAGGACTTCTGAATCTGAAAAACTTGATAATACCGGGTCATGTGCTCTTTTCTTTCAAACCAATCCTCTAGACGCAAATCGTCTTTCGTGTAAGGATTAAATTCCATGCTCCAATCCAGGCGCAGTGGTAGGTCCCAAGCCTCTTGGAATACTTGTAAAATGCTGTGATTAAAAGTCACTAAATGCCTAGTTTTCGATTCAAATATACCTTCTAATTCAAACGCATAATCTTGAAAATAGGGCGCATTTTGATAACAGGTTTTTAAGGTTCTCCAATGGTTTCTTCTCCAGGGTTGCTTGTCGTCCACCTCTATCGCTCCAAGTGCCTGCTTGTTTTGAACGTGTTTAATGGGGATTACCAAGGACAATTTTCCGTCGCTTGCCGCTATTTCACAACGGTTTCGTATCGTTTGTTTGATCCAATGTTCATGGATGTCCCAAATGACATGTTGCGCCTTTACCAAGTCCTGTAGGTACCGGATGCTGGGCGCATACGCAACAGGAAAGAGCATTTAGACTAAATATTTGAAGATTACGACCAACAAGGAAATTCCTAAAAAGAATACCACGATTTCAAGAATGGTAAAGGATCCTTCTTGGCTCACGTTTTTAAAAATTCGCTCGTACCGTATCCCCTTGTAAGGGCTTTTTGATAACCATACCAACGAAGCCCTTCCCACAATATGATCCTCCGGTACGAATCCCCAAACCCGAGAATCTGCTGAATTGTAGCGGTTATCTCCCATCATCCAATAGTAATTCATGGCAAAGGTGTATTGCGCGGTTTTTTTGCCGTCAATCCAAATACTGCCGTCTTTTTTCTCCTCTAAGCGATGTCCTTCATAGGCCGTTATAATTCTGCGGTACCATGGAATATTGGTCGAAGTAAGCGTAACCGTGCTTCCCTTTTTCGGGACTTCAAACGTATTAAAATCGGTCATTGTGTTGTGCACGTTGATGTCTTTTGGAAAAACATTCAAATTCGCAATTTTATCAAACCATTCATTGCTTTGGTGGGGTCTGTTCCCATCGGATTCTATGTATACCTCGAAAACGGCCTTAGGAAAGGCTTTTTGTATGTTCGTTTTCTCGTTTTGCGTTAGGTTAAGAATGTAATATTCTTCTGATTTTTCCGCATCGAAATCCATGCGCGTTGCACCATCAGGTGCATTCTCAATCCCGAACCGAGCCTCCATTTCCTCTGCAGAAGGGAAGGTAACGGATTTTTTAGCGACAACATAGGTCAAGGTTTGGTTTGGAAAGACCTTGGCAGGTTTACCGTTTAGCGTAACAACGGATTTGTCGATTCGTATTTTGTCGCCTGGGATACCGATGCACCGTTTGATGTAGTTTTCCCGCTTATCAACCGGGCGATAGATCAATCCGCGGTGCGTCATTTCCACTGGGCCACCAGGGAAGTTTCCTTGGGCTAGTTTTTTCCTCGCCTCGTTTTTCCAGTATTCTTGGTTTTTAATATACGTTTCACCATATTTATTAAAAATATACCGTTCAATTTCGGCTAAATTCCTTTGCAGTTCGGTTTCGTTGACAAGGTTCTTTTTGCGTAAGGTATCCAGCTGGGCAGCATACTCAGGAAGGCTTTGGGTGAAAAGAAATTGCGATTCCTTAATGATAATTCCGTGGTAATCATGTCCCATTAATCCATCCGGAATTCTAGGGTCATATACGGCAGTATCACCCGACGGGTAATTGAATACGACGATGTCGTAATTTTTCACTTTTCCAAATCCAGGCAACCGAAAATACGACCCTTTTTCTACCGTGAGGTAGGAGGGGATATCAACCCATGGAACGTTGTTGTGCACCAAGGGGTAGGATAGGGGAGTAATGGGGACTTTCGGGCCGTAGGCCAATTTGTTAACAAAAAGAAAATCACCAACAAGCATGGTTTTTTCCATGGATCCCGTAGGAATTTGAAAGGGCTCAAACACATAGGTTCGAATGACCGTAGCCGCAATGAGTGCAAACAATAAGGAATCTCCCCATTCTTTGATGTAGGTTTTTGCCCCCATTTTTTTCTTGGAAAGCAATCCTGAAATAACATAGGCCAAGACATGCCCCAATACAGGGAGACAAAGGAACAAGACGATGTGATCATCCCATTTTCTTCGTTCCACTTCCTTAGCATTGTTCCAATTCGTTTCTTCAACCGGGGTAATTTCCTCTTCCTTGGCAATTTTATTGGTAATTAGGTAGGGAAACACCAAGCCTTGTAGGGTTTCCTTGAAGCCGAAAAATCCAAATTTCCGTAACAAGCTAATGTTTGCAACCATCATCATGACCAAATGAACGCCGGGAAACAACAGCAATATGGCCCAGAAGGGTTTTTTGTTTAGTTCCTTGAATAAAATCCAATAATTAACCCCTGGAATCAACGCAAGGGAGGACTCCTTTCCGAGTTTTGGGAAGATTTTCGACCATTGCCCGAGAATGGGATTTACGAGTATGACAAATAAATAGAAATACAGAAAGCTCATGCGTTATGGGTTTATTTTTAATAAATCATTCATGGTAAAAATGCCTTTTTTATCCAACAGAAATTCCGCAGCCAATACAGCACCTAGTGCAAATCCTTCACGGTTGTGCGCCACGTGTTCCATGGTAATCGTATCAATGTCGGATTCTACCATGATTTTATGGGTTCCAGGTACCTTCGGAACTCGTAAGGCTTTGATGGGCAAGGTGTTCGCGGAGATTTCGCGGTTTCCTTCTTCCAAGGTCCAATCGGTGTAGTTAGGGTTAGATTCCAATAAGGTTTCAGCTAAGGTAATTGCCGTTCCACTGGGAGCATCTAATTTTTCCGTGTGGTGAATTTCTTCCATGGAAAAGCGATAGCCAGGGTAGGCTGAAAATAGCGTTCCCAAATGTTTGGTCAATGCGTTGAATAGGTTTACCCCCAAACTAAAATTGGAGGCATAGAAAAGGCTTCCATCGTGGGTTTTGACCCTTTCTTGAACGTCGGGAAGGTGTTCCATCCATGCCGTTGTTCCCACGACAACAGGAAGTTCTAGGTCCAAACAAGCCTGAATGTGTTCTACTGCCAAATGGGGTTGCGTAAATTCAATCGCAAGATCGCTTTTACCCTTGACAAGAGTGGAAATAGAGGATTTAGAATCGATGATTTGAGTGATTTCATGCCCCCTGCTACGGGCAATGTTTTCGATGGCTTTACCCATTTTCCCATATCCAATCAGCACAATTTTCATCGGTTAAAAGTAAGGATTAATGAAAACATAGGGAAAGATTAATCCCGGAATATGAACGGACATGCCACGGATTAAGCTCCAGGGTAAGGTCTTTGGAGACGTCAAAGCGCAAGAAATGGGCCTCAACTGCAGCATCGGCAATTTGAAACAAATAGACCGCGCCCAATCCGAGTATGGATAAATCCCGGTTTCGTGCGTACTGATCGTACAGTGAAACAAGGGCTAAATTGTCGTAATCTGCCCATTGTAGATCCAACGGGCCACCTTGGATTCGATTCTCGTATTCTGTTTTAATGGCGTTAACTTTTTTTTGGTTTAATACCAAGAGCGTTGTCATTCCACCTAAGCAGCCGTAAATCAGAGGAACTTTCCAAGCTGCATTTTTACGGTGCATGGTCAACTTCGAGTTATAAATTTGTCCCCAGCCGGGAACCATGGCTGATCGCTTGACCGCCGTATGATAAGGGTGCAAAGAGTCGGAAACAGGTTTTTGACCCCACACTACAGGATTACACAACAAGAACACTGCTATCCAGAACCTCATTTTTTTGAAAGCCTTTCCAAAAGCATGTTTAATTGAACCCAGTTATTAAAGTGTACCGTAATTTTCCCCTTACCTTGGGCGGTTTGGGAAAGATTGCTTTTCAACCCTGTAGCCTCCAAGATTTGATTTTCAATGGCTCGAATTTCGGTTTCCTTACCTTTGGGCGTTCTTTTTGCTGAACCGTTGGGCTTTTTACCCATTTGTTCTACCGCTCGAACGCTTAAGTGCTGCTCTAAAATTTGATGGTATGCCTCCAACTGGGAGGCTTCCGAGGCTAAACTCAATAGGGCACGAGCATGGCCCATGCTAATGATTCCGTCCCTTAATCCCGCTTGAATGTCATCGGGAAGTTTCAACAACCGCAGGTGGTTTGCGATATCCGACCGAGATTTCGCAATGCGCTCACCCAATGCCGCTTGCGTCAATTCGCATTCATCGATCAATCGTTGATAGGAAACGGCAATTTCGATGGCATTTAAGTTCTCTCGTTGTATGTTCTCCACCAAGGCCATTTCCAACATTGATTGGTCGTTTGCGAGCCTTACGTAGGCAGGAACTTCGTGCAAGCCAGCCATTTGAGAGGCTCGAAAGCGTCGTTCACCGGAAATGATCTGGTATTTTGATTGGTTAATTTTGCGAAGGGTCAGAGGCTGAATAATCCCATGCGTTTGAATGGAGCTTACCAATTCCTGGAGCGCTTGGGGTTCAAAATCCACCCGAGGATTGAAGGGGTTTACTTCAATTTGATTCAAGGGAATCATCATCGTGCCTCCATACTGTTGAGAAACCGAACCGATTGAGGTTCCATCGTTCGCGAGTAGTGCACTTAATCCTCGGCCCAATGCGGGTTGTTTTTTATTATTGGAGGCCATGGTCTATGTTGATTTGTTTCGCTTCGTTGCCCATACGCGTCAGATTATTCTTTTGTAGTATTTCTCGGGCTAAATTCAAGTAATTCACTGCTCCTTTGCTTGCCGCATCATGCATAATAACGGGAACACCGTGGCTTGATGCTTCCGTTAACGTGGTATTTCGGTGGATAATCGTATCAAAAACCAGGTCCTGAAAGTGCGTTTTAACTTCTTCCACCACCTGATTGGCAAGGCGAAGCCTGGTATCGTACATGGTGAGTAACATTCCTTCGATGGCTAGCGCTTCATTAAGGCGGCCTTGCACAATTTTAATGGTATTGAGAAGCTTACTTAATCCTTCAAGGGCGAAGTATTCGCATTGAACGGGAATCAATACGGAATCTGCAGCGCTCAACGCATTTACGGTAATTAGGCCCAGAGAAGGGGAACAATCGATCAAAATAAAGTCAAAGTCCTTTTCGATGGCCGATAAACGCTCCTTTAGAATGAACTCACGGTTTTCTAGGCTGATCATTTCCAATTCGGCACCTACCAAATCGATATGAGCTGGAAGCAACCACAAATTAGGACTATTGGTTTCTACCATTACCTCATTCATGGGCGTACCGTTGACTAAACAATCATAGATATTGTTGATTTTGGTGGGGTCAAATCCTAATCCAGAAGTGCTGTTGGCCTGTGGGTCAGCGTCGATAAGTAAGGTCTTGTATTCAAGCGCCCCCAAGCATCCTCCAAGGTTAATGCTTGTAGTGGATTTTCCAACCCCGCCTTTTTGATTCGCAATTGCGATTATTTTTGCCATAAGTACAAAAGTAATTAAACGGAAAGCCCTTTGCAAGATAACAAATCGGTATAATTTAAGATTTTATCAACCAAAAACCTTATTTTTGTTTCAAATCATAGGCTTTAAAGGAACATGTCGAAACGATTGCACATACGAATAGGAAGGGGGGCTAAAAACCACGTAGTCATTGAACATGAGGGTGTTGCGGAAGAACATTTGGAATTGTTTGCGGATGCCGATGGCAATGTTTTTATTTCCGATTTAGGATCATCCAACGGTACTTTTGTTAATGGAGAAGCGCTAAGAGGTTATGTCCTTTTAGCCGAAGGAGACAAGGTGACCTTGGGTAAAGAATATGCCTTCAACTGGAAGAAGTTTCAATCGGCAACGGAACAAGCGCCAAAAAAAGAGACACCCATAGCCAAACCGAAGATACCCAAGCCTTCCGTTCACTCCAAACCGCTTACTCCAAGTCCTGGGGTTACCAGAAAAAAGCCGATGGCAACTGAAGGTACGCAAGGAAAATCAAAGCCTACGGGGAAAAAGCAGGAGAAAAATGGTTCTTCAAAAAATGTTCTTCATGCATCTTGGGTTCACTTGTTCCTTATTTATGGATTAATTGCGCTCTTTACATTTCTGATTTACATCACGAATTAATGCGAAACATTATCGTATTTAAAAAAAAAAGCGTAATATTGCACCCCGTTTTACAGAGAAAAAACAGAAGATATGGACTTGATTGGTGAAATACAGAAAGAAATAATTGCCAAAAACGAACTTCCTACGTTCGTTGCTGGAGATAGCATAATCGTCAATTACAAAATTAAGGAAGGGAATAAGGAGCGTATTCAGCAATTTCAAGGCGTAGTTCTACAACGACGCGGCAGCGGTGCTACGGAAACCTTTACCGTACGCAAGATGTCTGGCAACATCGGTGTGGAGCGTATCTTCCCTGTGAATTCTCCCTTCATTGAATCGATTTCCATCGTGAAACGTGGTGCGGTTCGACGTGCTCGAATTTTCTACTTCAGAGAGCGCACTGGTAAATCGGCTCGTATTCGCGAGAAAAAGGTTTTCTCCAAAGAAGCTTAATCGTTCTACAATCCGATCAGTAGAAATTCCGTTCTTCGGTTTTTCCTGCGTTGCTCTTCCGTCTGGTTGGGTAATTTAGGTTGTTTCTCTCCAAACCCTGAATGGCTAATGCGGTTCGCTGCAATTCCTTGGTTGATGATATACTGAGCCACGGATTTAGCGCGGTCTTGCGAAAGCTTAAGGTTTGCCATATCATCTCCTAAATCGTCGGTGTGTCCATGAATGGCCACCTTATAACTCGTGTTTTCTTTCAGATAGGAGGCAAATTGATCCAAAATTAATTTGGCCGTAGCGTTTAATGCGTAGGAATCGCTTTCAAAGAGAATATCGTTGATGTTGTAAGGTTTTCCGGTTTTTACCTTTTCGACCGTTAAATCAACGGCAACGCTGTTGCTTTTTAAGTTCTCCTCGGTAATAATTTTTGAATTGAAAGCAGCGCCTTCCTTCTTTAAATTCACCACTACCGGTTCGTCCTTGTTTATTTTCACCACTGCGGCATATTTTCCGTCCTCTTTGTTAACGGCTACGTTTACTTTTTCTCCAGAAGATCCATAAACCAATTCCACCGAACCATCAGTCACTGGTTTTTCGTTTTCATCGGTTAGGCTACCTTTTACAATAATTACCGGCTTTGGCTGGGCCTTTTCGTGCAATTGAAATCCATAGATATTCCAATTGTTGTTTTGATAACTTGAGTAATAGGCTATTTTTCCTTGGGTGGAAACAAAAATTCCTAGTTCATCGCCTTCGGTGTTTATTGGGTAACCGATGTTTTCCGGTTTCGTCCACCCGTCTTTCGTTTTTCGAATATAAAAAATGTCTAATCCCCCTAATCCTTCGCGTGAATCCGTGCACTCAGAGACAAAGTATAGGGTTTCTCCATCTTGATGGAAAAAAGGGCTTTTGTCCTTTCCTGCAGTATTTATTTCCGTAAATGGTTGTCCTTCCGACCAAGTGCCGTCGTCCTTTCGAAGGGAATAGTAAATATCGTTGTTTTGTGAGCCTCTACGGTAGGTGGCATAAAAAAGCATTTTACCATCGGCAGAAAGGGAGGGCTGGGCTTCCCATCCGTCTGGGGTATTAATTCCACTGCCCATATTTTTTAAAGGTGTCCATTGAAAATCATTACCGCCCTTGCCTGAACGCTTGTAGGTTGTTGTGTACAAATCACAATTCAAATAGGGTTTATCGTTTATGGTGTCTTTTTTACAGGCACAAATTACCATTTCTTTGTTGTCGGCAGACAGTGAGGCGGTTCCGTAATTGTAAAAAGCGGGGGTATTAAAGGGACTTCGCAGGGGATCACCGTAGGTAAAGGTATTAATGGATTCGTTTTCTCTCTCAGCAACCGTAAATTCTTCCTTTATGTTATCGAGTATATCCCCTAAATTCTTGCGATTAACCTTGCGGGTAAAAAAAAGCAAATCGTTGTCGGGCGAAAGCATCGGGAAGTACTCGTCAAGTTCTGAGCTTACATTGAGGATGGGGTAGGGTGAAAAAGGGACTGCATTTTCAATGAATTGTTGCTTGGTTTCGTATTTCTTTACCAAATAGCTGGCATTTTTTACTTTGGTGTCATAATCGGACGAAATGCGTGTAAAATCGTCTTTTGGAAAGTCGATGTACTCCTTTAGCAGCGGGATGGCTTTTTCAAGTTCTCCCTTATTAAGATAATAAGAAGCAAGAAAATAAATGCTTTCGGCATGAAAGGTCTTACATTTTTTGTAGGATAAATTATACAACACCAATGCCTGCTGGACGTAACTGTCTGCATTGTTCTTGTTTGCTAAGTTCTTGGATTGTTGAATGGCTTTGTTGGCCATTACATAGGGTAGTTCTGCGTTGTCCGGGAATAGTTTGTTTGCCTCTTTAAAAAGGGCCGTTGCGGCCTCATAATTGGACTCGTCCTTCAAGGTTTGAACCAGCTTGATTAGTTTTTTATCCTCTGAAATACAGGTGTTTTTTTGAGAGAAAAATGGAAATAAAATAAAGGATAGGAGGAGGGTCGCGCTGTTTCTCATAGTTTAAGCTCGAGGGCTTATAATCGAAATCTGCGAAAAGGTTACAATTACTGAATCTTTTTTAAAATTCTGCAAGCCTGTTCTACCATTGGTCTATCTATGTTAAGGTGCATTACAAACCGAATCATTCCTGGACCAAAGGCTATACACAACAGCCCCTCCTTTCTTAAGCTTTCAATGATTTCGTCCCTTCGGGCAGGCGCTTTGATGGAAACAACAATAATGTTGGTTTCAACCGGTAGAATGCTTTCTACCCAGGTTAGGTCCTTAAGAACTAGGGTTAAGCACTGGGCATTTTCATGGTCCTCTTTTAAGCGCTCAATGTTATTTTTAAGTGCAAAGAGTCCAGCAGCCGCTATTATTCCGGCCTGTCGCATACCCCCGCCAAGGACTTTACGTTTTCTCCGCGCTTTTGCAATGAAGGGCGAAGATCCAACCAAAACGGATCCAATAGGGGCCCCCAATCCTTTGGACAAACAAAGGGAAATGCTATCGTAAAACCTGCCGTAGGTTTTAGGTTCCATTTGGGTTTCAGTCAAGGCATTGAACACCCGTGCGCCATCCAGGTGCAAGGGAAGTCCATTTTCCTCGCAAATGGACTTAATGGCTTGAATATCTTTCGGCGCGTAAATAGCCCCACCTCCCCGATTTGCGGTATCCTCAATACTCACCAATTGGGTGAGTGGCAAATGAACATCCAGGGGATTGTTTATGGCTCCGGAGATGAGTTCGGGTTTAATTCTACCGTTGTTTCCGCGAAGCAACTTGACAGAGGCACCACTGTTCAAAGCAATGCCTCCTCCTTCGTATTTGTAGATGTGGCTTTCCTCATGGCAAATGACTTCACCGCCTGGTTGGGTATGGCAGCCAATCGCGATTTGGTTTGTTTGGGTTCCTGAACTGCAAAATAACGCGGCTTCTTTTCCGAATAAGTCGGCACAGTATTCCTCCAGTGCGCGAACCGTTGGGTCCTCTCCAAAAACATCGTCCCCTAAAGGGGCGTTCATCATGGCGTTCATCATGGCAGGAGTGGGTAAGGTTACGGTATCGCTGCGAAGGTCTATGGTATTCATATTATCGTTTATTTTGTAAAAGTAATGCTTTGGGGACTTTTCCTTCTTGTTTTTCTTTCCACATGGCTCACGTTTTTTTGTGGATTTGGTTTGGGTACGCTTTTATTTGCAGTGCTTTTGCCATTTTATCCCGCTGAAATAGCTATAAGCCTCACAGCCTTGATCCATTTAAGTCAGAGTGTTTTTAAAGTTATTCTAAACCGTCAAATTAGCTGGTCCATTTTTCTCCGTTTTGGATTGGCTTCCATGTTCTTTGCATTCCTTGGCGCAGTGGCCCTCAAGGGTTTGATTTCTCATGCGTTAATTCTTTACCAACTGGAATTTCTGAATGGGAAGCCAGTTTCTTTGGTTGCGGTAATGATGGCGCTTCTACTCATTTTCTTCGCCATGCTAGACCTTCGAAAGGCTGCGAAATGGAGAGCTATTCCATTGTGGGCTGGAGGGGCCTTATCCGGATTTTTTGGGGGGTTAAGCGGTCATCAAGGTACCTTGAGGAGCGTTTTTCTCTTAGAGCAAATCAAGGATAAATCGGTTTTTATTGCCACGGGTGCAATGATTTCAGTAGCGAACGATGCCATGAGGCTCACGGTTTATTCACAGTCATTTTCGTTTAGCCGGTTACCTGCTTCGGAAGCATTGGTAGGCATTTTATCGGCTTTATTGGCCGTCATTATTGGGACGTTTACCCTAAAAAAGGTTTCGTTCGAATTCCTTCAAAGGTTTGTATTCGCTGGGATATTGTTCTTAGGAATAGCGATGTTAATCGGTTGGGTTTAGGCTATTCCTTTTTTCGTTTTTCTTTCTTTTTTTTCTTCTGGGCCTTTTTAGAGTTTCCCTGTTGACTCAAGGCTGGATCGTCATCAATTTTTTGGGCAGGTTTATTCGCGTCGTAGAGGACTTTTTTATCCCCGTATTCATCAATTTCCATTTCATAGAGCCGAACCCCTTTTTTGTCGTATTTGATTTGATGGATCATTCGACCTTTTGCGTCGTTTTCGAAATGTTCACCCACCGGTATTTCTTTGTTAAATTCCCTTCGGCTTAAAAGGGTGCCTACTTCATTGTACTTTTCAAAAAGTCCGTTTCGTTTTCCCTCGTACCAGTTTTCAACACCAATGATGGCACCGGCATCGGCATAGTACGTCGTTTTACCGTGTTTTTTACCAAGCTTGTAGTTGGTTTCAGAAATGGGTTTTCCATTGGGACCATTTACTACTTGAAGTCCATCCATTACCCCTTTGTTATAGATGTCTTTGCGCATAAGGGTTCCATCTTCAAAATAATACAGTTGGGGTCCATCGGGAATTTTAAAGTTATAATTCAAGGAAGAATACAATTTACCGGATCGATAATATTGCTTGGTTGGACCGTGTTTTTTCCCCATTTGATAATTTTCCTCGCGCTCCAACATCCCGGTGGTGTCATTGAAAAAAAGAAAGGTGCCATTGGGGATTCCTACGGTGTAGGATTGCACAGAACTTATACAACCATTTGAGGTGTAGGAGGTATCGACGCCATCTCTTTTTCCCATTTTTACTGAAATACGTTCAATGAGCATTCCGCTGCGGGCACATACTTCACAGGTTCCATCAAAAGGAGTGCTAAGGTCTCTTCGAAGGAGGTAAACATTCCGAACTTCATCATAGGCTACCTTTTCATAGCAGTTTAGGTAGCGTGTTGGATCACCATATACCAATTTGTTTCCACAAGGGCTGGTTTGAGCATGAGCCAAAAAGGTTTGCGCAAGGATTGGCAACAGGTACAGAAAATAGCGAAAATGTTCTTTCATGGCGTTGAATTAAGAATAATATGCTAAAAAGGAACGCAATTTATCGGGAATAGGAATGGAAACTCCGCAGGTATAATCAAAACAAACGATGATGCTCCGACCTACTGAATGAAGGACCCCATCCACCGTAAAGTGATGTTCAAGGTTGAAACGCTTGTTTCCTACTTCCGTTACGCGAAGTGTAACAATGGGTTTGTCAGCTAACAAGGTTGGTTTGAAATACTCGGCTTCGTTTTTAACGAGAATGATACCTTTGGATTTCCAGTCCCAATCGGAACCTAAGTACTCCGATAAGTAATAAAGGCGAGCTAATTCAAAATATTGAAAATAAACCGCATTGTTAACATGGCCCATGGAATCAATATCGGTGAAACGGATTTGAACCTCGAACGATTTACGCATGATCGAGTGCGCTAAAGGAGGAGTTTTCGCTGATGAATTCAGGTACAATTTCTTTCATTATTTTCACTTTTTCCATCACTTCTTTGTCAAGCGTAAGCAGTTCATTTAATTGGGTTTCGAACGCTTCTCCCGCATTTCTTGTTTGAGCGATCAGTATTTTGGGATGGTGGGTAGGTAGGGTGGTTTCTAAGTCCGCCAAGAGCTCCTCGTACATTTTTTCTCCGGGTCTTAATCCTGTAATTTTGATCTCAATATCCTTATCTACTTCATACCCATTCAAGGCAATCATTTTCTTTGCGAGGTCGATGATTTTCATCGGTTCACCCATATCGAAAACAAAGATCTCACCTCCTTGTCCCATGATAAACGCTTCAAGCACCAATTGACACGCCTCAGGTATGGTCATAAAATAACGGGTGATTTTATCGTCCGTAAGTGTAATGGGGCCTCCCGATTCAATTTGCTTTTGAAAAAGGGGAATAACGGATCCATTAGATCCTAAAACGTTTCCAAAGCGGGTCGTAATAAATTGGGTACTGCTTTGTCCATTTTTGTACTGAATATACATTTCTGCAATGCGCTTGCTTGCGCCCATTATGTTGGTTGGGTTGACAGCCTTATCGGTGGAAATAAAAACAAACTTTCGAATCCCATAGGCTATACTAATGTCCGTAATGTTCTTGGTTCCTTGTATATTGGTCTTTATGGCTTCATTGGGATTGTCCTCCATTAACGGAACGTGTTTATATGCTGCGGCATGAAAGACAGCCGAGGGTTTTTCACTTTCAAAAATCTCACTCAATTGTTTTTTATCCCGAATATCGGCTATAAGGTAATGTAGCGGGGCATTTTTATACATATGACCGAGTTCCGATTGCAGTTCGTACAAATCGGACTCTGCTTGGTCGATTAGCACCAATTTCTTTGGGGATAGTTTTGCAATTTCTTTAACGATTCCTGATCCAATCGAACCTGCTGCACCCGACACCAAAATAGTATTTTCTTTGACCCATGTACTGAGCGCTTCTTGATTGAGTTGAATGCTCTCCCGACCAAGTAAATCTTCAATAGGAATTTTACCAATTTTATTCGTTGTAAGCGCTCCATTAACCCATGTAGAAGGGTTTTGAACCCGTTGTGCTTTAATGTTATGTTCAAGGCATAGGTCGAGAAGGTTTTTGAGCGATTCTTTTTTAGGATTCGCAATAGCGACAATTACGCGCTGCGCTTGCTTTTGACGAATGATATCAATGAGTTGATGGTAAGCAAATACCCGCGTACCATTGATTCTATTACCTACAAGCTTTGGATTTTCATCGATGAATCCAATGATTTTTTGGTGAATTTTTGAATCGTTTTCAATCGTATTTTTTGCAATCACCCCCATGGTTCCAGCACCAAAAATGAGGACTTGCTCAGGTTCTATCGAGGAACGGTTCGATTCGAAGTAAAACAGTTTCAGGGTGAATCGGCTTCCAACCAAAAAGAAAATACTGATGATGAATTCAAGGAGGATTATTGAACTGGGGAAAAGATAGGTCGTGTTCAAGAAGGCTGCACGATAAATGCTAATGCCTATAAAAATACCTGTGCAACAAAGGGCAGCATTTAAAATTCTTTTGGTATCCTGAGCAGAGGTATGCCTAATTAGTCCTTTGTGAATGCTGAATAACTGAAATACGCTTAATTTAATTACGAGGTAAAGCAGTACGGATTTCCAGTTTTGTTCCCATTCGTTTTTAAACGAGGATAAATTGGTGTTCAAATCGAAGCGGATGAGGTAGGATAAACCCAAAGCAAACATGGAAAGGACTAAGTCCCCTACAATAATTACCCAACGTGGGGTAGCACTGTTCACAAAACGCATGTTCAAAGATAAAAAAAAGACCGCACTGTGGCGGCCTAATCCTTTGAAATGGCTTCAAATCAGTGCAGACGAACTACATTAATTTTAAAATCACTTAATGTTTCTTTAATGTAGCCATCCTTCATGGATTCGAATACGGCTAGGTATGGATTGCCATCGCTGTAGCAACTTCCGGCTTTCGTTTCGTTTGCATTTAGCTCGAAAACAAAAGTGTATTCTTCGTTTTCGCAGGTACGGCATTGACCATCGTAAAACATGTCTTCCCGTATTTTTAAGGAAACTGGACTTCCGTTTTGGTTGGAGACGGTAAGCAGTTTGTAATTCATTTTTTCATTTCTTTGCACGTTGAAGCACTCTACGAGCTGGGAAGAAATGCTTACACCACCTTCGTTGTACAAGGAAACAGGGCTACCTAACTTGGTAGCATTGATTTGTTGACAAAATGCGAAGGAGGAAAGCGAAAGGGGTAGTAGGGCAGATAAAATAAAACGTAGCATACTTTAAATTTAGGTTTTGACTTGAGCAAGACGCACCGAGGTGCCAATGTGTTGCTTTCAACGCCTAAAATTATTCATTATTTTTAATTGACGCAAGATGTTGGAAATTGAAAGGAAATTTTTAATTAAAGATTTGGTCCAAATCAGGCCTTTTCTGGTTGATGGATTAACCCTCAGGCAAGGGTATTTGTTCGATGCACAAGATAAATCACTTCGTGTACGCATCGCGTCGAATAAAGCCACGATTACCATGAAGTTTGGTGTCAACGCCCTTGTAAGGGAGGAGTTTGAATACGAAATTCCGATGGAAGATGCAGAGAGCCTTTGGCGCTTGTGCTCTAAAAAACTTTCAAAAACGCGTTATCGCATCATGCATGCTGGGAACCTATGGGAAATCGACGTATTTCATGAAAAAAATGAGGGACTTGTTCTTGCTGAAATCGAACTAAGCGCCCCGGACCAAGTCTTCGAGCCTCTGTTCTGGTTAGGCGAGGAAGTCACGGATGATGCGCGCTACCTTAACGTAAATTTAGCCCAGTAGGCTGCTTATTGGGTATCAAAAACGACATCGCCGAGGGAAAACGTAAAATACGTGTGAAAATGCTCCCAATTTTCAAGGATGAGGTAGGTTTTATCCGATTCGAGCAATAAACTAGATTCGGTGAACGCAATCTTTTGAGCATACTTTTTTACAAATTGTTCTTCGTCCCAGCAATCTTCATCGATTAAATAAATACTCGGTAAATGAAAAGGAATAACCTCATCGAGGTCGTCGCGATGGAGTGAAATATAGTCCCAAAAGGCTTTTTTAGGAGTAACTGAAACGTAGGCTTTATCGAGAAGGATCATTTGGAATTTCAATAGGTTTAAATTTACCGTTTTCGTCTTTAATGTACCAAAGGCAGGGCTTTTTCGGCGTTTGGTATATTTCCATCACCGTTGAATCCTTTGGGTAGTATATTTTTTGATACATTTCCCATTTCGCTTTATCAATTTTCGATTCCGATTCTATGGATAGGATAGAGGTAGCGTTCACGAGAATAAATAGGTTTTTCAATCCAAGTTTAACGGGTTCGAACCGCTTAAAACTCAAACGTTCCTCTCCAAAATTATCAATCCAATTGTAAAAAGCGTTGCTGCGTGTAAGGCTATCTTTGAAGTCCCATTTTCTTAAATTAATCACCCTTTTTTTGTCATAAAGGCGCCAGTAAATCCAATGGTTATGCTTTGCGGAACCTCCTCTTTTTCCACGGTTAATTTCTGTAAATCGATTGAGGAAATGCAAATCTTCAAGGATGGAAAGGCTATCAAAATGCATATTGAGGCTGTCGTGTTCAAAGCGTTTAAGTTCGCTTCGTGTGGTATCGGGAATGCTGTCTTTTTGAGGAGCTTTGGTTTGCGCTTTGGGTCTAATGGTTTCAAAGTTAACCGGCTTTTTTACTGCGCCACTCGGTTTATTGTTGCAAGCAAAAAAAAGCGGCAACAACGCAAGAAGAAGCAAGTGCATGGTTCGAGAACCTTGAATCATTCGCAATTTTACAGATAAAATAGCAATTGAAGGCTTTGTTTTATTTAAATTTGTAAAAAACAATATATGAAATACGCTGTAATTATTGCCTTGATTAGTACCTTAATCTCATGCGCGGTTCAAGAACCGTACACTAATAAAATTCGAGATGAATTTTCATTGGATAGTGAGGAAAAACTTTCGAAAGTTCAGTTTTTTTTGTCTAGCACCATCGTATTGGATGAAGAGATAAAAAATGAAAATTCTACCACAACAAGCAACGGTGTTTTGATTAACAGTTCTAATTCTCAAAAGGAAACCGTCATTATTCAAGCAGGAACTAAAGGTATTTTTGATTCCTATGGCACAAAAGGTGAGATTTTGGTGCGATTTGAAGTTGGTGAAGGGAAATTACTAAAGTTCTCTTCTGGAAATGAGGCAAATCGCCGTTATTATTTCGATGTGGATTGGAACCAATCGGGAGGACCTAAAGTGCAATATGGTGGTAAAACGTTTAAAGTAGATGTACTGCGGGGAAGTCCGCGATCTGCGTATTTGAAAATTGCACGCAAAAAGTTAGAGAAAATTAAGCGCAAGGACCGTTTTGTACGCGGTATGAAAGTTTAATCGATTGTAAGCCCCATTAAATCTTAATTCATGAAGTATTTTTCATTAATAGCACTTTTAATCAGTGCAGGTCTAGGTATTTCCCAAAAGGCGAAGCCTACGGTAACGGAAACCCCGTCGTTGTTTGATGCGGGCACCGTTAGTGCGTTGAAGTTTCGTTCCATTGGCCCAGCCTTAACCTCTGGACGTGTTGCTGATTTGGCAATTCATCCGGATAACAAGGATGTTTGGTATGTTGCGGCAGCAAGCGGTGGGGTATGGGTTACTAGAAACCACGGTACTACTTTCTCCCCAATTTTTGACGGATACGGAAGTTATTCCATTGGTTGCGTTCGAATTGCCCCCTCGAATCCTAAAACGATTTGGGTAGGTACAGGCGAGAACAATAATCAGCGATCCGTCTCATATGGGGATGGCGTCTATAAGTCTGTAGATGGCGGTAAGACCTTTGTAAATATGGGACTCAAACAATCAGAACACATAGGTACTATCGTTATCCATCCGAAAAATGAGAATATTCTTTGGGTAGCTGCCTATGGTCCGCTTTGGAGTTCCGGTGGTGAACGCGGTGTATATAAGTCCGTTGATGGTGGTAAAACTTGGAAAAGAACGTTGTTTGTGTCCGAAAATACGGGTATTGCCGAAGTTCAGATAGACCCCATCCATCCCGATATTTTATATGCTTCAGCCCATCAGCGAAGAAGGCATGAGTGGACCTACATAGGCGGTGGACCGGAGTCAACGGTGTATAAATCGGTTGATGGTGGAGAAAGCTGGCAGGAAGTGAGCAGTGGTTTACCCAAAGGGGATATGGGAAGGGTTGGATTGGCTGTTTCGCCCTCGGATCCGACTTGGGTTTATGCCATAGTAGAAGCGCGGTATGATAAAGGTGGGGTGTACCTTTCAACCAACCGTGGTGAGACATGGAATAAGCAAGGAAATTATTCAACAAGCGGAAATTATTATCAAGAAATTTTTTGTGACCCTTTAAATAAAAAGAAAGTCTTTGTAATGGATACCTACATGCACCATTCGGAGGATGCCGGGCTAACGTTTAAACCGACTGGGGAATCCCATAAACACGTAGACAATCATGTAATATGGATTGATCCGCAAAATACCGATCATTGGATTGTGGGTTGCGATGGGGGAATTTATGAGACTTTTTCCCATGCGAAAGAGTGGCGGTTCTACGATAACTTACCCATTACGCAGTATTATAAAGTTACTACCGATAACGACTATCCTTTTTACAACGTCTTTGGAGGAACCCAAGACAATAATTCTATGGGAGGTCCCTCGTCGACGACTAAGGTAAACGGAATAATGAACCTGGATTGGTTTATCACCAACGGTGGCGATGGTTTTGAGTCAGCCACGGATTGGAGCAATCCGAACATCACCTATGCCCAAGCGCAATACGGTTGGTTGGTCCGATACGACAAGAAGAGCGGTGAAAAGGTTCCTATTCAACCCATGCCTGCGAAAGGAGAACCCGCATATCGTTGGAATTGGGATGCGCCTTTACTGGTTTCGAGACACGATGCTTCTACTTTATATTTTGCAGCAAATAGAGTATTCAAATCGACGAACCGCGGCGACGATTGGCAGATAGTGTCGCCCGATCTCACCAAACAAATGGATCGTAATAAACTTCCAGTAATGGGGCAAGTTTGGACCATTGATGCGGTTATGAAAAATGCCTCAACCACCGTATTCGGAAACATTGTGGCGCTAGATGAATCTCCGGTAAAGAAGGGATTGCTTTATGCAGGTACTGATGATGGATTAATTCAAGTGAGTACCAATGAAGGTAAGGATTGGATGAAGTACGAAACGTTTCCGGGCGTTCCTGCAGGGACCCGTGTAAATATGATTACCGCTTCGCTCTTTGACGAGAATGTCCTTTTTGCTTGTTTTAATAACCAAAGGCAAGGAGATTTTAAACCGTACGTATTGAAGAGTACCGACAAAGGAAAAACGTGGGTATCTGTGGTTGGTGATTTACCGGAGCGGGGAACCGTTTACTGCATAAAGCAGGATTTTAAGGATCCGAACCTGTGGTTTGTTGGAACTGAATTTGGGGCTTTCTTCACCAATAGCGAAGGGAAAAAGTGGACAAAATTAGCGGGTCTACCAACCATTGCTATTTATGATCTGGACATCCAACAAAGGGAATGCGACCTAGTGGCTGCCTCCTTTGGACGAGGATTTTACGTTCTCGATGATTACAGTCCATTGCGGCAGCTATCAAAAGAAGTTTTAGATAAAAAAGCGTATATGTTTCCCACGAAAGAAGCCTTGTTGTACATTCCATCGGATCCACTTGGGTTGGAAGGCACCGGATTTCAAGGCCATAATTTATGGTCAGCCGACAACCGGTCTTTTGGTGCCGTTTTTACCTTGTATCAAAAGGAGGTTGGGGAAACCAAGAAATCCGTAAGACAGGAAAAGGAAAAAGCACTAGAAAAGGAAAAGAAAGATGTTTTCTATCCTACGTTAGAAGAATTGCGGGCAGAAAATTCCCAGGAGCAAGCTAAACTGATATGGAGCATTCACGGGGTTGATGGCAAAGAGGTTAGTCGGTTTACCACGACACCAACGAAAGGAATATCCCGAATCGTCTGGAATTTACGTTCAAACCCCATTAGTAGTCTTTCGGGGGGGCAAAATGGATTTCTCGTGCCCGAGGGGACATACCAATTAGCGGTGGTGCAATGGGAAAATGGGGCAATAGACACCTTAATTAAAAACCATAGATTCGCAGTGAAAGCTCTTAAAAACCAAACGTTGCTTGCGGCCCAACCCGAATCCTTGCAACAGTTCCGGAATGAAGTTGGTGAAACCAGCAGGAAGGTAAAGGCCGTTTCAGAAATGGTTGGTGAACTGGATGGTCAACTCAGTACCTTGAAAGAGGTTTTACTTAATTATCCTAATGCAGATTTAAGTTTGCTCAAGAATGTAAAAGCGATGAAAGCCGGACTAGATACCTGTAAGCGTATTTTGTATGGCGATGACTTGTTGGCAAAACATGAATTTGAAGTTCCTCCTAGCTTGCGTTCCCGATTAGACATGGTAGAATATATGTTGTACGACAACACTGCTGGTGTATCTGCCACACACCGATCGAATTTATCCATGGTGAAAGAGGAATATAACGAGGTCTACAACCGTGTTAAAATCCTTTGGGTTGCACTTATGAACCTTGAAGACCAGTTGACTTCCTTGAACATTCCTTATACGAAGTTTCGAGGATTAAAATGGAAATTGGATTAGGACGTAGAGCGCAGCGAGTTGGTTTGCTATTTGAACGGAGCGCTCAGTAAATAAAGTACGCCTAAACACCCTAGCAGTGAAAGGCCTAGGTTTAGGCCAAAAAGTAAATAGTTACCCTGTTGAAGCAACTGAATGCTTTCAGCGGAAAAGGTGCTAAACGTACTAAAGCCACCGCAAAAACCGATTCCTAAAAGAGGTAGAAGCCATTCAGGTTTTTGGTCGTTTTTACCTATCAATAGCAATGCGCCCAATACGGCAGATGCGAGGAGATTACTTAGGAGGGTGGCCCATGGAATTCCACCTTGGTATGGAAGTTTAACACTGATAAAAAATCGAACCAGGCTTCCTATGCCTCCTCCAATGAAAACGAATAACCAATTCATGCGTTTAAATAGCGTTTAAAAATACGACGCATTACCATTCCAACGACAGTCCCAAAGGTTATTCCTGCTAGAATATCGCTAGGGTAGTGCACACCGAGGTACATACGGCTGTAACAAACCAGTGTAGTTACTACCGCTAAAATCCAAATCCAAGGTTTTCTTCTCTGCAAAAACCATGGGTATATAAAGGCGAAAAAACCGGCTAAATTCGATGCATGGGAGGAGAAGAATCCGTATTTCCCTCCGCGGTAAAATACACCAGGAGATTGTTCGTAAAAGTGAAGTTTTGGGCCGAGTTGCAAATGATGAGAGGGTCGATAGCGCTTCACGCCTTCCTTGAAAACTTGCGTGGAAACCACATCGGTTATAATCACCGTACAAACGGAAAGAAATATAATCGTCAATGCCTTTTTTGTGGAATGATCCTTCAGTAATAAATAAGCAGATACCAGATAAATGGGAAGAAGGCTTATGGGTTTACTTAAGGTCCAAAAAACGGTATCGAAAAAAGGCGAATTGCATCCATTGATCCAGAGCAAGGCCCCTTGGTCGATATGCTCGAGCCATTCGATCATTCCGTTAGTGCTTTCCAAATTGAATCTTTAAGTTCGTTTAATCCAAACTGTGTCACGGATGAAATAAAACACGTCGAAACATCTTTCGGAATGAGTTTTTTCATTTGGCTTATCATAACCTCATCGAGCATATCGCACTTCGTTATAGCCAACAACCGTCTTTTTTGAACCAACTCGGGATTGTATTTTTTTAATTCTTTCAAAAGAATTTGGTATTCTTTTTTTATGTCGTTGGTATCGGCAGGAATCATAAACAACAAAGCGGCGTTGCGTTCAATATGCCTTAAAAACCGCAACCCAAGTCCTTTCCCGGCATGGGCTCCTTCGATAATCCCAGGAATGTCGGCCATAACAAACGAACGGTGGTCGCGATAAGATACGATCCCCAGGTTAGGGCGCAGCGTTGTAAATGGATAGTCACCGATTTCAGGTTTGGCCGCTGAAAGAACGGATAACAGGGTGCTTTTTCCGGCATTTGGAAAACCTACAAGACCAAGGTCTGCTAGTATTTTTAATTCTAGTATTTTCCACCCTTCCATTCCCAGTTCTCCCGGTTGGGCATAACGCGGGGTTTGGTTGGTTGCAGATTTAAAATGGTTATTTCCCAAACCTCCCCTTCCGCCACGCTCAATTATTTGCTCTTCACCATCCTCAGTAATCTCAAATAAAATTTCTCCCGTCTCGCCGTCTTTCGCAATGGTACCAAGGGGCACCTCTATGTACATATCCTTTCCTTGTGCCCCAGTTTTTAAGGCTCCAGAACCGTGAACACCGTGTTCCGCTTTGATGTGTTTGTGGTACTTTAAATGCAAAAGCGTCCAAAGTTGCTTGTTGCCCCGTACAATGACGTGACCGCCTCTTCCGCCATCGCCTCCGTCAGGTCCACCTTTAGGAATATACTTTTCCCTTCTAAAATGGGTTGAACCTCCGCCTCCGTTTCCAGATTTAGTGTGTATTTTAACGTAATCTACAAAGTTGTCTGAAGCCATTATTTTCTTGCATCTATCGCGGCAAAAAGCCGTTCGGTTATGGAATCTATGGAACCGATTCCATCGATGGCTACGTATTTATCTTGAGCGGCATAGTACGCTTTCACGGGGGCCGTCTCCCGATTATAAACATTGATTCGATTGGCTATTATTTCTGGATCTGCATCATCGGCGCGCCCACTGCTCAACGCCCTGTTTTTGAGCCGAGTTTTTAATTCCTCCTCCGGGACTTCTAATCCTAACATAACGCTAATGGTCGTATTCAATTCCCGAAGCAATTCGTCTAATGCCTCTGCTTGGGGATTGGTTCTTGGAAATCCATCGAATATGAATCCTTTGGGGTTGGAGTGCTTGGTGACTTCGTCCTTGAGCATATGGATAGTAACCTCATCGGGTACCAGATGCCCCTGATCCATATAGGTTCTGGCTAGTTTACCCAGTTCTGTTTCATTTTTTAAATGAAAACGAAAAATGTCCCCGGTTGAAAGATGAACAAGACCATAGTGCTCAATGAGTCGCTCCGATTGTGTTCCTTTTCCCGCCCCAGGTGGGCCAAATAATACAATGTTTAACATCTGATTAATTTTTCACTTGATAAATTGCTGGTAAGTTCCTTCCGAGTTGGTCGTAATCTAGTCCATAACCAACCACAAATTTATTGGGAATTTCGAAACCGAAATACCTTGGTGGATGCTGTCCTTGATAGGCCACTTTTTTAAATAGGGTGGCACAGACTTCAATGGTTGCAGGATTTTGCATTTCGAGTAATTTGATCACCTTGTCAATAGTAATACCAGTGTCTACTATGTCTTCAATAATGATGACATGTTTTCCGGAAACTGAGGTATTTAATCCGATGAGTTCATCGACTCGTCCGGTAGATTCTGTACCCAAATACGAACTCACCTTTATGAAGGAAATTTCACAGGGCAGGGTGATTTTCTTCATCAAATCTGAGGTAAACATAAAGGCGCCATTGAGAACCGAAAGAAATAAAACTTCCTTGCCTTCGTAGGCTGCATTGATTTGTGTAGCGATGTCGCAAATAGCGTTTTGTATTTCCACTTCGGTTAAGTATGGAACAAATGCTTTGTCGTGTAAGTTAATCTCCTCCATGTACATTGATTGTAGCAAAGGTACGAAAAAACGCTTCGCGTAAATCGTCTTTTGGATTCGCTATCTTTGCAAAACAGTTACACAACGAATGACAAAGAAAATCGGGGTATTGGGTGGCGGTCAGCTCGGCAGAATGCTTATCCAGGAGGCGATCAACTTGGATGTAGAAATTCATTGCCTAGATAATGATGCTGAGGCACCTTGCGGATTGATTGCTCATGGATTTACCCAAGGATTGATAACTGATGAGGCAACGGTGCTTAATTTTGGCCAGTCTTTTGACGTGATTACCGTAGAAATAGAGCATGTTTCCGTTGACGCATTGTACCAATTGGAGGAACAAGGAAAGCGTGTATTTCCCCAACCCCGGGTGCTTACGCTCATAAAGGATAAAGGATTACAAAAAGCGTTTTACGAAAAAAACACCATTCCCACTGCCGGATTTATGCTACTGGAAGAAGGGTATTCTGGAGAAGTTCCCATGGATTTTCCTTTTGTGCAAAAACTGAGGGTTGGCGGATACGATGGAAAAGGGGTGAAGATAATTCGGTCAGTTTCGGATTGGGAAAACCGATTTATGGAGCCCTCGGTTATTGAAAAAATGATTCCCTTCGAGAAAGAACTTTCCGTCATAGTTGCACGCAATGAAAAGGGAGAGGTTCGTTCCTTCGGGACGGTAGAATGCGAGTTTAATTCGGAAGCGAATTTAGTGGCCTTTCAGTTTTCTCCTGCACGAATTACGTCAGAGCTTGAGGAAAATGCGCAACGCCTTGCTAGAGACGTAATAAGCCGCTTAGAAATGGTAGGGCTTTTGGCGGTTGAATTTTTCTTGCTTGCTTCTGGAGAACTCTTGGTGAATGAAATCGCTCCACGTCCGCACAATTCGGGTCACCAAACCATTGAAGGGTGTTATACCTCTCAGTTTGAACAGCACCTTCGGGCCATTTTGAACCTACCCTTGGGTGATACGGGTTTAATAAAACCAGCCGCCATGATAAACATCCTGGGAGAAAAAGGATTTGAAGGTCCAGCGGTGTATTCCGGGCTTGAGGAGGTACTAGCCATGCCTGGCGTTTACGTTCACTTGTACGGTAAAGCGCACACCAAACCGTTCCGAAAAATGGGGCATGTATCGATTTTGGGCGATGATTTAAACGACATAAAAACGAAAGCCAAAAAAATTAAGGAGCATCTTCGTTGCATTAGCCAATAATTTCTTTGCTAGAATACGGTAGGAAGGCACTATTCGATCATTTCCAAGCTAGAATAAAGGCATTACCTCGTTAGCGTTTCAACAATTCCGTTTTAGGAGTTCGAACGTAATAGTTTTACAGAATTAAAAAAATTCGCCTTGAGAGGGAAAAATTCGAATGCGATTAATGTCGTCTACTTCCGGTGGAATCGCTTGCGTTTCCGTGGTTTGGTTTTGGTTGAATTTTATTTGGTAAAAGGTAGACATCCAACAGTCATTGGGATTCATTATCGTTTGATAAATACCGTAAATCTCTTGGTTTTATTTCTATTTTTAATTCAAACAATTTGTCGCTCGTCTGGACACAATGCACGATAAGAGGCAATTGGTATTTTTCAGAAAGTTCAATCTATTGAAAGAATTGTTTTCGTTGAAGTTTAAAATAAGTACAACAAATTTTATCTAACCCAATTTCACCTAGACCAATGCAATTCGGATATTGTATATCAGATTCCAGCTTTTCTAATGGTGGATATTAATCAATATGCCAAGGATGAATTCCTTGCAAAGGAAATGAACCTATCGATGCATTAGCATTGAGCATTGCGTTGGTATTCCCTGTTAAAAAATGGCTATGTGCATTGGGAAAAGACCTTTAAAAGTTGTACTCTTTCAATACTACTTTTTGAATCTCTAACTTTTCTGAATTGTTTGCCGGAGTAGGTTGGCGCTCCTCGTTCATAAAGGTATAAACAGGTTGAAATTGAATGATTTTTCCATTGTAGAAATAACATTCAAGAAAGAATGCTTGTCGCACACCCAAACGATGAATTTGATCAAACATAAAATTTCCTAAACCGTAGAAAATTAATTTTCCCTTGTATAAGGCAATTTCCTGCGCTTGATGAGCCTGAGAACCAATGATTACATCAGCGCCAAAATCAATGAGTTTTTGACAAATCTTTTTCTGATTTGGAGTAGGTGAATAGGAGTCCACTTCACCGTATTGAACACAGGCCAAAATGTAATCGACCTTCACTTGATTTTTTAATGAATCGATCAATTTTTTCGCTTTAGCTTCTACATAGCGATTGGATCCCATTTTTTTATCGGCGCATTCACCACAAGGACAAAGTTCATTAAATCCAATCCACGCAATTTTACGTTTATCTTTCAATTCGATAATTAGTGGTTTATTGGCTTCTTCGGGTGTTGCACCACCACCAAAGTATTTCATATTGTGGTCTTTGTACCATTTCAACGAATTCAAATACGGTTGCTCACCCACATCTAAGTTGTGATTACCGGTTAACTCAACAATATTCACTTTCAGTCGATTGAATATCTCAAAATGTTCTGTTTTTGTGGCAAATTTCATCTTCATTGTTTCATACACGCATGAATCTTGATTACTCACCTCATTGCTGATATGAACCAATTCCCGATTTTTGAAAAACGGGAAAATATTCGCCAAATAAAAATCAATTCCTTTTGTATTTAAAACAGGACCAGTTCTTCGAGTTATTGCTGTAACTCCGGTATGTGTGTACGTGGTTATTTCTTTCTGAAAATCGAAATCATCTGATTCGTAGGGTAACCATAACGGATATTTTGAAGGGTCTTTAAAGAAATTAATCGCCTCTACTTTTTTCGCTAAAAATTGTTGATTTACAGAGTCTAATGTGGTAATAACTAAATCTTTTCTACTTGTGAAATTGAATTTTCCGAGCTGAATTGATTTTGGTTCTTTGATCAATTTAAATTTATCCTGAAGTGATTTAGAAATGTCTTTGGTGCAAAAAACAGAACCGTTTTCCAATTTGATTTTTAAACTATCCAGCGTTATATCCTCACTTAAATTTAGGAAAGATCCCATGACTATCAAAGGAATACTGTCGTTTGCTAAATTCTTTGAATTTTTATTTAACTCGTCTGTAGATTGTTTTTTATTCGATATTGAAATGAATGCTGTAATTCCAATGGCAACAGAAATTCCAAGAATAATTAAAACATATTTTTTCATAAATTGACTTATAATGAAATGAATTACGAAAATATCTAATTAATGTTGCTACCAAATTTGCACTAGTACAATCATTATTTTAACCGCTTTTTGCTATGCTTGAACGGCACATTCATTGACAAAAGTATCAGGTTCTAAAATTTCTTTCATATTTCGGTTTTTGTAATAATATCATCAACAATTTTACTCACTAAATACGGATGTTTTTCTATTGTGATAATTTGCGTAGAGTCATCTGGTAGGACGAGAG
Organism: uncultured Flavobacteriales bacterium; assembly: GCA_903823565.1. GTDB lineage: Bacteria > Bacteroidota > Bacteroidia > Flavobacteriales_D > Crocinitomicaceae > UBA952. The sequence continues at coordinate 26,357 of CAIJTF010000044.1, forward strand.
GTTGACCTTGGTTGTTTTCGGAAACGATGGGTTTCACATCCTTAACACTGCAATCCGGCGCAAAATCCACATTCGAACAAAAACAAATCGTTGTAATATTTACTTCGTGGGAATTCGGAAGGAAGGCACTATTCGATCCTTTACAAGCTAAGAATAAAGGTATTACCTAGTTAGAGTTTCAATAATTCCGTTTTAGGAATTCGAACGTAATAGTTTTTGGCAAAGGGATAATCTGCTGCGTTACCATTTAGCAATAATAGGTCGATATAGGATTCTTGATGGCTCGTGCCGTTAGTGCTATTGGCGAGGTAAAGATAATTGCCCGACTGAAATTGTGGGAGGTTTATTTCGGTTAGGGTGCCGTTCAAGCCTCTTTTAACATACAAATGGTTATAGCTGATACAGAAATAAAAAAGTTCGCCTTGATAGGGAAAAATTCGAATGCGGTTTATGTCATCTACCTCCAGTGGAATCGCTTTCGTTTCCGTGGTTTGGTTTGGGTTGAATTTTATTTGGTAAAAGGTGGACATCCAACTGTTATTGGGATTCAGCATCGTTTGATAAATACCGTAAATCTCTTGGTTTTCATCGGAAACGAGTTCACAATTATCCACGAGTTTATTTCTTGAGCTGGTAAGGGGATGGGTGCTTAAATCGGTAATGGTTTGCTCCGTCCATAGTCCATTGCTTCGTGAAAAGAACTTATTCTTGAAATAAATCGCGGGAAGACCAGGTCCAACATAATCGTCTTGAATAGCTAGCAAACAGGGTTCGTTATTTTTAGTTGCAACAAATGGGTAATAATAAGAATTCCCGAGGTTCGTACCGGCTTGCTCTTCATTCCAATTCTGACCATGAACGTGTTTGCTGTACACCTTAACGTCTTGATTTAGTCCGAAGGAGATGTACATCCAATCGTTTCCAGCTATGGAGGCTCCAATGCGGATATTCACGGTTTCGCTTTGACCTGGACTATGGTCTACTACGGTTTCGCTTTGAAAGGAGAATAGGTCACCCAAATGGGCATTTGGTAACCAATAGTGTTTAAGTTTACCTAGAGAACCGTTTTCAGTAGGACTATTTTCGGTGGGTTCAAATACAAACACATGCAAGCATCCTTCGGAGTCCATCAGTAGGTTTACAGGACGAGAGGTAGGAAAACCGACTCCTTTACTCCAAGATTGATCTCCCGTTTTAGCATAGAGGTAGACCATCGAAGGATTTCCAGCATTGGGCAAACCTAGGTCTAGGTTTTCATTTTCAACGACAGCCATGAAGACCCGATTTTGAAACCGAACTATTTTTTGTTGATTGTACCCCCACCAGGTTCCATTTTCTTGATGGTACTTGCTCCCAGGGATAAGTTCAGAAAAAAAATGGATCGATTTGTCGCTCGTTTTTTTCTTACATGCAAGTAAAACCGATACGAAAAGTACTAGAAAAAGAAAACGCTTTTTTGTGTTCATGATTACTTGGTAAAATAGCCTTTTTCCAAGCCTAACCATTCTAAGGTTGCCGTTGAAAACATATCTTCAATGGCTTGAATTGGGATATCGCTTTCTTCTATGAATTTACCAATCTCAAGGTCTCCTAGTGGAAAAGGATAATCGGAACCTAGGCATACCCGTTTTGACCCTTGCAGTTGAAGAATATATTTTAGGGCATCGATGTCATGGGTTATGCTGTCTACCCAAAATTTACCTAAGTAATTCCGAGGATTCACTTCGTTATCAATGGCTACTAAGTCGGGTCTACAATTAAATCCATGTTCGATTCGGCCTAAGGTGGGTAAAAACGACCCGCCAGCGTGGGAAAAGCATACCCGTAATGAAGGTAAACGCTCTAAAACGCCACCAAATATCATGGAACATGCAGCTCTTGAGGTTTCTGCTGGCATTCCCACCAACCACGGTAGCCAGTATTTTTTCATGCTCTCGAATCCCATCATTTGCCATGGATGAATCATAACGGCCAAACCGAGCCTACTACATGCTTCAAAGATCGGAAAAAAGGCTTCCTCGCTAAGGTTTTCATCGTTGATATTGGATCCTATTTGTATACCGACAAGTCCAATTTTCTTGATTCTCTCGAGTTCTTTAATGGCTTCTTCCGCATCTTGCATCGGAACGGTACCTAAACCAATATAATTGTTAGGATAGCGGTCAACTAATTCAGCAATGTGGTCATTCAAAAAACGCGATAATTCTGCACAATCCTTGGACTTAGCCCAATACGAGAACATCACAGGAATGGTGCAAACGACCTGAACGTGCGTATTGTAGTTCTCATACTCCTTGATGCGAAGCGATTCATCCCAACAATTCTCGAGGATGCGACGAAAAAACATTCCCCCTTGCATCATGTTGGCAGAACCGTCGTCATTGGATTCTAAATGAATGAACTTTCCGTAACCGAATTTCGCTGTCCAGTTCGGCATTTGCCTTGGCAAAATATGCGTATGCATGTCGATTTTCAGCATGTTGCGAAGGTACAAATTTTCACCAACTCATGTGCATGATGAAATCATCCATCACAAACCCTTGTCCAATATCGAAAACGGCCTCCTCTTTAATCATAAACCCATTTTTTTGATAAAAGGCTATCGCAGGATTTTTTTTATTCACTTGGAGGAAAATGGTGTGGCACTGGTTCTTTTTTGCTTCTTGAACGGCATACGATAACAAGGCACTTCCCATTCCTTGGTGATGCTGATTTGGCAACACATAAAGCTTATGCAATTTGCTAATCCCGGGGTCGGGAAAATGAACTTCAAACGAACAGAATCCCATGGCTTCCACACCGGTATGAATCAATGCAAAGCGGTGCCCCTTTTGAACATTGTCCTGTAAGGCTTCCAAAGCATACATTTTATTCAACATGTAGTCTATTTGTTCTTCGGAAATAATATCCTTGTAACAAATGGGCCATATCTTTCTCGAAAGTGCTGAAACGATCGGTAATTCTGCGCTGGAAATAGGAACGATTTCCATGAGGTACTAGTTTATTTTTACGAAATCGCAGCGCACGACGTGTCCTTCGAAGTTTAAGACAAGGGTATATTTTCCTTCCTTCAAAAACTCGGTATTTATTTTTCCATCTAGGATTGGGAGTTTGATAATCGCTCCTTTTTGGTCTACTACGGTTCCGTATGGTAAGGCGTGAAATCGTGCATCGAGCCGAATTTCCTTATTGCAGGGGTTAGGGTAGGGTAGTAATGGGATTGAGGGGCTCGGAAAATTTACAGAAACCAAATTCAGGGCTTCCTTAACAGCGGCATAGGCATTTACTTTTCCCATTCCCCAAAGTGGACTTCCTCCAACCGGTATTGCTCCCGTTAAATTATCCGTTCTGGCCGTTTGTTGAATAATACTTTTCACTTGCTGCGCACTGAGCCACGGATTGGCTTCGAGCATCATGGCACAAATCCCCGCAACGACGGGCCCGGCCATAGAAGTCCCTGAAAACTTTGCGAAAGCATAGGTTGTATTGTTGAAGTTAACGCTTCCAACCGAGGTGTAATTGGCATCCGTGAAAGAGGAAATGGCACTGGCAATCGATACACCAGGCGCTGCAATATCAGGTTTCATGATTCCATCATACCTTGGTCCATGGCTAGAGAAACTGGCTAGTCCTCCACCTACGTTTGCCCCACCGGCGGTTGTGTAGGAAGGGGCGTAGGCCGCTACGCTTATAACATCATCGGAACATGAGGGTTCCGAAATGCCATGATCCGCATCGCCAGGAGTTGTTCCTGTACCGCTGTACGAAAAGGGCATCCCCCAATTTCCAACGTCATTGGTTAGTTCCGTGACATTCCAATAGTGCACGGTTCCAGCAGGTGCCGTAGATTTTAGTAGAATCTTTAAGGCGGTGTTTGTACATTTCACGCGAAGGCGCATTTGTGGTTTTTGGTTCAAGGGATGAGCAGAGTCCGCCGCGATATTGTAAAAAACCGTATCCGTTCCAGCCACCAGAAAAGTATCGATGTACGCATTGGTATTATGGGTGGCATAATAAGGAGATTCGATAAGGGTTGCATTGGCGTTATTTTTTACAATTATTCCGTTCGAGAAAGTCTGTCCCACCTCTCCCCAAGCATGTATGCTTTGTCCCCACATGTTGGGATTCGATGCATACGAATAAAAGTCGATTTTTGTCTTGAGTTCGTTACCGCTAAACGTTTTTTTAAGGTGGAAATTTACGTTTCCATTGTTACCAGCTGAATTCACAAAAACGACCCCCAAATCGGTGTACGCGCTGATGGCTTGACTTAACAGCGATTGCCCGTCCAAGGTCCCGAAATGATACAGTCCCCAACTCATATTAATCACTAACCTTTTACCTAGGGCTTGAGATTTTTGATACATCCAATCCCATGCATCCAAAACGGCAGCTTCGTCTACTAAAAAGGTGACGAAAAGAAAATTAGCATCGTACGCTACACCCCGATATATACTACCTGCTCCGGTGCCTCCAGCAATAGAAGCGACATGGGTCCCGTGGGTTGAGTAACTGTAAATATTGGCAGTATCACTGCCAGCTGCTAATAAAGCAGCTTGACCTTGGTATTCCGTTCCATACGAAAATCCGTTGGGAGGCGGACCATTCGTTTTAAATTGATCCCAAGCCGCTATGATTCGGGTTTGATTTAAAAGCGAATCGTAAAAGACAGGATGCGTGTAGTCAAATCCCCAGTCCGTTACCCCAATAAGTACATTTTTACCACGATACGCACTCGGTAACGCAATTCCTTGTTGTACACTATCTGCACCAACATCATGAACCGCTTTATCCAATTGTGGACTCATTTTATGCGCTATGCTAAGGTATTCAACGCCTTGAAGTTGGTCTATTTTTGCTAAGGAATGTAGAGGGATTTTTATGCTGACTATACCATTGATGGGGTGGCCAACAAGAAGTCCTTGTTTTTCATAAGATTCGCGGTTGAATTCGCGGTTGGTTTTCGCTAAAAACGAAAGATGCCAGAGGTGGTTTACCTGTGTAAGCGGCAACTGTTTTTGAATCGATGGATTGAAGTTACCCTTTTTGTTGGCCTCAAGGATTTCTCGTATGGTTTGTCGATCGGATTGACTGCAAGCCATTTGCCCAAAAGCTAGATAACCCATGGCGAAAACAGCAAAGAGCGTTATAAAATTCCTCATGCTTCAAAGGTACAAATCCTTAGCGAAAAAGTTGGGTTCTTTGAACCGGTAGCCCTTAATGAAATTCGAAAAGATCCGTGGCCTGCTTTCTTACTTTTTTTAGGCTTGCATAGGCATCCTCTTCGTGGCGGTATCCAATGGGGCAGAGCAAGGATGACGACAGGTTTTTTTGGTCCAATTTTAACAATTCGTTCAACTTTTGGATATCAAATCCTTCCATTGGGGTTGCATCAATTTTCAATAGGGAGCAAGCGAGAAGCAATTGCCCAAGAGCAATATAGGTTTGTTTTGCAGTCCAATGCTTCATGTGGCTCGCTTCCATTTGTGAAAGCGCTCCCTTAACATGGTTGCCGAATCCATCGAGTTTCTCAATCGCTTGATTCCTTGTGTTGGCCATTAATTGGACGTGTTGATCCACATAGGCATCATCGATGTGCGTGTAATGGCAAAAGATTATTAAATGGGAGGCGTCCACCACTTGTGCTTGGTTCCACGCTATCGCCTGAATTTCCGTTCGAAGGTCTTTATTCTCAACGACGAGAACTTTAATCGGTTGCAAACCATAAGAGGAAGGAGTGAGTTGGATTGCATCTAGCAAGGTTTTGATATCGTGTTCCGCAATTATTTTTTCGGAATCGAACTTTTTGGTGGCGTATCGCCATTGTAGGGAATCGATAAGGAGTTGGTTCATGGTGTTATTAAAAATTCATGGGTACTTCGATGAGGAGCAAACGACCTGGCTCTTCGGCTAAAATTTCAAATTGGTCCGTTTCCGATATGCCTAGAGCATCCCGAAATGTTAAAGGCTGTTCATCTATCATTTTTTTACCCTCAATATTCATGCAATATACCCCGTTGTTGGGTTGTTTTAGCTGGTATGTTTGACGGCTATTGGCTGACATGTCTATCATATGAATCCAAGCCTGTTGGTGAATCCAAAGGCCTTCATCCGTTGGTTCCGGGGAAACCAATTGTAAAAAGGAATCCTTCATGTCGGAAGCCGTGTAGGCCAGTTGTTGATAGCGTGGCGTTACGTCTTTCTTATTTGGGAAAATCCATAATTGAAACAAATTAATTGCTTCGGTAGCACTCGCGTTAAATTCGCTGTGATAAATTCCGGTTCCAGCGCTCATTACCTGAACTTCTCCGGCATGAATCACCTCAGAAAAGCCCATGCTGTCCTCATGCTTTAAGGCCCCTTTTAATGGAATGGTAATAATCTCCATGTTGTCATGCGGGTGCATACCAAAGCCCATGGAAGGCGCAACGACGTCATCGTTGAGCACACGAAGCGCACCAAAATGCATGCGATAGCGATTAAACCAAGAGGCAAAACTAAAAGTGTGGTTAGCTTTCAACCAACCATGGTCGGCGAATCCCCGAGAGGCAGCGGAATGAAATTCTAAACGCATTGGAACTAAAACACGAAGGTAGCAAGATTGTTTAGGAAAAGCGTACACCGCTCATACAGCAATCCTTTGAACGACTCTTGTTAATATTATTTTCCCTCTGATGGCTTTTGCTTGAAAAATAATTCGATCTTCGTATTTATGGTACTCAGTAGATTTTGGCTCGTTATTTTTGTTTCTTCCATTCTGTTTATTCTCGTTGGGTCGCTTACCCAGAAACATTACAGCCTTGAATTTGCCATCACGGGCAAAAAGGACAATCCCTATCTTTTGAAAGAAGTCTATTTGGATAAACTACCAAAAGAAATTAAGGATACCCTACTTCTGTCGGAAGACGGTAAGTTGGTGATTAACAAGAATCCATCCGACATTGACACAACTTATGAAATTGCCCTACTCAAAGCGGGGGTTCAAAAGGCAACGGGCGAACGTATTGTCAAGGTTACGGGTGGAAAACAGAAGGTGGATGGAATTATTGAAACGGCTAAAAATACGATTATAGACATCGTTCTTCCCTTAATTGCCACGCTAGCCTTTTTCGCAGGTTTGATGCAGTTGTTGGTGGATTCAGGAGCTTCGGATCGTTTGGCGAAGCGCTTAAGTCCATTTTTTACGAAAATCTTTCCATCGGTCCCGAAAAACCACCCGAGTATTTCTTATATGACCCTAAATTTCTCAGCGAATTTCCTGGGTCTGGATTCTGCTGCAACGCCATTTGGTCTTAAGGCTATGGAAAGTTTACAAGAAATCAATCCTGACAAGAGCAGGGCAAGCGATGCCCAAATCATGTTTTTGTGTCTGCATGCTGCGGGATTGACCTTGATTCCAACTTCCATCATCGGTTATCGAGCAGCAGCCCATGCCTCTAATCCTGCGGATGTCATGCTACCCTGCATCATTACTTCGTTCATTGGGACCTTGGCGGCCCTTTTAATTGTAGCATTTAGGCAAAGAATAAACGTGTTAAGTGGGGTGCTTATCCTTACCTTAATGGTTATTCTTTCGGCGATAACAGGCTTACTTTTTTATATTGGAAGTTTGGACATCATTGGTAAGAATCAATTCACTTCGAATTTTTCCTCCATACTTTTGCTGGGGGTCATTTTTCTAATCTTGATTTATGCTTTTGTAAAGGAAAAGCAATTCACTGAGAAGCAAACCAATATTTTTGATTCCTTCGTGGTTGGTGCGAGGAACGGGATGAACACGGCCGTAACCGTTTTTCCATACATTTTGGGCATTATGGTGGCCATTTCTTTGCTTAGAAACAGCGGCTTATTTGAGTTGATTTCAGGCGCCATTTCGTGGTTCTTTTTACAAATTGGGGTTGCTAAGGAAATTACCGATTCATTGCCGGTAGCTTTATTAAGACCCTTCAGTTCGGGCGGATCAAGGGGCTTCATGTTGGATGCGATGTCCATTCATGGGCCAGATTCCTTAACCGGTAGATTAGCTTGTATTTTTCAATGCAGTGCGGAAACTACGTTTTATGTCGTCGCTTTGTATTTTGGATCCATTCGGGTTACCAATACCCGCTATACCTTGGCAACGATGCTTTTTGTAGATTTGATTTGTGTTTTTGTAGCCATCTTCATGGGACTTTGGTTTTTCTAGTATGTTAAGAAAATGGTTTTCTAAAAAAGCAAAGGAAGATAAGCCCAAAGAAGTAGGGTTGAAACCCATTAATTATCCTCCCCAAGTCATATTGCTTTGGACCAAAGCGGTCGAAGGTGATAAAACCGTTCAACTGTGGTTGAAGGAAAACGGTTATGTAGAATTATTTCATGCCACGAATGCCATTTTCTTGGTTCAAGAATCCCGGGATTGGTTAATGAATCATGGCTTTGCCCACCTAATGGCGATGATTAATGCAGCGGAAGGATTAGAATCCGCTCAACATTGGCTTATGGAGAACCGATTTGACCTGTTGTTTCATTTGGGGCGTGCAATTGATCACAACGAAGAAAGCTGGTTATGGCTCAAACAGTTTTCCACCCCAGATATATTTATGCTGGCTAAGTCGGTTCAATTTATTAAAGACCAAATAGAAGAGAACCATGGGGATATTCATTCCTATGGAAAAGACATCTAAAAAAAAAAAGCCCGCCGAAGCGAGCTTTAATGGAATCAACTTAAAATTAACCCTATTCCATTTCAAATACTCTAACGATTTCACCATCTTCAAATATAGCAAGCATAAAGGTGTTTTTTCTTGGTGTGATAATCTTACCATTTAAATCAATAAAATACAATGGTTTCTTGTTGTTTAATTGCAACAAGTTATTTAATCCCGTATGATTAATGGTTAAGTTTATGGTAATGATACTATCGCAGCCATTTACATTAGTTAAGGTTTGGGTGTAGATACCTGTTTCATAGTAAGTTGTACTATTTATGGTAACAGAGTCAAGGTGTGTTTCTGTAATTGTAGCATTATCTACAGCATTCACGGTTACATCTATTGTATCATTCTTTGAACATCCATACACACTAGTTCCGGTGACAATGTACGAACCTGAATTTGAAGGATTAAATGCTACACCATTTAAAACACCATTATCCCATGTATATGTATTCGCTCCTGAGCCATTTAGTGTAACTGTTTCCCCTTCGCAAAGGGTGATGTCATTTCCGGCGTTAGTGCTAGGCTCATTAATGGTAATTATAACTGTGTCTTGGTCAAGGCATGTTGAGTATAAACCAAAATTATTTAGCAGCGTGACATTATGCTGAGCTACAGTGTTATATTGAACATTTGTTTGAGTACCATAAGAATTCATCGAAATTGTTGAATTAGGTGTTTGCCAATTCAGCGTGGAGTCAATTGTACCGGGATTAAAATGGGACAAGAAAGAATACCAATTGTAAAATCTATTTCCATAGATACCATTCGGATTAATTTGAGCATTTAATGCCAAGTTTTCGTCTTTACAAATAATTTGCTCATTCGCTATTATTTGTGTTTGTAGAGGATAACTTACTATTGGTGCAACCAAGGGTTCAAAATTCGCCGGCTGAACAACAAATTCATTAAAACTTGGAATTGAAATCCATTGTCCGCTGCTCGACGCATAGAAATCCGATTTAAATTTACAAAACATCTCGTCATGGCCACTTACCGCTACATCGTTGACTATTAAATCAACTATACCATTTGTTGTAATGGGTTTTATAACAACACAATAGTTTCCGTTTACTAATAACGGCGCTGGAAAGTTAATAATGTAATACTGAAAATTTGCAGCATTCGAAATTGTAATTGTTGCTGAACCAATGGGTGTAGTTGGTTCGAAGGATTGATTTGCTGAATAAATTGCTGCTTGAACAACCACGCTTGCAGGAGCAGAAAATGAATTACGTCTAGCATTAATCTCTACTCCGTGAATTGTATTGGGGAACGAAGCTGTAAAGGCCATCGAAATTTCTTCATTGGAAGCACGATCTAATTCCAGATAATAATATGTTGGATTAGCTGATAATATTTGTTCCTTGGCCTCTGCATATCTTAATGTGTCTTGGCAACTGATGTTTTTTATAGTTTGTTTTTTCTTCGTGTTTTTATGGTTAACATCTGTTTGGCTACCATCAATAATATGTAATCTTGATTGCGCCACAATACTTCCATACAAGCTGCCAAAAGCAATAAATAATAATAGTTTTTTCATAGTTTTTAATTTTTAAAATGACAAATATGTCACGAATGTACATAAAAAAATTAAAATGACAAATAAGTCATTAATAAATCACTGATGAATTCGTCATTTTGTGTCGATGGCAAAAGCACAACTTAAGGATCAAGCTTTATTGCGTTCAACCGTAGATGGCTTGAAGGTCTTAAGGAAGCAACGAAATTTAACGCAAGAAGATTTTTACAACGATACGGGCATTCACATTTCAAGGGTTGAAACTGGCCGTGTGAATATTACGTTGAGTACATTAAAAACGATCTTAGATTATTACCAAGTGCCTTTAAGTGTATTTTTTCAGCAAATCAATTTATAAAAAAAAAGCCCGCCGAAGCGAGCTTTAATACGTATGTCTGTAAATCCTTAGATTTTAGAAACTTTTCCTTTCAATATTTTACCGGTTACAGTCATTACGCTGTAGTGGTAGATTCCATTCGGTAGGTTAGAAATGTCCACGTTTGCAGCAGAAGCTTCCAACGCCAACTTACCATCCATTCCGTAGATTTCAACGCTAGCAATTGCCTCAGAGGCATCAAAGGTTAAAGACCCAGCGGTAGGATTTGGGTAAACGTTCACCGCGGCAGCAACTTCAATGACGTTTGCCCCACCGTTAAGGGCTACGTTATCTAACCACAAGGTGCTGTTTGGAGTTCCTGGGTTGGTACCAAAAGCTGCTCCAATGGAAGAAGAAGCTAATACAATGGCATAGTTTGCTGACCCCATGGTTCCAGGGATTGGCATCATCGGAATTGAAGCCGTTTGCCATCCGTTTGAGTTACCCACATAAACGCCATACGCTTGATATAACAATACATCGTCGTTTGGTCCAGCGCCCATGGTATCAGCGATTTGACAAATTACGATGGCAGAATCTCCTGCAGCCACGTTGTGGTTAAAAGCAAAATCCAAGGTCAAGCTTCCTGCATTCGCGATGGATGAGGTATACTCCTGTTGCATAATTCCTGCTAAGGTATCGGTTGGCCATTGAATCGCAGCTGCTGTAGCGGGATCAACAATAGTGGTTAATTTAGCCGATTGAGTACCTTGATAGGCATTGCCTGTTTCCATGGTGTAAAAACCAAGACCCCATCCTGGACAATCGGTAGCTACTCCGGGTAACAGGGGAGTGGCCGGCTGTTCAAAATCACCATTGGTGATTATTTGGGCGTTTAAGGAAGCCATGGAAGCTCCTAAAAATAAACTTAGTACTAATTTTTTCATACGATTGATTTTAATGATTTAACTCAAAGTTAGTGAATTCAATTCGCTTTCTACTTTCTAAGACGTAACTTTTCCATATGCGCTTGTTAAATTCAATTATGGGCGTATGATTTCAACATCCACGCGGCGGTTTGATTTTCGACCATCCGCGTTGTCATTTGTAGCTACCGGTTTTCCTTCACCGTGATGCTTGATAATTATGCGTTCTGCTGCAATGCCATTCATTACCAAGAAATCCCGCACAGCATTCACTCGGTTTTTAGATAAGCCAACGTTATATGCTTCAGTTCCTACCGCATCCGTGTGGCCTTCCAAAGAAAGTTTATACGTAGGATTCATCTCCAATAAATTGACGATACTTTCCAATTCTCCGAAACTTTCTTTCTTAACTAATGATTTGTCAAATTCAAACAAGATCGTTTTAGAAACGGCACCCAGGTTGTCTGGTGTTTTCGATGGCTCCATCGATTTATCTACGTAGATTGTATCCACGAAGCGCTCCGTTTGGGTAATGAACACGGTGTCAATTCGCTCAATGGTTTTGATGATGGTATCGAGTTTTGTTTTTGCCACCTTCGTGCGTTCTGGACGGCAAAGCGTCATTTTCAACATCACTTCGTGCGAACCGCTGCTATATGATGCAATGTTAGCGATAGGAGCTTCATAGGCATACCCAAAAAAGAACTTTTCTTTTACAGTGATTCCTGCGCGAGCAACTACCCCTACTTGGGATCGAAAACCAGCCCCGAAATATATAAATTGCTTGTAATTGGCATCCACATTCAAGTCCGCTTGCATTACGTTGTTGATGCTTCTTAACAATACATTTGGCCGTATTTCCCAGGCATTATTCAATGGGATGTCATACCCTGCGCCCATCATATAGTGGGCCCGCTGCACGTATCCGGGGAGGTTCGTATATCCAAAATTGGAATAGGTTTTAAGGAGTTGTTTTACACTTCCAAATACATAAAATCCACCTAATTTATATGCGATACCGATATCTGAACTTATCGCCCCTGCACTTTGGTTTCCACCATTCACGATGGGGTCAAGCAAATCGAATGCTACCGCATTCGTGGGATTTACGCGATAATTGTTGTATCCCAGGGATAAGCCCAATCGCAAGGATTGTTGTCCGGAATAGAATCCATAGGAAACATTTCCAAGCGCAGAGACTTGTTGCAACATCCCGATTTTATCCAGCATAAATTGTCCTCCCACACCCCAATGGTTTCCAAGGCGGGTGGAAACGGTCAAGTGATTCGTAATCGGTGCCCCTTCCAATTTTACCCATTGGTTGTGATGCGACATGCTGATTTCCGTACAATTGTTTGTACCTGAAAGCGCCGGATTGATTAAAAATAAATTATACCCGTACAAATAGGATTGCGGAACTTGTTGTGCTGATACCATCCCAGTAAAAGCAAACACAAAAGCGAGGATGAGTTTATTTTTCATGGCTTATTTTTTAAGTCTCAATAAGTTAATCGCTCCGTTGTAGCTTTTTTCACCACATTCAATCGAATAGAAGTACACCCCATCCGGTAAGGGTTCATTGTTTTTTGTTCCGTCCCATTCATTCTGATAATCACTGGTTTCATATAATGGCTGTCCCCAACGGTTATAAATTTTAACCTCACATCCACTAATTTGATTCGGGTTATCTATTTTCCACGTATCATTCTGTCCGTCACCATTTGGAGTAAGGATGTTAGCGATTTCGAAATCTCCAGAACAGGTCGTGACCGCTAATTCAAGGGTTACTAAGGAATCACACCCAGCTGCGGTACTTAGAGAATCCACATAAATCCCGCTTTCCGTTAAGACCGTTCCGTTGAAGGTGTAGCTTTCTCCTTCACAAATTGATGCGTTCACATTCTGGGTAAGGGGTGGATTAATGTAAAGGGCCAATATAATGACAGAATCACAGCCTCCTGTTGCACTTAAGGTATCTGTATATATTCCTTCAGTACTGAGTAGCGTTCCATTGAAATTATAGCTTGATCCCGAACAGATGTTTTGATTTACAAGAGATGTAAGGGTTGGGCTGAATTGAAGATTTGTTAAGATAACACTATCACATCCGTTCAAAGAATTCAAGGTATCTAAATAAGCACCCGGTATATTGTAGGTATTTCCATTTAGGGTATAACTTCCACCTGAGCAAATACTTATGGATTGCTGTGTTAACGGAATCTGTGGTAAAAAGGAGAGTTGTGTAATGATCACGCTATCGCACCCTAACGGTGTTACTAAGGAATCAATGTAGGTGCCTGCTTGCGTTTGTGCCGCGCCTTGCAAGACCACGCTTGTTCCTGCGCAAGCGCTTAAGCTAGTATTCACTGTAACAGGTAAGCATGGTGTTGCGCAACCGGACGCATCGAAGGTATACATTTGTGTGCATGCCCCATCGCCGATTTGTACAGTGTAAGTTCCGGCAATAGCTCCGGTGTATGTTAATACTTGGTTTTGATTGACGGTTCCTGCTTGTGCAACTGCACCTAAGGGATTAGTAATGGTATACGAATATGGCATACCACTGAAGGCATTCATGCCTCCTGCCGCAGAAAATGTTACGGTGCAGGTGTTGTTATTGTAGCTGAAGTTCGCAGTAAGCGATTGCAAATAGACAATTGGGATTCCTGTTTCAAGGGTTGCGGTTCTACAATTAAACATTCCCCATGATGCCGCTTGATCTGCCGCGGGAGATAGGTAATACAAGGTGTTGAATTGAGGATTACCAAAGCTACCGTTTCCATTTCCGTTATTTACAAATACGCCATTTCCTTGAATGGAATCTATGTAGGTAAACCCAGAATTCATGACAGGATCGGGCACTGGATTAGTTTGGTGCAGCACATAACCTGGTGTTATACAGCTTGGGAAAGAGGCTGTGGATTGTCCGATGCCATTCAATAGGATGCCTGGTGTTACGGTGTCGCCGTAACAGACATACAGGGTGTCGCCAAGGTTCACATCGGAATACCCACCGTTTGAACTGTTAGCAAAAATATCTCCGGCATCGCTGGTTAGTTCTTTGATGTATTCAATAATGTATTGACCTTCATCGCCCGGAGACCCACCGTCGATTTGAATGGCGTATACCTTTCCTGAATCCAAACAGCATAAGGTTTCTTGATGTCCGTTGTAGTTCGCAGTTCCAGAAAGTAGGGGGGTAATCGAAGGCGTATAGCGCGTCCCATCTACCGTATAAGTTGCTGGACCTAGTCCCCCGTAGCAAGAGGTGCCATTTAACAACTCAAACACGTTGAAACGCAATAAATTCATTCCAATGTAGGCACGAATGCTTAATTCAACAGCACCGGATGGAGGACCAACGAAATAGTGCCATACGGTTTGATCGGCGCGATTGGCCGCATTGGGATCAACGGGAGGTTCACCTGCGAGGTACTCACGACATGCCCGAACGTTTGATCCTGCCACCGCCTGAAAGGTAGGGTTTGTGCCTGCAGGAATTACGGGAACTTCATACAAGGTATCTTGTAAGGCAAGGCAAAGGATATCGTTCCCAGGAGCGTTGTTCGCAGGGTTGCTAACGCTGGGATCAAATACCCATGAATTAATGTTCTGAGCACTCAATGGCGTAATGGCATCGGATGGATCAATCATTCCGAAATATTTATAGCCAGGCTCTAGGCACGTACCGTTCACAATGGCCGAAGGATCACCGCCCAGAAAACTATTGGTACCTCCTTCGTCTGAACCGACATATTTTAAATTCGAGCAGAGGTAATCGTTGGGAACCCCAGGGCCAAAGGCCTTGTCAAAACCAAAAAGCGCCGCACTTTCGCCATATAAAGCACTTTGATAATCGGCTTCAAAGGTAATCCGTCCACTGTTGGGGGCTACAAAATTCAACCAGACGCTTTCATTCATGGAGGTGTTCCCTAAACCTATGTGGGGATAGTCATACGCGTGGTATTCGTTCGGATTAGCAGAGGTATGTTGTTGGCCCGTTTCACCTGCGGCATTTCCACCATCAAAAGCGCACCCAAAGCTTAAGTTGGTCGTAGGGGTGCTGTTTGCGGCCGAGGAAATAGCGTTGGTATTGAAGGTAACGGTATTGGAAAGACAAGGAATGTCTTCCAAGTTGGGAGCGCCGCCACCAAGGCCATCAACACGCAACTGGTAATAACCATGTTCATTGGGATTATCGGCGGTGAATTGAATGTAATAGGTCTGTCCTGGAATTAGTTTTTGGTAGGAAATTAACGGGATGGGGTCACAAGCGTCGAATACAATTTCGGCCTCGGGATCAATACCCAAGAAATCAATCCCATCCGAAAAGTCGACGTGGGAAAGGTACTCGAATTTGTTCTTAATGGTTTGGCCGGTTACCACGTGTACGCCGTCCGTGCAATTCATACCATCGGCAGCATGGTAAATCTGAAAATACGTACCAATATCGGTTCCACCAAGATCACTGGTAACGTTAACGCTTCCGGAAGCAGGGGCTATAAATTTTGCCCAAAGGGATCCTGCGTTCTGTACATCTCCAGCCGCAGGTTCGTTGGGTTCAAGGCTTGCATTACAAAATCCAAAGGTATAGGTAGTATTTAAGGTTAATGCTTGGGCGGCACAAATGTTATCCTGCATATAATTGACTACCAAAGGAAGCCGCTCCACTTGTAGGTTGATGGTGTACACTTGGCCGCATCCACCGTCTTGGCTGGCAGCGGTAAACGAATAATTAAGAATACCTACAGCTGGAGGAACAGGCATAGTCACGTTTTGAATCCCGGTTTGTCCGTCGGTTAAACCAAGCACATCATAATTCCCGGCGTCGTCGTTTTCATAAGCTTCCCATGCTAAATTAATGGTTGTAGGTACATCGTTTACGCAGAGGTAGTTATGATTAAAAAACAAACCGTTGTTTGGTGAAAAGGTTCCACCAGGTGACGTCATGGTGTAGGGACCGTTGTCGTTGTTTTTGTAGGCATAATTGAATCCAAAAATACCAAAGAGGGCAGGGTTGTTATTGGTTAGTCCCAGGGTATTATCGGTTCCGGTAAATTCCCAAACAAAATCCGAATTTCCTAAAAAAATCCCATCGCAATCCACATTGGACAGGGTTTGAACGCTAAGCACCTTGACTTGAATGGTAGCTTGCGAAAACAAAAGGGTAGGGGCCCAAAGCAGGGCGAAGAGTAGTAGTAGCTTCATAGGCGGTTTAAATCAAACGGGAAGGTACAAAAAACGCTTGATTTCTAAAA
>CAIJTF010000045.1 GCA_903823565.1 uncultured Flavobacteriales bacterium
CCGATTTCCTTTGTTGTTGCTACATTTTTAACCCATCGACTTAGCATGGATAAAGACACATTAATTTCCGTGAAAGCGTTTCTATATCTGATTATCGGCGGCGGATTAATGTTCCTTTCTTTTTGGATTTCTGGATGGTTTTACGACGTTTCTTTTGACGGCCAATGGTACCATCAAGACGCCATTTTGTTTTTTTCTAAAGGATGGAATCCGTATTACGACCCCTTACTTACTGATGGGGTAGTTTCTGGAAATAATGCTAATTATGTAAACCACTACCCTAAAGCCACCTGGATATATCAAAGCATTGTTTATCTTTTCTTTGGATCCATTGAGCTCGGCAAGGCTCTTCACCTACAACTCATCTTGTCATTTGGTCTTTTATTGTTTTCCTTTTTGTCGACAAAAACCACCCTATCCGCCGTTTATCGGGTATTCCTTGTGTTGGTCGCCATTGCCACCCCGATAACGATGGGCCAAATTTTTAGTTTTTACGTGGACGGGGTGCTCTACTGTTTTCTTGGGCTTTTCTTGGTTTTTCTCATTAAGCACGTTGTTTACCAGGACGGGAGCCATTGGGAATTGTTTTTTTCCTTCCTGTTTTTGGTTAACATAAAATTCACCGGATTGGTCTATGCGCTTTTATTTGCGTTTGCGGCTTTTCTATATTTAATGGTGATATATAAGAAGGCCTTGAAAGGGTATGTAGTACGATTCTCCGCCATTGCTTTTTGTGGAATTTTCTTGTTCGGCTTCCCGACCTATGGTAGAAATCTAATTGAAAAAAATCATGTTTTTTTTCCCATAATGGGTGAAAACAACGAAGGGCTTCTGATTGCACAAGCCCAATATCCTAAGGACTTTTATCCGCTTAATCGGGTTGAAAAGTTTTTTCGTGCACACGGGGCCATACCCAACTACACCGCGAATACCCACCCCTCACTTTTAAAGGAAAAACTTTTCCAACCAGGGTTTATTCGATCAAGTATCCCATATTACCGAAACCATCAGCCCGTTACGATGAGTCCTTTTGGTCCTTTCGAGTTGGAACTTTGGGTCTTATTTTCACTATCCATAATCCTGTTTTTTATCTATGTCAGAAATTGGAAAATTTATCTTCTATTGGGGTTCGTGTTGTTTTCTTTGTTGGTTCAACCTGAGTTTTGGAATTTGAGGTATGCCCCACAACTTCTTTGGATAATTTTAGTTGTCCAAGGAGCCCTTTTGGTGGTCAATAACCGTCTTGTACGATTTTATTCCGCCTTCTTTTGCGTTTTATTTATTGGAAATGGAATGATTGCTAATATAGAAAATTGGGGTTGGGTTTCCGATAGAAACGGCCAGTTAAAATCCAAACTAATGGAACTTTCTAATAGAAAAGTAGTAATACATCCTGGTTGGATGAATTCATTTAACCTTAAACTAAACGACTACGACGTAAAGCCTTCGGCCAAGGTTGGTGATCGAAAAAAAGCCTTGGACTTTTATGAAGGTGATTTTACGGGTTGGAAATACAACGAAATAAGCGAATGATGACTTTAATTTCCTTATTGAGGGTTAAGAACTGGATTAAAAATGGCTTTATATTCTTGCCGGCCGTTTTTTCCTTACATCTCTTTACCCCGGGGGTTATTTCTTCCCTTTTGATTGGTTTCTTTTCATTTTCATTTTCCTGTTCTTTTATATACATCATTAATGATATTCAAGACCGCGATCGGGATGTGTTGCATCCCAGAAAAAAACTGCGCCCCATTGCCTCCGGAAAAGTTCCCATTAAAGCCGCCGTTGTTTGGGCTATTGTATGTTTTTTTGTAGCCTTTTTCTTGTCGGGGTTTATTCTTTCAAACCTACATTTTACCGTTTTGATGCTCGTATATGTAGCCATTAATGTGGCTTACTCCCTTGGAATTAAAAACGTTCCCCTCCTGGAGTTGATGGTTGTCGCGGTGAACTTTGTTATTCGAGTGTTGACGGGATGTGTTATTATTAAAGATGCGCCTTCTAATTGGATTTTAGTGGTTACTTTTTTTATGGCGCTTTTCTTGGTGGTTGTCAAGCGAAAATCAGAGCTTTTGCAGTTGAACCATGATGCTTCGGAGCATAGAAAATCCCTTTCCGCTTACACGGTTTCTTTCCTAAACGTGCTCATTTATTTTTCAGCCACGATTACCCTAACTTCCTATTTATTGTATTCTATGGACCCTGAAGTAGTACGTTCGCTCAACTCCCCCTATATTTTATATAGTTCTCTTTTTGTTTTACTCGGCTTGATTCGATACATTCAAATTAGTGAATTATCCTTGTACGAAGGGGAAGGAGACCCCACAACGCTTTTATTTAAAGACGTATTTCTTGGGGCAACGATTGGTGCCTGGGTATTATACCTTGTTTTTATCCTTTATGTCCTCTAAACCACACCAACTGGTCTTTTTTGATTTTGATGGGACCTTATATCGGGGGGACTCGCTTTTAGATTTTTGTCTATTCTTTTATCGTAAAAATCCCCATAGGCTACGGTTTCTCCTAAAACAATTTTACGCGTTTATACTATGGCGCTGGGGCCGTATTGATACAACGGAATTTAAATCGCGATTCATGGCGTTCTTACACCGAGATCCTATGGAAAAAGTGGAACAGGCCGTGGGTGCTTTCTGGAACGGTCGATCATCGTTTAATCCTGAGGTTGTCTCGGCTTTGAAGGAGGCGCAAAAACAAGGGTTTACCTGTATTCTCGTTTCGGCTTCACCGGATGTTTTGTTGGCCCCCATGAAGAAGGTATTCCAGTTTGATGAAATAATTAGCACCGTTGCCTTTTGTTCCGAGGAAGGATGGGGGCTGGGAATCAATTGCCGAGGTGCTGAGAAGTGGAAAAGGATAACAGAAAAATACCCCTCTTTTTCTCTTCATAAGGCTTATTCAGATAATAAAGACGATCAAGACATTCTTAAAAAAGCGGCAGAGGGATTTGTGGTTTATAAGGGAAAAATAAGCTTGCTTAAGGATTAGGGTGATCGACGATAAACGCAGCGTCTAATCGTTGCTGGACCACTTCAGAGATTTTATTTGCTTTTGCTTTTTGTTGAACTTTGCTTTTCCAAATCGGGTCTTGGTTGATTTTCAATACTATTTTTTTTATTTCCGCTTCCCGCCGATCACGGAGAATCGTCTTCTTTGCATTCAGCCCTTGAAGGTCTTGCTCGTTAAAATAATACCATTTTTCCTTTCCGGACCTAACCTTGTATGCATCTACTTTGGTGGGCGAGTCTGCTACACCCAGGATTTTTAGCGTGTCTAAATTATCCTCGTGAACCGCAATTTTAGTGATCTTGTTATCGCTGTTGTAGTATAAAACGGGAGAGCTCTGTTTTGAAAAATCAAACCTCTGGGCCGTTCTCGCTATAAAAATTTGAGGGTCGGGATTGTACCAAGATGGGTGGTGGTTAAGCCACCAGGTGGCCAAAGGCATATGACTTAAATTTGACCAATCAAAGCGATTGAAGGGGGAATGGAGCTTTATAAGCCATACTTGAGAAACAAGACCAACAACAAAAACCAACCGTTGATTAAAACGAGGTTTTGTCGTTAAGAGATGAATGCTGTGAAATAAGATCGGAACAGCAATCCAAGTGCTGTAGCGATTTACAATGGCCATTCCATGGTTCCAATTACTCATAGAACACACGACAAGGGTCATCATCAAGACAATACCCGGCAAGAAATCCCAATGAGAAATTGTTTTGTTTTTTAGGCAGATTATTGCCCGCTGGAAAAGTAAACCCACATAAACGAACATCCAAAGGCCAATTCCTACAATCAACCCTTGATTCCAATCCATAAAAAAACCAAATACCCTTGAAAAAGTAATATTATCTAACGACAAGTACCCTGCGTCCTTTATCAAGCTCGTCGTTCCGAACAAAAACCAAAAGTATAACGAAGGAAGGAAGGGAATAATCGCTGTAGCCAAAAGCCCCATCCTTTTTTTTATGCTTGTTTTATATTCCATCCACAACGGAACCATCATCCACAAAAACAATAATAAAAGTGGCTGATTTTGAAGGGACGCAAGGGCAACGAGCAGTAATCCAATCCAACGATAGGAATGAACCCACGCGAAAAAGCTGGAGGATAGCAAGACAAACGTTAATACTTCCGGATGAGTCCAGTTTAGGTAATAGAAAATTCCGCTAAAAAACAATACGAACAAGGGAAATAGCTCTAACCGATTTCGTTTGTAAAAAAGAAAGAAAATCCAACCTAAAAATCCAACCCAAAAGAAGGCATTTGTATAAATAAACGCCTTTATGGGATGAAATCCTACTTGAGCCGACACCCACCTCATCGGAGCGTTTAACAAGGAATAAAAAACAAAATGGTAACCATAGACCTCGCCTGATGGATTTCGATAAAAACCACCATACTCCCCTCTATTTTTATCCATTAGGAACCGTTCCATCTCATCGAACGCCTGTTTTTTATAATTGTGATTCCAAGATTGATAGGAAAGAAAGTCGGTCTTGAAAGTGCGGTAGTCCTCTATTCTAATTTCCGGAGTGCCGTGGTTTTTCCAAGCCTCAGCAGTAAGAATGTACTCTATTCCATCCCCCGTTGCATAAGGCTCTGCTTTATTAATGTAAAGACTGAATAAAAGAAGGATGAAATACCTTAATGCCTTACCAATAAAAATAAAAAGGAAGGTTTTTTTCCAGGGGGACCTAAAAAATCCTAAAGCAACGGCCAAAACATCACCAACGAATGGCAACCATGAAAGAAAAGCCATCCAGGCGCCATATCGATGTATTTTTTCTTTCCATTTTTCAATTTGATCGGAAGTAACCCCAACCTTTTTTAACCAGTTAGGTTTTGCTAAATAACCAATCCCATAGTTTAAAAAGCCCCCTAGGGTATTTCCCGCAGTAGCAACCAATAGACAAATCCAGGGATTAAATGAAAAAAGCATCAATAAGAAAAGTGCTTCAGAGGCAACAGGAAGTATCGTGGCTGCTAAAAATGCGGCCAAAAACAATCCTAGATATCCCAGTGCAATCCAATCCATAAAAAAAAAAGGCCGGATTACCGGCCTTAATTAGGTTTGTTACATATTACTGTTTGGTGAATTTCTTGGTTGCAAAACCATCTTTGGTTTGAATTTTCACCGTATAAATTCCTTCGCAAAGGTCTTGAATGTTAATGGTATGAAGCGAAACCCCATTGTTAGCTGCAATCTTTTCTACTTTTACTACGGACCCTACGCTATTATAAACCGTCACAATTCCTTCAGTAGCGTTTTTAACATCCAATTTAACGTTTAGCATTTCGTTGGCAGGATTCGGATAAATCACCGTTGAAACAGTGTTCAACCCTTCATTCAGCCCTATGGTTGGATTAAAATTTAAGCGCACCCAAGGAGTGGACGTTTGATAGTACCAGGTATTATCTAGTAAATCTAAAAAGAACGAAGTTTGTGGAACAGAAGATCCTGCATTTACTACTTTTAGCCCAGGACCATAAGCGCCCACTACCGCCAAGTAGGTGTTGTTGGCCATAAGGTTTACCGGGACATTTAAAGCAATCATTTTGTTCACATTTAAATCTGGTGCAGAAACAATAAATGGATCGGATTCAGATTCAAAAACAAAATCGCCATTGGCATCAATGGAATAAATTTTTACAAAAATTTCGGTTCCAACCGTGGTGCCGTTTGCTCCCCCTAAAAGCCTTACGTCAATCCCTTTAAGTTCTTGATCGGCCCAAATATCGAATAAGTTTCCCGATTCAAAACCATCCGTTCCATTGGAGGTAGATCCTGCCGGAGTACCATTGTCTCTCGCATAGATATAATCGTTTACATTGAACGTGGTATTGGTGAAAGCATTGTTTGTAGGAACGTCGTCTATCGAGTCTGCTGAGAGCGAGTGAACAACGGTATAGTTTCCAATCGCTGAAGGGGTGAAGGGCGTTGAAACCGTTAAGGTAGCAGTATCCAAGGAAGGAATTGTAACTGGAGCGGAAGACCCCGTGAAGGCACCGTTGTTAATGTTTACATCATACTGTGCTCCCGGTTGTGCGTTTATTCCGCCGTTGAAGGCTTTAATTTCAAAATCTATAGGGGCGGTTTGAGTTACAGGGATTTGATAATAATACAACCCTGCTGTTCCCCAATACTTATCCGTAACGCTTAAGTCGTTGGTGGGATTGGTAACAATTTTAACATTATCAATGTACCAACCATACGTGATCCAAAGGTTCGGGTTCGTCGCTGCACTGGGATAGTTTGTTGTCCAGCTAAATCTAATCCAAACATTACCCGGATTAGCGGGAAGGGTGGTGGCTAAATTTATACTCTTTACATCTGGATTACTGTAAGCAGAACCTCCAGAGGCGGAAAGAACGGATTTATCAAGGTTGTCACCTACCGTTACAAAGGTTACGCCGTCGTAACTTATTTGGATTTCTTGTAAATCATTAAACCGTGCACCATACTGTTCGAAAGAAAGGCTAACGTGATTGGTTCCACCCAATGCCGAAATATCGATTGGATTTGCGGTTGTAAGGGTATAGGTGACGGCCAAGGCTTGCGTACCAGGAGTTTGAGTGGGGTCGCCGTTCACCAATTCGGCATAGTTTCCGCCACCCGTAGAATTTATTCCGTTGGCTGAATACCATCCATCAGAGACGTTGTTTATATTCCAACCATATTCAATGCCCGATTGACCGCTATTATCAATGGTCCAGTTGCCTGGGTTGTCAAAATTGTCAGACCACAAGGTAATGCCTAAGCTTTTCTGAGTTTCTGCCGGCTTTTCCGAAAGCGTGCTCGCCTTAGGGACAAGGGTGTTTGCGGTTTGAATTATTGGGCTTTTTTGGGCCAAGGTAATGGCGCTTAAGCCAAGGAAACAAACAAGTAGATTTCTTTTCATAGATTATTTTTAATTCAACGCATAAAAATATAAAAAGCAAAGTAATTAACCCAATCTTTCTTTTAAAAAGGGAAGGTTTTTTCTAGATTCACAAAGCAACGATTGCGAAAGGGTAAGGCTAAGAATTCCTTCGTTTACATCCCCTAATGAACCCAACACAGAGCCTTCGGGAGAATAAAGCGCAGAATGACCATTATAGGCCAAGTTGTTTCCATCCATTCCCGTTCGATTAACTGCACACACGAAGGCTTGATTCTCCAATGCACGGGCGGAAAGCAATAAATTCCAGTGATCAATTCGTTTTGCGGGCCAATTTGCAACATATAGCAAGGCATCGTATCGAAAACTTCCATCGGCCATTACTTGGTTACGAGAGGCCTCGGGAAACCGCAAATCAAAGCAAATTTGCAACATGAGGTTCCATCCCTTAACGGAGACTATTACCTCATCCCTTCCCGCATCAAATGCCGCCTTTTCTCCTCCTAAAGCAAAAAGATGGCGCTTATCATAAATCGATACTTTTCCGTCCTGCTCCACCAATACGCCCCGGTTAACGAAACCGGTTTCTGTTTTCGCCATCATGGAGGTATAAAGCGCCGTATTATAAGCCCTAGAAAGGCGTTTTAAAAAATCAAGGCCTTCAGAGTCTATCCACGCTTCTGAACATAGCTGCGTATTCATCGAAAAGCCGGTTTCAAACATTTCCGGCAACAACACGAGATCCATGCTGTTTTGGTTTTTTTCCATCAGCGATGTTATCTTGGCGTAATTCCTTTTTGGCGCCTCCCAATATTGGTCAAACTGAACGAGGCCTACGGTTAAATCTTGCATAATCTTTCGGTTGCATCCATTATGGTTTGATTATCTTTTGCGAAACAAAGACGTATCTTTTGGTGGTCTTCCTTGCTTTCATAGAACACTGAATAGGGAATCGCCGCGACACCAATTTCTTGGGTAAGCCATCGACAAAATTCTTCGTCCCCTTGATCGCTAACCCTCTTGAAATCTAACGATTGAAAATACGTGCCCTCACAAGGAAGCAAAGAAAATTTACTTTTTTCTAATGCCTTTCGAAGGAGGTTTCTTTTCTGAAGGTACGAGATTCGAACTTCCTCTGGATTAAAATTAGGTAAATACCTAGCGATTCCTTCTTGCATAACCGAATTAACGGAAAAAACGAGGTACTGATGAACCGCTAAAATGGGCCTCATGAGCGACTCTGGCGCGGTCAAATAACCCATTTTCCAACCGGTCGCTTGAAGCGATTTACCAAAGGAAGAAACGACTACAGCACGATTCTTTATTTCGCTTCGGTTACGAACGCTTAGGTGCGGTTTTTCATAAAATAGAAATTCATAAACCTCATCGGAAAGGACTTTTAACTGAGGGTTTTTATCCAATAAGTCTGACAGCCGTTGGTAATCTTCCTCGCGCCACATAATGCCGCTTGGATTGTGAGGAGAATTAATAATAATGAGTGCTGTTTTATCCGAAACCACATCAAAAATAAGATTCCAATCGGGTAAAAAGTCATTATTCAATGAAAGGTGTATCGGTTTTGCGCCCACCAACATAATGGGGTATTCGTAGCAATCATAGCAAGGATCGAGAAGGACAACCTCTTCACCAGAGTTTACTAGGGCTTGGATTGCCGTAAAAATTCCCTGCGTTGCACCTGCAGTAATTAAGACCTCATCTATTGAAAGTTGGGTGTTTTGTGTTCGGTCCACAAATTGAATAATAGCTTCTCGCAAATGCATGGAACCTTGATAGGGGGCATATTGATGATGGTTTTCATCCAATACTTCTTTTAAATTACTTAATAAACGATAATCAATTGGAAGGTTGGGGAAGCCTTGGGCTAAGTTAATCGCTCCACAAGCCGACGCTAAGCGGCTCATTTCTGAAAAAATGCTGGGACCCACTACTCGGTTTTTCATTCGGCTTTGTAATTCATTATAAATTGAATAGGAAAATCATCCAATTGTTTTCGGTTTGTTTTCTCGGGGATAATCCATACGTCGGGTAAAATGGCCTCTATTGTTTGTTTTTCCGTCGGAACAAGGTCTACCTTCATCGTAGAAATAGAAATGCTAACCCCAGAATGCTCCAAAAAAAATTCTGTCGGATTGGCAAACGTTCCTCCGTTCGTGCCGCTAACTTGGGAACCAAATACAAGTCCGCGCTTAGTACTTTTAAACCATGCAGTAAAATTCGCGGCGGCGGACATGGTCATTCCGTTTACCAATAGGGCACACCGTCCCGAGAAGTAAAGGTTTTTATTGTTTTTAAGCGTGGGGGCATTGAGTACCGTATCTAAAGAGCCAAGCGGGCTTTTGTAAAACCGGTATTCGTTCGCTAAGGTGCTGTTTAAGGGTGCTTTTTTCGCGCTGTTTACGAATTTCCAACGTTGAAAAGAAGATAATTGAGAAAATCGATCATACTCCGAACGCTTGTAGATATAATTTGCTTTGTATTTCGTCCCCTGGGGAACAAAAAAACTCATCAAGTATTCTTGTAAAAGAATATATCCTCCCGTGTTGTCTCTGAGGTCTATTATGAGTTGCTTTGGGGGATTGGCAATGAGCGCTGAAAAAATGTCGTCCAACTGCTTTCGGAATGCGCCTGCATGATTTACAGAAAAAGAGCGTATGGTTAGCGTAGCATGACCGTTGGTACGAACCAGGGTAATGTTGTTTTGATTTTCTCCACTTAATTCTTTCCAAACAGACCAAAGGGGTGGTGAGGATAAAGTAGCCGAAAGGGTGTCCTTAGATTCAACCCACGAAAACGTATGTTGAGCCCTATTCATGAGTAAATTGGTAACCATTGGCAACAAGTTCACGGCTATTTCTGTTTGTGCCTTTGTAGACCTTCCCTCCATGGGACTAAATTGTTTCGCCTCCTTGTAAATACTGTTAATGGATTTTCCGTTAATAGAAAGCAACTCCGCCCCTACAGGAATTTTATTTCCCCATGATTTAGTAATAACAAATTGATTGTCCACCAAGGCCAACGTAAACGGTAAATAACGTCTTTTTAAAAGATTATTCCACATAAAATCATACGGGCTAACGCTGGTGTGTGAGTCTTTTAGCTCAGACAAAAACTCCATCAAAACCGTGGAAAAAGCATAGGTGCTTAAAGAAACGTTGCAACGCTTGAAGGCCCTTTGATACGCGGCATCAACCCGATATTTGTTTGTGTATCGGTATAAATCAGGGTGTATCTTTTGCAGTTTTTCATAAAGTTCGCTCAAATCTGTACGCATGGTTTCCGGACAGAGTCGGTCCCTCAATATATCCGTTTTTAAATCCGTCGATTCATGGCATGGTTGGCTGAAAAGTTCGGCAAAAAACAATAAAAAAGTTAGAAAGAGAACCAGCTTCATTTGTATACAAAAATAGAAATCCCCCTCGTCTTTTAACCGTATATTAATTTTTATTTGCATGAAGTGTGTTTTTATAAAATGTATACCTTTCGGGTTTGAAATATGGAGATTTTACTGATTGGTGGAACGGGTTTTATTGGGCAGGCGGTAAGCCGATATTTTAAAAGTAGCGCGGTTCCCGTTTTCGTGCTAACAAGAAACCCAAAAGAAGAAAATCATCGGTTTTGGGACCCTCAAAATAAAGAAGTGGAAGGAGAGTCATTAAAAAACATCACCCACATCATAAATTTAAATGGGGCTGGAATTGCAGAAAAACGATGGACACCTTCCCGAAAACGTGAACTATATTCTTCTCGCATTGAGGCAACCGCATATTTGTTTGAATTAACAGAAACCCACTGTCCAATGTTGCAACACTATATTGGTGTTTCTGGAATAAACGCCTTCGGTTTCTCCGAAGGTAAAACGTTCCAAGAAAAAGACCCTTTCGGATCAGACTACTTATCAACCCTTGTTCGAGATTGGGAATCTGCGCATTGGCGCTTTCAAATCCGGGTTAAAACAACGGTGGTGCGGTTGGGAATGGTTTTGGACCCTAGCGGCGGGGCTTACACAAAAATGGCGGTTCCCACCCGCTTAAGGTTGGGAACCGTTGTTGGCAGCGGAAAACAACTCGTTCCTTGGATTTCCTTAGAGGATGTTGTGGGTTTGTTGTATCATCTTTGTGTAGCTAAAAAGGATTTTCCCCCCATCATTCATGGGGTTTGTGCCCATTCAACGATGGCTGAAATAAGCCACTTCATTGCCCATGAGGAGGGGAAAAAAATATGGCTTCCGAACCTCCCGTCCTTCCTGGTTCATTTACTTTTTGGATCAATGGGTCAGCTCTTAACTCGATCCCTAAACGTAGGCAACGGCTCCCTCATCGCGACGGGTTATACGATAAAAAACACTACCCTTAATGCCATTACTGATGCGAAAAAAAACTAAGATTTTTGTTCTAGACACTTCGGTGCTCATTCATGATCACCATGCAATTATTAATTTCAAAAAACACGATGTTGCTATTCCCATAACGGTACTGGAGGAGTTGGATAAGTTTAAACTTGGAAACGACACCAAAAACTTTTCTGCCAGAGAGGTCATCCGATACATTGACCGGCTCATCGGAAATGTGCGGCTGCAAGAGTGGATCAACATTGAAGAGGGTTTAGGTCAGCTTAAAATAGTTATGGATTTAGACCCCAAAAATGTCAATGCCGAAAGGGTTTATGCTTCCTCAAAAAATGACCATAAAATTATTAATGCTGCGCTCATATTAAAAGAAGAGTTTCCAGGTCGCTCCGTGGTTTTAGTTACAAAAGACATCAACTTACGCATCAAGGCAAAGGCTTTGGGGGTTCCTTCCGAAGACTACGAAACGGGGAAGGTTTACGAAATTAAAGACGATTTAGCGCCTACCTATGCCATTGACGGGGTTGAAAGCGAGTTGATTAGAGAAGTCTTTACCCGAGGAATGGCCGAAGAAAACGGGGTTTTGGGTTCCCTAAAAAAAACCAATGGGTACTATATTTTGAAAAATGGAAAAACGTCGAGTTTGGTTTATTACAACGAAAAGGAAAACCTTCTTGAGCGAATTGAAAAAGAATTTGTTTATGGTATTAAACCGAAAAACGCGGAGCAGGCTTTTGCGTTTCACGCCTTGTTAAATCCTGAAATACAACTTGTAGCCTTACAGGGGGTTGCGGGAACCGGAAAGACGCTGCTTGCATTAGCGGCGGCATTGGAACAAGAAAAGAAATTCAACCAAATCATTTTGGCGCGCCCCATTGTTCCGCTATCGAACAAAGAAATCGGGTTTTTGCCTGGAGATGCAAACGATAAAATAGGCCCATACATGGAGCCCTTGTGGGATAATTTAAAATTTATAAAATCGCAATACGGCGAAAATGAAAAGAAACACAAGGCCATTTTAGAAATGGAGGAAAACAAAAAAATTGTCATTACCCCGCTGGCTTTTATCCGCGGAAGAAGCCTTTCTAATATCATGTTTATCATTGATGAGGCGCAAAATCTGACCCCCCATGAAGTTAAAACGATCATTACGCGTGCGGGAGAAAACACAAAAATCGTTTTCACGGGCGATGTTCACCAAATTGACACACCATATTTGGATGAATATAGCAATGGTCTGGCCTATTTGATACAGAAAATTAAAAACCAACCGTTGTTTGCCCATGTAAAGCTCGAAAAAGGAGAGCGCTCTGCTTTGGCTAATCTGGCCAACGACTGGTTGTAATTAGTCCTCCATAAGGAGCTTACCATCCTCCACCCTAGCGGTTCGGCCTTTATGTTTTTCAACGATTGATAAATTGTGGGTTGCCATTACTACGGCCGTTTTTTCCTCGCGCGATAATGCGATTAATAATTGCATAATTTCATCCGCGGTTTCAGTGTCTAGGTTTCCAGTGGGTTCATCGGCAAGAATTACCTTGGGCTCATTTAAAAGCGCCCTTGCGATGGAGACTCTTTGCTGTTCTCCGCCCGACAACATTCCTGGGAGGTGGTTTGCCTTTTGTTCCATCCCGACCAGTTGTAAAACACTCATGGCGCGTTTGTGAATGTCCGTTTTATTTTTCCACCCCGTGGCCTTTAAAACAAAATACATGTTATGAAGAACCGTCCGATCCATCAACAACTGAAAATCTTGGAAGACAATTCCAAGGCTCCTTCTTAGATAGGGGACGTTTCTTTTTTTTAGGTCATGGAGGTGAAATCCAGCAACACTTCCCTCCCCAGCAGTCAATGGGACTTCGGCATACAAGGCTTTTAGTAGGGTACTTTTCCCGCTTCCGGTTTTACCCAATAAATATAAAAACTCTGACTCCGCGATGGAAAGGGTTACGTCGGTAAGTACCACCTCATTCCCTTGCTTCAAGGTAACGTGATTCAATTGGACAATGGTTTCAGACATAACAAAAGTTGTAACGCAAAGGTGTTCAAGAATTATATGCACTTGCCTTGCTGCTAGGATTTTCTCTTAACATGACTGCGTTTATAACTTATTGGTAAGGTGGATGTGGTTTGCCAAGTCGGAATTTACTTTTGTTGCAACATGCGTAGACTGATTATATACTTCTTTTTGTTCGTTGGTTTTTCTCCAGTCCACGGACAAAGAACCGTTGCCTTCGAGGGAAAATACGCTACGTTTTATCGTGGCGAAGATTTGTTCGATAAAAAACAATTTGCAGCAGCACGCATTACCTTTGAATCGTTTCTTGAGCAACAAAAGGGGGAAACACATGCCTTTGTGGTCAAGGCCTCTTACCACCAAGCCTTAAGTGCTTTATCTTTATTTCACACCGATGCAGAAGCGCTGTTGACGTCCCATTTGAATCAATTTCCCGAAAGTCCTTATAAAAACCCGAGTTTTATTGCCTTGGGTAATTTAGCCTTTGATCGAGAAAATTTCCAAGACGCCATCGGTTGGTATACCAAGGTCAACGTATCAGAAGTTGATAGTGCTGTTATGCTTCCTGTGTACTTTAAGTTGGGGTATTCTTATTTTCAGTCACAACAATTGACAGAAGCGCTAACGTGCTTTAATCGGTGCACCGCAATACAAAATGAATACCAATATCCAAGTTTATATTATTTTGGCCATATTCAATTTGCGCTGGGGAATTATAGCGGTGCGAAAGCCCCTTTTTTATCCCTCGACACCGCCGGATCATATCCTTCCATTGTGCCCTATTACTTGGTTCAAGTGTATCATGCCGAACAAGAATGGCAAACGCTAATCTCCTACATCGTTCCGAAAATAGAGTCCAGCGAATTAGAATATAAATCTGAAATTCTTCATTTTTTGGGGGATGCTTACTACCAACAAGGGTTGATTGAAAAAAATCAAACGCAGCGAACGGCACTCTTTAATGAGGCGGCAAAATATTTAACCAAATTTGGTGCAAACGGAAAAACGTCTCGCGAGGATCAATATACGATTGGATATTCATTATTCTCTTCAAACCGTCCTGAAGAAGCGATTGTATATTTTGAAAAAGCAGCCAGAATCGATGATTCTCTTGGGCAAAATGCCATGTATCAAATTGGGGTTTGTTATTTAAATCTTAAAAAGATGCCTGCGGCGAGAAATGCCTTTGAACGCGCTTCAAAAATGAAATCCCTTCCGGATTTAGCCGAAGATGCGTTGTTTCAATGTGCTCAAATTTCTTTTGCAATAGACATCAACCCATACGATGAATCCATTCGTGCATTTGAAAAATACATGGAACAATACCCAGAGTCCAAACGAAAAAACGAAGTATATCAGTTCCTAGTTACGGTATATTCCACGACCAGTAATTTTAAAAAAGCATTGGAGTTTCTCAATAAACTTCCGAACAAAACTTTAGAGCAAAAAGCGCTTTATCAAACAACAGCATTTAATTTGGGGGTAGAATATATGGAGAACGACCTATTGGATTCTGCATCGCGGTCCTTTAAGCTCGTAGAGTCGTATCCAATGGAAACCGAGCTTATCGCACAATCTAAATTTTGGTTGGCCGAAATTTTATATAGACAAGATGACTTTAAGGGCAGTATCGCAGCGTTTAAATCCTTTCTTAGCTATGCATCTGCTTCTTTGGTTAAAGAAAAAAACGATGCATACTACAACATGGGTCACGCGTATTTAAATTTAAACCAACTGGCCGACGCCCTTCCATGTTTTGTTACGTTCACTCAAAATGCAGAAAAAGACCAGGATAAAACCATTGATGCTTATTTTCAGTTAGCCGATGGAAATTACCAGCTCGGCAAGGATGAGCAGGCTATTGCCTATTACAAAAAAATTATAGAAAGTTCTTCTGAATTAGAAGATCGGGCGAGCTTTTATTTAGCAAAGTCGTATGGCTTCAATAAACAGCCGCAACAAAAAATTGCGACACTTGAGCGTTTGCTTTCTCAATACAAACAGTCAAAGTACATCCAATCAGCGATTTATGAGCTTGGAATGACGTATAAATCAGAAAAAGACTTAGACAATGCCACCACACAGTTCAAAGACTATATTTTTCGGTACCCCAATAATAGCAGAACCATTAACTGTCGAATTGAGCTCGCTGATATTTATTATAAAAAATGGGATTACATTAAAGCCGAAGAGGCTTACAAGCGTATATTAGAGGACTTTGGAGGCGACAATGAAATTTGTGCGCTAGCTGCAAAGGGTTTGATGGCTGTATATGTTGCTCAAAAAAACCCAGAAAAGGCAGAAAATGTAGCGAATCAATATGCTTGTGCACAGATAAGCGGTGACGACAAAGAAAATTTGTATTACAACCCGGCTTTCCAAGCCTATGTTGATTCAAATTATACAGAAGCGGCAGAAAAATTTAGCCTATACTTGGCTAAATTTCCCTCCGGTACTTTCTCTCAAGATGCAAACCTCTATTTGGGTAATAGTTATTACCGCCTAAAAGATACCTTGAAATCGATTCCTTATTTTGACGCCTACCTTTCAGGAGCCTCCAACACGTATTTTGAACCAGTATCTTTAAGGTTGTCCTCCTATTTTTACGGAAAAAAAGAATATGAAAAAGCCCTCCTTTATTACGGGATTTTGGATAAATATGCAGTAAAACCGAACAACGTTACTACCGCAAAAACGGGGTTAATGCGTTCCGCTTATTGGCTTAAGAAATATGACGAGGCCAAACCATATGCTAATGCCGTAAAACAAATTTCGGGAATCAATTCGTTGTTGCTTTTAGAGGCTGAATATATGCTAGGAACAAGCCATTATTACGGTGGGGAATTAACCGAAGCTAAAACCCCGCTACGGTGGGTAGTGAAAAACACCACGACCATTCGTGGTGCCGAGGCAAAATACCTTTTAGCCGAAATAGAATATAAAAACCAGGCCTTGGATTCTGCCAATTTATTAGCGGAACAACTCATTAAGATGAAGCCTAGCTACAACTACTGGGTTGCTAAAGGCTTGTTGCTTCAGGCTCAAATTTCCATGGACAAAAAAGACTTTGTCGAGGCCACACAAACCTTACTTTCTATAATTGAGTACTATCCTATAAAGACAGACCAAATCATTGAACAAGCGCAAAAAATGTTGGATGAAGTGGAAGATTTAAAAAATCCCACCCTAGCCCCTGAAGAAAAAAAGGACTTAAAAATTGAAATTAAAAATTAAAACCATGCGCTTTTTTCTGTTGAATCTTAGTGTTTTTTTAGGCGTTTTTACCCTTGCACAAAAGGACGTCTTTGAAGCAGAAGGAATCGGCTTGAGGGAAATAGACAGAAAGCCTAGGGTGATGAGTTCTCCCAAAATTATTGAACCCAAGCGATTGGAAAACCTTCCTCCTCAAAAACCAATGGTTTTGGTTTCTGAAACAAAAATCGCGTATGATTCTATCGAGGCGGCTAGTGTTTCTTTAGAAAAGCTTATCGATAAACTCTATCCTTTTTATTTAAAATTAGGGATGGGAAGTACGCTCATGCCATTAGGGGAACTGTACGTGAATTCGACTCGCAAAAGCTCTGCCTATTATGGTTTACACGTCAAGCATCTTAGTTTTTTTGGAGACATTAAAAACAGAGAAAAACAAACCTTGGCGCCTGCCAGCTTCGATAAAACCAACGTTGGAATAACGTTTAAAAATATAAGTTCCACGTATGATCTTGAGGGTAGTATCGACTACCTAAACGATGGATTTCATTATTATGGTTTAATAAATCCCTCCGCCAACAAAGATTCCATTGCACAGCGTTACCATACGGTACAAAGTACTTTTCAATTTGGAACGAAGAAGTCCGATAGTGCCGCTTTCAACATGGATGCTCAAATTTATTTTAGATCCACGACTGCGGATAATCCTTTCGTGGATAGTTTATCCCTTTGGAAACCAAGGGAGCAAGCGTTCACATTATCCGCAATGGGAAAAAAACGTAGTGGAAACGATTTGTTTTATGGGGCCTTCGGACTGCGTTATAACGGATATCAATACGGGATTTTAGACTCAACGCTGCAGGTAGGAGATAGTGGTCTAGTAAGAAAAAACACCATAATCGATCTACACCCGGGTGTTCGATCGTCCTTTTTAGACCAAAAATTAACGCTTGATGCTGGTTTTAATATCAGTATTGATGCGCACGAGAAAACACGAGCTTACTTTTTCCCAAAGGTTTCCGTTCAATACACCTTAGTGGAGGACATGGTGATTCCTTTCGTAAATTTAGAAGGTGAAGTCCGGCAAAACTCCCTTTATGCGCTATACGTACAGAATCCATTCATTCAAACCAACGTCGCTTTGTTTAATGAAATCCGACCCTATCAAATCCAGTTGGGCGTTAAAGGATTGTTGTCAAATAAAATTAATTATCAAATAAAAGGCGTTTTTGCCAAACGAAACAATGTGGCGCTTTTCATTAACGACACCCTTCTGTCGTCGGGAAATCGGTTTCAAGTGCGCTACGATAGCATGAATTATGCCTGTATCGAGGGAAATGTAAGTTATGAGCTCAATAAGAAAATTAAACTGGATTTTATTGGTCGATTTAATTCTTACGAAATGTTGCACGAAGCAAAAGCTTGGAATCTTCCACAATGGGATTTCACGCTTCGAGGGGTTTATAATTTATACGACAAGTTAATTGCCAAACTTAGTTTGGACGTGGCTTTCAATCGATATGCTGAGGTGTTTAAACCGGGAGAAAACGTTGTACAAATAAATAACCAATATGCTTACGCGATGGGAAGCATCATCGATGGGAATTTAGGGTTTGAATACCGCTATAACACCCGATATAGTGGGTTTTTAAACATTAATAATTTTGTTTCTCAACGGTATTTAAGGTACTATAATTATCCCGTGATGCCTATTCAAATTGTAGCAGGGATAACCGTCAAATTCTAAGTATTTTTCTTTCTTGTAAAATTTTGCCGGTTGCGTTGCGTTTCTTGGCGAAATTTTTACTATGAATAAAACACCCTTAATTATATTTCTATTATTGTTTCGCTTTGTAGGTTTTTCGCAAAGCGAATTTTTTTTGTCCGCCTATCAAAAACACCGCAATATTCCTCCGGGGTTTTTAGAGGCAATTGCTTATACACACACTAGAATAAAAGACATTAAACCGAATGAGACACCTTCTTGCTTGGGAATGCCCCGGCCCTATGGAGTAATGGGTGTGTTTGAGGATGGGGCAGGTTATTTTACGGAGAATGCCCGGTATATTGAAACGCTAAGCGGTATATCCATTTCCGAACAAAAGGCGTCTATTTCACGGCAAATTGAGGCATATGCGGCGGCATGTGATCGCTTGGTGTCAAAGATGAAGGGTAAGAACCTGGAACCTAGCGAAATCATCTATTCGCTCATGCACGCGTTAACGGAAATTCCTCAAAATTCCACCCTTAATGCGTTTGCGTTTGAAACCACGGTATATGACGTTTTTTTATTTTTAACCGATGAAGAAAAGGCCGCTCGCTATGGGTTTCCGCCCTATCAAGTTGATCTTATTTCCCTTTTCGGAAGAAACAACTACCAACTCCTTAGCTCCTCTAAAATAACGATAAGCGAAACGGCTATTCGAGGAAAAAACAACGTAGAATACCTCAACCCTCATCGCTTAAAAAGCGTTAATTATGGCCCTGCCTTATGGACAGAAGCGCCTTCATGCAACTATAGTTCTCGCAATGGAACACCCATTTCTGCAGTAACCGTGCATACGGTACAGGGATCATATGCGGGTGCTATATCGTGGGGGTTAAATTGTAATTCTGGCGTCTCATATCATTACGTCGTTAGAAGTTCGGACGGGCAAATCACGCAAATGGTTTTAGAAAGCAACAAAGCATGGCACGTTGGTTCAAGCAATGCGTTTACTATTGGTATAGAACATGAAGGCTATGTATCAAATGCCTCTTGGTATACAGAAGCCCTTTACCAATCCTCAGCAAACCTTGTTCGTGATATTACCCAAAGCGGTTATGGTATAAATCCATTAAGGACATACGATGGGCCTAGCAATGTAAGTACACAGTTGTTAGGTTCGTGCGTAAAAATAAAAGGTCATCAGCATTACGCAAACCAAACGCATACAGACCCTGGAATCCACTGGGATTGGAATAAATACTACAAGCTTATAAACAACAGCGTAAACCCCATTACCATAACGAACGCATCAGGAACGCTGTATGATACTGGAGGGGCGAACGGAAACTATGGTTCGGATGAACGTACGGTATGGACCATAGCACCATCAACCTTATCTACCGTTTCGCTTCAATTTTCTTTTTTTGCCTTGGAAAATGATTACGACAAACTATATATTTACGATGGAAACACCGTGAATTCTCCACTTATTGGTAGTTTCACTGGAAGCTCCTTACCCCCTAATATCCAATCAACATCCAACGCCATAACCATAGAATTCCGCTCAGATTGTGCAACAACCCTAGGGGGTTGGGTAGCCCATTACCAAACACAAGCCGTCTTGGTGGATTCCACGCCACCCTCTTGTAGCATAAACTATAATGGAACATGGCAAACGCACGACTTTATTGCGCAATTGGATGCTGTAGATAGTGGTTCGGGTATGTTTTCCTCTTATTATTTAGTTTCTTCCAGGGCGAACGCCAACAGTCCATTATACGCGAATCCCAGCTATGGTTTTTTCCAAGATGAATTTGCGCAAACCAACAATGTATGGACAACCCTCGCTGGGAATTACAGCATCGGCGCCGGGGTTTATACAAACCTTGACGCTACACAAAGTAATTCAAACAGCTATGCCCTAGTTTCACAAGACCAAAACCATTCGTATTTATACGCTTGGAAACAAAAAATAACGAGTTCTAACCCGAATCAACGCGCGGGTATTCACTTCTTTTGTAGCGACCCAACCTTACCGAACCGAGGAAATTCTTACTTCGTTTATTTCCGAGAGGAAACCGATAAGGTTCAATTGTACAAGGTCACGAACGATCAATATTCCTTGGTTTTTGAGAACGACGTTACCATTGCCAACAATCAATGGTATTCCATGCTTGTGGAATACAGTCCTATGACTGGAATAATTCGTGTTTTTGCTGATCTTATACTTGTTGCACAATGGCAAGACAGCAGTCCATTAACCCAAGGGAGTGCCCTGTCGCTAAGGAGTGGGGGATGTTCGGTTTCTTTTGATGAGATGAGGGTTTACCACAGCCATTCTTTGCAAGAAATTATCGAAGTTGGCAGTGCTCGGGCTATAGAATACCAAAGCGATAACGAACAGCCTTCGGGGAACATTAAACTAATAGGAAGCGATCAATCCGGTAATTGGTCGGTGGTTCAGGAACAATGGGTACAAGTGGACTGGAGTCCGGCGGAGCTCGGTTTTGTGAATGACGGACTATCAGCCGATATCGATACCTTTTATGTAAATCCAGTCGTTAGCCATTGGGCTTTTCAAGATCCACATTCTGGAATTCAACACTACGAATTTTCTTTAGGAAGTTTGGCAGGAAGCACTGACTTATTGAATTGGAACCAAGTAGGACTTAACCAAAACAGTAGCGTAAATGCTTCTAGTGTTTTATCAGGAACGGTTGTCTATACAAACGTTAATGCGATAAATAAGGCGGGATTGGGTTCGATACACAGCAGCGATGGACAGGTATATCTTCCGTCATCAAGTGTGGTAACAAACCCACTGGTTACGGTAACATTTTATCCCAATCCGAGCAGTGGAGATAAGCTTCACATTTCAGGGCTTCCCTTTCCAGTACAGTTGTATCTATTCGACGTAAACGGTAGGGTCATAAAAGACCTATCGATTAAAAACGATGGGGAGGTAACTTTAGATATTTCCCAAGGGATGTATTACGTCCAATTGGTGGGTAATGGCTATACGAAAACCGAAAAAATACAAATCCACTAATGGAACATTTGATCGATAATTTTATCGGCCAAAACATCGCTCAATTTGAAATAACTTTCTTTGCTCCATCCTCCTATGTGAGGCGTTAATAAGACTTTTTTCGATTGAATTAAACCCGTTAAGGCTGTTGGGATTTCATTAGAGAACATGGATTCAAAATCTTTAGATTCGTATTCAAGTACATCTAACCCAGCAGCCTTTATTTTTTTTTCTTCAATTCCTTTGAGTAGCGCTTCGGTTTGAACGATTTTACCCCGAGATAAATTCAATAAATAAATGGGTTTACTAAAAGACTGAATAAACGCATCGTTTACCATGCCATAGGTTTCTTTGTTTTGGGGAATGTGTAAAGACAAGACATCGGCCTCAGTAAAAATAGCCTCCAAGGTACATTCTTGAACTTGGGCATCTCCAAATCCCTGCTTGTATTTATCATATGCTAAAATTTTAACATCGAATCCTCTCAGTTTTTTTGCAAACGCTGAACCATTGTTTCCAAAACCTATAATTCCAATGGTTTTTCCATCCAATTCCTCTCCTCTATTTTCTTCTCTTTTCCATTGACCCTGTCGAATCTGATCGTTAGCTAGGGAAAGATTATTCATCAAAGACAAGAGCATTCCAAGGGCATGCTCCGCGACAGCATTTCGATTCCCTTCCGGGGAATTAAAACACCGAATACCCTTTCTTTTACAATACAAAACATCAATATTCTCTAAACCAGAGCCAGAGCGCGCAATGAATTTTAGGTTTTCAAATTGGCCCAACAAGGCTTCGTTGAATACTATGCGCGCCCTTACTACGATGCCTTCAACCTCCGTGCGTTGGGTTACTAATTGTTCAATCGAGTATTTCGTAGCATCGATGCATTCGCATCCTACCTTAGTTAAGCGCTCGTGGAGAACCGGATGGACCGAATCCAGAAAAAATACCTTCATTGAAACGAAAATACGCAATGAAAAGTAAATGAACCCGCAATATTGAAAAAAAAACCACCCTCATATTTTGATTTTGAGCGCATTTAACGAATATAGCAAGGTGTTTCTATAATCAACAAGAAAAAAGAACCACAAACAGGCGCTATCGGCCTAAATAAATTAAAAGCACTGAAATATCGCTTGGAGACACCCCTGAAATACGGGACGCTTGTCCAATAGAGCTAGGTTTAATTTGGTTAAGTTTTTCAATAGCTTCTGAACTTAGGCTTTTGAGTTGATTAAAATCAATATCCTGGGGAATGACCACCTTTTCGAGCCGTTGCATTTTTTCTGCCATTTCTTCTTCCCTAGAAATATAGCCCTCATATTTTATTTGTATTTCGGCTTGAACCTCAACATCTTTTTCTATATTATTGTCTTTCAGAAAATTAGATAATGTACTAGAGCATTCTTTAAGCATGTTTAGGGTTATTCCGGGCCTCGTTAAGACCGAAGACAACTTTACCTGCTGTGAAATGGGGCTTGAATCGATTTGGCTTAGCGCAGGATTGATTTCATTTGGAGTAATTCCTTGTAAGCGAAGTGTTTTTTTAAGCAATTCCGTTTGTTCCTGTTTCCGCTGAACTTTTTTCCATTGGGCGGCTGAAAGCAAGCCCAAGTGAAAAGCCTTTTCACTTAATCTCAAATCCGCATTATCCTGACGTAGTAGAATTCTGTATTCGGCGCGACTGGTAAACATGCGGTAAGGTTCTTTGGTTCCTTTGGTTACTAGATCGTCGATCAATACCCCAATATACGCCTCGCTTCTTTGAAGTATGAACGCTGGTTTTTGGTTTATTTTTAAATGGGCATTAATCCCAGCCATGAGTCCTTGACAGGCGGCTTCCTCATAACCAGTCGTTCCATTTATTTGCCCCGCAAAATACAAATGTTCTATCGTTTTTGTTTCCAGGGTATGTTTAAGTTGCGTTGGAGGAAAATAATCGTATTCAATTGCGTAGCCGGGACGAAACAGTTTGGCTTGTTCAAACCCAGGAATGGTTTTAATTGCTGCCATTTGAACGTCTTCAGGCAAGGACGTGCTAAATCCATTGACATAAATCTCTACCGTTTTCCAACCCTCAGGCTCTACAAAAATTTGATGCCTATCACGGTCTGCAAAACGGTTAATCTTATCTTCAATACTAGGACAGTACCGAGGTCCCGTGCTCTGTATAGCACCATTAAACATAGGCGATCGATCGAATCCTAACCGCAATTGATCGTGGGTGATCGCGTTGGTGTAGGTTATGTAACAAGGCATTTGTTTTTCCAAGGGTTTAGTGTCCCAATAACTAAATTTTTCAGGATTTAAATCTCCATCTTGACGTTCCATTTTTGAATAATCTAGGGATCTTCCATCCACTCGTGGAGGTGTACCTGTTTTCATTCTACCCGATTCAAAACCCAACGCCATTAAATCTTCTGTAATTCCAAAAGAAGCTCTTTCTGCTGCTCTACCGCCACCGAACTGCTTTTCTCCTAAATGAATCACACCATTTAAAAAAGTACCGTTGGTTAACACTACTGCAGATGCATAAATATTTATTCCTAAACTGGTTTTTACGCCTACTACCTTATTTTTCTCCACAAGAACACCTGTGCCCATGTCCTGCCAAAAATCTACGTTAGGGTTTTGTTCTAACAAGTATCTCCAGGTTTCCGCAAACAGCATTCGATCATTTTGTGTCCTGGGCGACCACATGGCGGGACCTTTTGATACATTTAACATACGAAATTGCAAGGCACTCTTATCGCTAACCACTCCTGATCCCCCACCTAAGGCATCTATTTCACATACGATTTGACCTTTTGCAACACCACCCATTGCTGGATTACAACTCATTTGCGCTATCGTGTTCATATTCATAGTAAGCAAGAGTACCTTGCTTCCCATTTTTGCCGCTGCATTTGCTGCCTCACAGCCTGCGTGCCCAGCACCAACAACGATTACATCATAATGGTTTAACATGATTAATAATTAGACTTGTTTCACGTGAAACAACGTAGATAAATAATAATCCTCTTTGGCCCGCATGAGCTTCTTATCTTTGGGGGTTTTGTCTTTGTATCCTAATAGATGCAATAGGCCATGAAAACAAACTCGTGTGTATTCTTCTTGGGCCGATACTGAATACGCACTCGCGTTATCAATCACTCTGTCATAGGAAATGTATAATTCACCGGATATACGGTTTCCTGTAGTAAAATCAAAGGTTATAATGTCTGTAAAATAATCGTGATTAAGGTGTTGAATATTCATTTCTTTAAGTTCTTCATCGGTGCATATTACAATCGAGATATCACCGATAATTCTATTTTCTTCCTTAATTAATTTCGGAAGCAATGTTTTAATTTTATGAAATGAAATACTTGATATTTTCTTGCTGAGAAAACCGACACTTATCATCTTCTAAAATAGATGTTTACGCGGGTTCCTTTTTCCTCAAAAATTAAATCATCGGATAGATTCCTCATTAGAAAGATTCCTCGACCATTCTCTTTGAGTATATTTTCAGGTTCTGTTGGATCAGGCACTGCATCCGGATCGAAACCTGGGCCATGGTCTTTAATCGAAAAACATATCCATTCTTCATTATTGAGTACAGAGACTAAAATTTGCAGATTGGCATTCATTTGATTACCATGGATTATTGCATTATTCACCCCTTCCGTTACCGCGATTAACACATTACCGTAAGAGTCTTCATTGAGCTGTAAGGATGAGCAAGCAGAATCTATCAGCTGTTCAACATCCGCAATGGAGGCTGGTGTTGAGGGTAATTGAACTTCCTTTATGATGGTTAAGTGCCTATCCATGGGTTAAAATTAATCAACAATATTGAAATACGAGGCAGCTTTTTGTTTGTAGTACGTACTAAACGATGGATCCACCACTCGAAGCATTTCAATTTGTTTGAGTTTGAGTTTGTTATACTCCTTTAATTCAATAAGGTTACTTTTGGGTTTATCCACACCTTCCTTAGACTGTCGTTGGTCTTCAAAACCTCTTTCCATAAGTGCTTTTTCGCTTTCCAATAATCGGGTTAATATCTCTTGTTGGCGCTCAATGGTTTCGTTGGAAAAGTTTTTATTTATAATTTCTTTCTCTTGTTTTTTCATTTCATCCAACAAGGGGTTCAGCTGATTACCCTTTCCTTGACCGTCTTTATTTAATTCATTTTTCAATTGCTCTAGTCGTTGTCTGATAGCCGATTGTTGGGCTGCCATTTTCGCAATTTCCTGATTGCTCAATCCCAAGCCTTCTTTCCCTTGTCCTCCTGGGGCCATTCCCCATCCTTGTTTTTCACCTGGCTTATTTCCTCCCGGGTTGGCACCTTTTTTCATTTGATCTAACTGCTTCTTTAACATGTCTTTCATATCGCCTGGAGACATGTTTTTTCCGGATTTAGGTTTGCCTTTACCGGGTTTGCTACAACTTCCTGAACCTTCCATTTCGGATTGCATTTGAGCCTGCATTTGCTGTAGGGCTTCGTTTAAAAGAAGGGCTAAATTATTGAAGGAGGTCATGGTAGCTTGTTGGTTCTTAACGGCAGAATTTTTATCATTCGAAGCAATAGCATCGACGGTTTGCTGTTGTGAAAACCTTATATCGTTTAATTCCTTATCGATAAACGTGGCTATATTGGGTTGGCGTTTGGCCAAAGCAAGAAGGCTATCTCTAACGGATACGGTTTTACCATTTATTTTAACTTGTTGTCTTGCGGCACCTTTGAATTTTGGGTCATTGGTATTAATTCGATTTAATTGGG
This sequence comes from uncultured Flavobacteriales bacterium, assembly GCA_903823565.1. Classification (GTDB taxonomy): domain Bacteria; phylum Bacteroidota; class Bacteroidia; order Flavobacteriales_D; family Crocinitomicaceae; genus UBA952. The sequence continues at coordinate 26,000 of CAIJTF010000045.1, forward strand.
TTAAAAGATTTTCTTCTTCAAAACTTAAGTGCATTAATTTCTCTAAAATTTCTCGAATCATATCCATATCCTCTTCCTGCTGCTGTTTGTTTGATTCCTGTTGCTTATTGTTTAAAAAGTCAGAAAGTTGTTCCATTTGCTCAGCGGCCTTTTTTTGGTTTTCCTTTGATTTATTCGACTTTCCTTCTTTTATATTTTCCTCGGCTTCGGATAATTCCTTTTGAATTGACTCCTCCATTTCTTGTGTATCGCCTAAATCCAATGGATTTTCTAAGGTTTCATTTTCCTTCCTAATGTCCTCTAATTTTTCTTGAATGGATTTAAACCGTTCTTCTATTGCTGTTTGCTCCTTCAATGCTTCCTCTCTTGACAAAAGCTCTTTATCCATTTTTTCCTTCAGCAATTCTTGGTTTTCCGCATTTTCCTTGAGTTCTTTTTCTAAATCATCTATTCGCTCGTTTAACTGCAATTTTTTCAGCATTTCCAAGGTTCGATCCAATTGCTTTTTCATTTGTTCGGCTGAATTATCCAACTGATTCAATTCCTTTTGTAAGGCTTTATTTTCCTGTTCTTTAAATAATTTCTCTATTTCGTCTAAAAGTTTTTTTAATTCCTCGTCCATGACTTTTTCCAGGAGCTTTTCAATTAACTCCTGTTTTTCTAACAGCTCTTTATCCATGGGGGATAATTGATCCTTTTCTTTGGTTTGATTATCCAGCTTTTCCTTAATTTGATTTAATTCTTTTTCCAACGAATTTCGTTCTTCTTGGAGCTGTTTAATCTGTTCCTGTTTCAACCAATCGCTTGATTTAGAATTATTTATATCTTTTTTTAACTTCTCAATGTTTTTTTCAAACTGCTGCGACCTATTCAGTATATTTTCTAAATTTTCACGCGTTTCTTTTTGTTGTTCCGTACGGTTCTCATTGAGTTTTTCTAGGTTTGGAAGAATGAATTCCCCCGTATAACTCTTTGTGGCTTTACTTCCATTCACTCCATCGTTATCACTTACAATAAAACAGTATTCAATTTTATCTTCAAGCTGGACGTTTTCCTTCATAAAATCGACAGCATAATCAAACTTACTTTTAGTTCCCTTCGTAAAGCTAACCGGTAAATTCGAGGTTTTAATTACTGCTCCTTTTCTAACAATCTTATAGCTAAATACTAACTTTTGAATGCCATAATCGTCGCTTATTTCCCCTGTAAAATAGCGGATGCTTTGTTTTAACGAATCCGCAGCCTCGTTAACCGTTATCGTAGGGTACGCATCTTTAATAACCGAGAGATGGTGAAAAGCTGAGTCCTTTTTTTGCGAGTAAGCATTAAAAATAAGCACCTTAATTTTCGTATCGGAAGTTATTTTCTGCGAAAAACGATAAGATTGCCCATTAAAATTAAAGCGGTTAGCACCACAATGAACCTGTATTTTGTTGGTGTTCTTTGTTTGACCAGACCACTCAATTATTGTTCCCTCAGGAAGGGTTAGATCACCAATGTTTACCAAATGCTCGCTAGGTTTTCCTAAATAACTCGGATACTTGACGGTCACATTAACTTTTCCAAAAATGTTTTTTCCTGTCACTGAATAGGAATAATTGATGCTTTTCTCATCGTTTGCTGTAAAATAGAACATACCTGGTTTTTTCACTTTTGGTAATACCGTTTTATATTCATTTTTAGCGATTCGTGTCATTAAAAATTTACCTTGATCCGATACGATGAATACCTTATCAGGGAGTTTACTACCTTTTAATTTTACGTGTATGGGAATATCCGAATCTTCTTCGTAGGCTTTATTTCCTTGAAGTAAATGAAACGTAAAAGGAATGATTTTTTTGTCGTAGTCTAAGATTAATTGCGCCCCTTGAGTTAAAATTCCTGGAATGAAAATCAAGACAAAAAACAAGGTTAAAAAGGCGGGTAAAGCATACTTAATGTATTTTGTATTCACGCTAAAGTCTATCGCTTTTGAAAACTGAAACAAACGCAATTGTTTCGTTTTTTGAGCAACAGAGGCCGTTAATAATTCAATGTTTTCGGTGGAAGCTTGGGAAGCCTCCATCAACTGAAGCGTATTGGTTAGCCGATCGGCTATTTCTGGAAAAAATTTACCGATCAATTGACTAGCCTGAATCCTAGTTATGGTTCGTAAAACATGTATGCGTCTTAATATTGGAACGATAACCCATGCCAGAAAAGCGAAGCCATTCATGATAGCAAACAGAAGCAAGAAGCTAAGTTTTATCCAGGATGATAATTCAAAAAAGAACGCTAGGGAAGTAAAAAGTAGGTAGGAGGTAAGGCTTAATGCCGTGAAAAGAATACAACCACGAAGTGCTTTATTCCAATAAAACTTATGGGTAAAGGCATCAATTTCCTTTTGTAATTTTCTTATTTCTTCCGGCTCAACCACAGACAGCAAGTTTACGTATTTTCAGTGTCCTTTTTTCTTTAAGTTGTTAACAAACTATAATAGATTTTTATAAATTAATTTTTTAGAAAAAGAATTTATTATTATTATTAGGTTTGTTCATATGTTCATAACCCCGCTTTCCAACTTTTTATTCTTAATTATCAACCTTTTATCAATGGTTTGCTAACAATTCTGAAAAGTAAAAAGTAAGCAAATTCAAAATAAAAACCTTCTTTTTAACAAAAATAAAAGGACTATATCTTTCTTCCAAATTAAAACCACCCTATGTTAATATCGGGCTTAAAAAACCGCAATAAGAAAACTATAAAAAAGGCTCTTACAATAAAAAGTTATTGTATATGGTTATTTTTTTGGATATTCCTGACTAAAGTTTTACGTTTTTATGCCGAGTAATTCACAAGGAAATAAACAAGTAATTAACACGGTTTTGGCTGTGTGCCGGTATGTAAACAAGGATTTTCCAACGTTTTATTCCTCTTCTACATTCATTAATGTATTGGAACCGTATTCGCCACAAAGCGCATAATATCCAAAGAGCACGAAACTCCCACAAATTAAAGGACTTAAAACAAAGGAATAAATAATAGCGGGAATAATATCGGTGGTAATCCCACTGTTAAATTTAGGAAGGGCTTGAGAACCTATTAAATATATTCCTGCAGTAAGTCCTAAAACAATCCAAACGAAACCCAAAATTCGTTGCACTTTAGTCAGGAATGGAGTAGGTTTTTTTTGTAAATAAATGAGCCCAATAAGAAAACTTACGCTTGCAATTCCAATCGGGTACCAAAGCCCTTCTAAATAGGGTTTATCGTAGGTTATTATCTGTCCTAACTGCAGGGCTTTTTCATTAGCAATAGTGGCGCTGGAAGTGAGGTATAATGCGATAGCGGGCAGTAAGCCACCAAAAATTCCATTTCCAACATGGTAAGGAAGCGACATGGAAGTGTAGCGAATGGAGGTTGGAAAAAGTTCAACCAAAAAGGCAGCAATAGGACCGTATACCATCGTTACAAAGAAAACTTGAATAAAAATATATAGAACCATTTTCCAAAAGGCAGACTCCGAGAGGATTAGGGTTTTTAATGGAAGCAAACCCGAGGGTACGGCACAGTAAACCATAGCCTCGTAAATGGGCCGGTAAAACAAAATGGCTAAGATCATACCGGTAAGCATAATACCTTTTCTTCCTATTTTATCTGAAAGCCACCCAAAGAATATAAAAAATGGTGTAGCAAAAAGAAGCGCCCACATCATTATTTCACTGGACTGCCCAACTTCAATTTTTAACGTGTTTTGTATGAAGTTCAAGGCGTAAAATTGCCCTGTGTACCACACCACCCCTTGTCCCATTGTTGCACCGAGTAATGCCAACAACACCCTTTTCAAATGCGTTCGTTTCGTAAAACTATCGCGCAAGGGATTCTTAGAAAGTTTACCTTCTTTTTTCGCTTGAAGAAACAAAGGAGATTCTTCCATACGAAGGCGGATAATTAGTGAAATTAAAACCATGACAATAGAAAGCCAAAAAGGAATACGCCAGCCCCAGGTCAAAAAAGATTCAGGGGAAAGACTGGATTTAACCCCAAGAATCACGATTAATGAAAGCAATAGTCCAACGGTTGCTGTGGTTTGAATCCAAGAGGTCCAAAACCCTCTAGATCCTACAGGAGCGTGTTCAGCAACATAGGTTGCAGCACCTCCATATTCTCCACCGAGGGCTAATCCTTGTAATAACCTTAACAATAAAACTAAAATTGGAGCAGCATATCCGATGGTTTCAAAGTTCGGTATACACCCCATTAAAAAGGTGGATAATCCCATTAGTAGAAGGGTAACTAAAAACGTATATTTTCTCCCTACTAAATCCCCTATTCTTCCAAAAAAAACGGCTCCAAACGGTCTCACGACGAAACCCGCAGCAAAAGTTGCCAGAGTAGATAATAAGGCTAGGGTTGGATTTTCATTGGGAAAAAACTGAGCGGAAATAACCGTTGCTAAACTCCCAAAAATATAGAAGTCATACCACTCGATTAGGGTACCAACTGAGGATGCGGTTAAAACCGAGAAAAGCCCCTTGTTTTTATTTGTAGTGTAATTCATAGGTTATTATCATTCGTTTTTTTCAAATTAAAAGTACTCACTTTTGTGCTATGAGAAGAGTGAAAATAAAATCATAAATGGCGCGGTATTTATTTTTGCTGAATACCTTTGTAAGAGAATATAGGTAAAATAATTTTTAAACCCATTGCTCATGAAAATTGCTGTTGGTTCGGATCATGCTGGATTTCTTTTAAAACAAAAGCTCATTAAACTATTGGAACATCGTGGTCATCAAGTTCTTGATTTAGGTTGTCATAGTGAGGACAGTATTGATTATCCGGATTATGCCCATCCTGTAGCAGACGAGGTGCTAAACAACCGAGTGGATAAGGGTATATTGATTTGTGGTTCAGGAAATGGTATTAGCATGACCGCGAACAAACACCAAGGCATTCGTTGTGCCCTGTGTTGGAATCCAGAAATTGCATCTTTAGCCCGCCAACATAACGACGCCAACATCGTTTCTCTGCCTGCAAGGTTTATTAGCGATGAGGAGGCTTTTGAAATTACAGATATTTTTCTTTCAACTTCTTTTGAAGGCGGAAGGCACGCGAACCGCGTTGCCAAAATCAATTGTTTCTAGTGAATTCGAAACAACAAGGAACTGATGCGATCAGCTTCCATAAATGCTTCATCTGTTAGGTGGTATCCGGTTGAACTGAGCCGCAGTCTTTTGGTTTCAATTAGTTCCGTTATTGTTTTTTTTTCCTTGGCGCTCAATCCTCCCAATGCCGTAATTGTTTGATGCAAAATTCCCCTTTGGGTTCGTAATCCTGTAAGCCAATGTTCGTTCCACTCATCAATACCGTCTAAGGTCTCTATTTCAAACCAGTTTATTTGTTTTAAATACTGGGCATTGTTGCTAATATTCCATCTTCGCTTTTGATTTCCATCAAAGGAATGCGCACCAGGACCGATACCCATATAGGGTTTTCTTTTCCAATAATTGCTGTTGTGAATGGAGTAAGCTTGATGGCGTGCGTAATTCGATACTTCATATTGTTCAAAACCAAAGGCCATCAGCCGATTCCTAACGTATTGGTAGTGTGCCACTTGCTCTTCGTCTTCTAAGAATTTGTACGTGCCTTTTTTCAACCAATGGTCTAAAAGCGTTTTAGGTTCTTTGGTTAGACCATATGCCGAGATATGGTTAATGGCTTGTTGTTGGACCAATGCTAAAAGGGGTTCAAGGTCTTCAACCCCTTGGTTGGGTACACCAAAAATCAAATCAATAGACAATGAAAAGTTGTGTCTTGATAACCGTTCTAGTCCTAATAAGGCATCTTTGGCCGTATGGTTCCGATTCATCCACTGTAACAGGTGGTCCTGAAGGCTTTGCACGCCAACGCTTAAACGATTTATTCCTATATCTTTCCAAGCGAGTAGGTTTTGCTCCGTAAGGTCTTCGGGGTTTGCTTCAAGGGTGATTTCATGCTTTTCTGTTTTAGGCAAATATGGATACATTATTCGAAAAAAAGCCTCTAATTCAGTCGGCGTTAAAAGCCCTGGAGATCCCCCACCGAAATAAAGGGTTTCAATGGAATGGGTCCATGAGGCTATCCTGTGTTTTAATTCACCTAACATCCTTTCTACCATAGCGGTTCTATAACCTTCGAAGGTTGTAGAGAAATGAAAATCACAGTAGGAGCATTTTTTCCTACAAAACGGGACATGAATATAAATCCCGGACATAAGAATTATTCTTTAACTACTTTTTTGGTTAGGATTTCACCAGAAACAAGTTCACACGTTAAATAGTAAACCCCCTTCGCTAAATGTTCTATAGAAAGCGACGATTGAAGGCTATTTGAAACACTTTCTTCAATCAAGATTTTTCCGTTTAAGTCCATTACGCATAAGGAACTTACTGGAAATGGAGCTTTCCAATGAACAATTTGTTGAACCGGATTGGGGTAAATGACCAACGAGGGCAAGTCTATTGGATTTATACCACTTCCGTCAATACAAAAGTTCAACGTAGTTTCAAATCCAAAATCGGAATTCGCTTCTGAGATCCCCGTAAGGGAATCTCCCAAGGAGGAAATTTCAACGCTTCCACTAGCTGGGCACCACGGGAGGCCATAAATACCATCCCCGTATGAATCGTTGATTGTATAGGCATAGCATCCAAAATCCAAGCACCAAGCGATATTAACGAGACCAGCATTGTTATCGTTGTATCCATTCCCAGTGAATAATACGGTTCCCGAACTGTTTTGTAAGGACCAAGAAGTCTCAGAACCATAGCAATCTAAGGTTAACCCTAAGATGACTTCTTGACCATTGAGCACCACATTGAAGCTGCTGTTTTGGGTGTTGTTCAAATTGTTTTCATCTACGCCAGTATTTGGGTTAGATACGGCAGCATTAAAGGTATGTGTTCCTGAACCTAATTGCGCGGTAGGAAGCGTAACCGTTGTCGATTGCCATTGGGGTAAATTTCCTGTCCAAGGGTAAGTTAAATTGGTCGAACCGTCAAATCCATAAGTTATTAGGGCAGAGGTTAAGGGTACGGCCCCTCCGTTTGATAGGGTAATCGAGGGGGATATATCGGCGCTACAGAAAGTACCTGAAACCCCGTTAACCGCAGCTAAAAAAGGATCGACTTGTACTGGAACACCTCCGGATGGGTCGTATCCATTGACAAATGTTGCCCCACTTTGATTGGGGTCTAACCAGTACTTTAACTGGTTGGTGCTGTCGCTTCCGTTAGGAATCCATGAGTAACTTATTTTCCCGTATTCGTCTGATAAAACCGGCGCCCCACAGGCGGACGCTCCTCCGTGAAGTTGACCAATGATCCTGTGGTTTTGGTCAAACAATGGCGAACCTGATGAACCCCCTTCAGTTACCCCTTGGTCCCATCCAGTAACACCCCAGTGTGAATTTGCGGGACTTCCACCAAAGGTCGTTGAAATTAAAGGGTCGTTTTCGAATGATATTTTTTTAATGTCTCCTGAAGGGTGGTGAATTCCTACCGCGGAGGACGGAGTGTTTCCACTGTTATCCCAACCATTAAAGTAAGGCGTATAGGCGGCAGGTACGGTTCCACCTTGAAGCCCCCCTGTGATTTCCACCAAGCAGAAATCGGATGCTGATGCGCGAGAACGAAGAATGGCGCCACTCAAAGATTGAAAGGTTGGTTCAGTACCAGGATTGCTGCATCCAGCACTTTGCCAATTAAACCGAAAAACCCAAGTTGCGGGATTACTAAAACAGTGATTAGCCGTTAACACATATGGTTTTCCATTGTTAAGGGTATTGTTTATGAGGGAACCCGAACAAAACCCACTGTTTCCTGACACCAACATCACCACACCATTCCGTTCCTGTTGCCACGGCCCTCCTTCTGGACAATTTACATTGAGGTTACAATTACCGGAGCTACCAAAGGCTTTTAAATAAAATTCTTGAGCTGTTCGGTAGCCATGGGTGACGTTATTTACTTGAACAAATCCTTTCGGATTATTTTTCTTAACGAAGTATTCGACAATCACTTCATCGCCGGGAACCAATTCTGTACCTAGTTGCCCTTCGTATACATGGTTTGAGGTAAATTTCCCTAAGATAAACGACTTGTCAAGGTTGTACACGTACAATTCGTTTCCTTCGGGTATTATTGTTTTATCAAACGCAAGGTTTATCGTCAGCGCATTAGGGCTTTTTAAGCGGACAAGCCAGAGGCTATGGCCTTCTTTTGTGTTTATCCAAATGCCTTGATTTTCGGTGTTAATCGCTGTGGTATAGTTGTAGCCAAAACGCCACGGTTGTCCTCCCACTGAATCTAGCACGCGATCCTCCGCTTGCAAGGCATTAACGTTTGGTGTTGGATACGAAACAAGAGGAATTGTTTTCCATCCATTGTTGGAGAAATAGTGACCAAAGCCCCCGTCGCCTTGTTGGGCGAAACAAGCATTAAACCACAAGAAAATGAAAAAACTGGAGAGGAACCGTTTCATAGTATTAGTTTTTATTGGTGGGTGGAATTCGTTTGATGCCGCACCCTTTTGGGTCGGTAGTATTTATTTTGATTTTTTTTCCTAGTCCTTTTGCTTGGATAGCATCGATTAAAAAGCGTTCGTTCTTTGTTCTAAGTTTGTCCCAAGAGTTGTCGATGGAACCGGTATAAATGAGCGTAAGGGTTTCGTCGAAAAGATAAACGTGTGGTGTTGTCCGTGCCCCAAACGCATCCGCTAAAACGGATTTAGTGTCCATTAAATACGGCATTTGGTATTTCATCGCTTGTCCATGCTTAACCATTTCTTCATAACTATCCGCCCCTTCACGCTTGCCTTCGTTTGAATTTATTAGCACCATACCTATGGCGTTTTGAGAGGCTAAGGTGAACAGGGAATCGTATTGCTGTTCCCACCCTGGGAAGTCATCCGATCCTACAACAAAAGGACAGGAGTTACAGGAAAAAATTACGAGCAATCCATTTTTTTGCTTTAATTGTTCCAAACTGTATTCCGTTTGTTGCGTTGAGCGCATGGAATGGGTGCTGAGAGGGGCTTTGTTTTTAACCTTTAGTTGCGAAAAAAAAGAAGAAAAAACGAGAAAAAAGAGGAGGGATAGGGAGAACTTCATAGGATTGTTAATAGAATACAAGATTAGTTAAAAATTAATGATCAAACAATTAAAACAGAGATTAATTGAATGGCTATCTTTGTTTGATGATCAAGGTTAAAAAACCCCTCGTTATTGGTATTTGCGGTGGAAGTGGTTCGGGAAAAACAACCTTGTTGCGTCGTTTAGCGGAGGAATTGAATGCTGAAAACCCAGCGGTTTTTAGCATGGATAATTATTACCACCCCATTGAAAGACAAGCGGTAGATCAAAATGGGGTAATTAATTTTGATTTACCAACCGCACTAGATGAGGAGCAATTGAGCCGCGATCTAACAGCGCTCATCGGTGGAAAACCCATAGAAGTGCGCGAGTATTTTTTTAACGCCAATCCGGGTAAGAATGTACTCTTGACCATACAGCCAAGTCCAATCATTTTGGTAGAGGGCCTGTTTTTATACCATTATCCTGCCGTATTTGATGCCTTGGATTTTTCTGTATTTGTTGACGTTGATCATGCGATTCAATTGGATCGAAGAATTTACCGCGATCAAGAAACACGAGGGTACAAACGTAGCGATATCATTTATCAATGGGAAAACCATGTTTTACCATGCTACCAAACCTACATTGAGCCCTATAAACCGAAGGCCAATTTTGTCTTTCGAAACGATCAATCGGCAGAAGAGGATTTTTCGAACTTAATGTCCACCCTCGCCTTTTTTATGGACCATAAATCGCCCACCAAAAGCTAACCCAAACAAACGCGATATGTCGCGTGTTTTAATTTTATGAAGTATTGCATTAATCCATACCAAAAACACCGCCTACCCTCCATTGAGGTTGCCATTGGCAAGGTGAGACTGGGGTTGAATCACCCCGTTTTGGTTCAGTCGATGACTACGGCAGACACCTTAGATACTGAGGCAACCGTGGATGAGTGTATACGCATTTTAGATGCCGGCGCGGCGTTGGTCCGCCTAACCGCCCCCAGCAAAAAAGAAGCAGAACATTTGGCGATAATTAAAAAAGCCTTGTTGGCGCGGGGATACGACCAGCCTTTGGTGGCAGACATTCATTTTACGCCAAATGCCGCGGAAATAGCGGCCCTTCATATTGAAAAGGTCCGGGTAAATCCAGGAAACTATGCCGACAAAAAGAAATTTGAAGAAATTACGTATACGGAGGAAAGCTACCAAGTGGAATTGGAGCGCATTGAGGAAAAGTTCACCCCTCTCGTATTGCTATGTAAAAAATTAAAGCGCGCTATGCGCATCGGAACCAATCATGGCTCTTTGTCGGACCGAATCTTGAGTCGTTACGGCGATACGCCGGAAGGGATGGTTGCTTCCGCCTACGAATTTATAGCGATTTGCGAAAAACACCAGTACGACCAGTTGGTCATTTCAATGAAGGCCAGCAATGCCATTGTTATGGTAAATGCCTACCGCCTTTTAACTGCGGAAATGTTGAAGCGAGCCAAGGTTTACCCCCTTCATTTGGGCGTCACAGAGGCGGGAGAAGGAGAGGATGGACGCATCAAATCGGCTGTAGGTATCGGCGCATTGTTGGTAGATGGGATTGGAGACACTATTCGTGTTTCCCTTACTGAAGCACCTGAGTTTGAAGTTCCAGTAGCCCAAAAACTCCTTGAATTAACTACCCCAAAAAACGTTTTTCCGGTTGCTTACCAAGGAGATGGATTATCGTTTGATCCTTTTGTTTTTTCTCGAAGGAAAACGAGTTCGGTTTCCATTGTTGGCGGCGGACAAGTCCCTGTGGTAATCGCAGATTATTCCCGACGCATTCCGATAACCGAGGCCCAACTTTTTTCTTCGGGGTATATCTATTCGAAAACTTTAGATAAATGGACCATCCTAGATGCGGCAGCAGATTTTATTTATATAGGAGAACAGGAATTATCGTTTGAGCTTCCGGGCACCTTGAGGGTGTTGGTGGATTTGAATGCTTGGAAAAACAAGTATTCCGAAAAGGCTGGTTTTTTTCCTTTAGTGCCCATTGATGAACGCCATAACGTTTCTCAGGAGCGAGCAGTTTTTTGTCTAGTAACAGCAGAATTGGTTACGAAGGCCATACCAATGCTTTCGGACAACGATGTGATCGTTTTAGAAACGTCCTATGATAATCATACCCAATTGTTTCGTTGGGCTTTTCAACAGTTAAAAGAGCGGAAAAAAAATAACCCGATAATTTTGAGGGTTTCCTCCAAAGAAGCATCAACTGAAGGATTTCAATTGGATATGGGCGTTCGAGCGGGAGCCATTCTCATCGATGGGTTAGGGGATGGTCTTTGGTTGGAAGGCTTACATCAATCACCGAAAACCATTCACGACACGTCGTTTGGGGTTTTACAAGCCGCCCGCCTTCGCATTTCAAAAACCGAATACATTTCTTGTCCCTCCTGCGGCAGGACCTTATTTGATCTTCAGGAAACTACTGCAAAGATTCGAGCCAAAACGGCGCACTTACGAGGGCTAAAAATAGGGATTATGGGCTGCATCGTAAACGGTCCCGGGGAAATGGCAGATGCAGATTATGGGTATGTTGGTTCTGGTCCAGGAAAAATCACCCTGTATAAAGAAAAAACGGTTGTGCGAAAGAACGTTCCTACGGAAGAGGCGGTGGATGCCTTGATATCTCTGATACAAGAACACGGAGACTGGATAGACCCGGCTTTATAACCACTATAAACAAAGCAACGTTAATTATTGGCAAAAGGGTATCCCAATCGATATCCAATAACCCCGTATTTTCGTGGCATGTCGGAATCACTAGAAAAGTACACACGCAGGGGAATAAGATCCGGTTATTTTTCCACTTTTATTGGAGTAACGTTAGTGCTCTTTCTTGTGGGTATTCTATTAAGCGGGCTTTTTATTTTACAAAACATAGAAAGAGATACCAAAGAGGGTTTGCAGGGAGATGTTTTTTTTAAAGCCGACCAAAGCGTTGAGAACATTCAGGCGATTCGACAAAAGATTTCCACTTGGAAAGAGTTTAAGCGGGTCGTTTTTGTTTCTCCGGATCAGGCGTTGAAACAATTTTCTGGAGCCGAATCGGATCAGATTTTAGAGGTCTTAGAAGGGGAAAATCCCATTCCACCTACGGTAAGTTTTAATCCATCTCTGCCCTTCGCAACACGCTCCGGAATGGAAAAGATTAGGTCCCGGTTGCTTCGTGAATTTCCAACGGCGGTCGCGGAAGTGAGTTATGATGCAACATCCTTTGAAAAAGTAAACGGCGGGTTTCGTCAGTTTTTGTTTGTTTTTTTAGGGATCGCAGGGCTGTTACTAATCATAGCATTTGCCTTAATAAACAATACGATTCGTCTGTCGCTTTATTCCAAACGCTTTACCATAAAAACCATGCAATTGGTCGGGGCAACGCGTGGCTTTATCCGAAGACCCTTTCTTTGGCAGGCCTTTGTAAGCGGTGTTTTATCGTCAATGTTGTCCTTTGGATTGTTGGTGGGCTTATACGTTGGAATTGTTTTCTATTTTGATGGTATAATGCTTCAGTTTTCTACAGAAAACCTAATCTTCCTATCGGGGTCATTGCTTATAATAGGTGTTTTTATTACTTTCGTTTCCACTTTAATCGCGCTGAATCGGTTTTTGAGGATTAAACTGGATAAATTATATTAACATGAAAGACGTAAAACATTTTGGGTTCAATCCTAAACACTATAAAATTCTTATTGCGGGCTTGCTTGTCAATATACTTGGGTTTCTATTAATGATTGGAGGGGGGTCGGACGATCCAAATACATTCAATGAAGCCGAGTTGTTTAGCCCAATACGCATTACTTTGGCGCCCTTTTTAATTGTCGCAGGCTATGTCATTATTTTTTATGCGATCATGAAAAAAGCACCAAGCTCGGAAGAGGATGAGTATAAAAAATGAGCGCGCTAAATCCTTAATGGTTTCCCGGTATGACGTGGTTTGATGCCATTATCCTAGCCCTCGTAGAAGGTATAACGGAGTTTTTACCCATTTCAAGTACTGCGCATTTAATGTTTACCGAGCATTTAATGGGGGTAACCTCCACTGATTTTACGAAAATGTTTACCGTTTCTATTCAATTTGGGGCGATACTTGCCGTGGTCGTAACCTATTGGCCACGATTTATTCAGGGAATATCTTTTTATAAAGTTCTGGGCTTTGCGGTTATACCAGCCCTTGTTTTGGGGAAATTATTTGACGATAAAATTGAAGCGGTATTAGAGAAGCCACTGCCTGTGGCCATTGTATTAGTGGTCGGTGGCGTGGTGCTTGTTTTTATTGATCGGCTGTTTCTTTCAAGCGCACAAGAAACCAGCACAGAGGTGGGTGTTAGTAAAGGCTTCCGTATTGGTTTGTGGCAGTGTTTGGCGTTAATGCCGGGCGTAAGCCGTTCCGCAGCCTCCATAATTGGAGGAATGCAACAAGGCCTTTCTCGACAAAAAGCCGCCGAGTTTAGTTTTTTCCTTGCAGTACCCACCATGGGTGCGGTGACCCTATATTCTATCTTTTTGAAATCTTGGGTCTACAAGGGTGCGCCCATGAAGGGATACGAAATGATTCTGTCCTCGAGTGAAAACATGGTGTTGTTTTTTATAGGAAACGCCGTTTCCTTTCTTGTTGCTTTTTTAGCTATACGGACCTTTATTGGGTTTTTAACCCGCTATGGATTTAAAATTTGGGGCTTTTACCGAATTGTGGTCGGACTCAGCCTGCTTATTTACTTTACATTTAACCCTTCTATTACTAAGGAACAAGCGTCACGCACACCCCTTAAACAGGAGGTTCGGGTTTAAGATGGATTTTATACAAGGAGAAGTTTTATTGGTTGACAAACCGTATGGTTGGACTTCATTTGATGCGGTCAACAAACTTCGTTGGCATTTAAAGCGCCACTTGAACGTAAAAAAAATTAAGGTAGGACATGCGGGAACCCTGGACCCATTGGCCACCGGTTTATTGGTAATCTGTACGGGAAAAAAAACAAAAAACGTGGAGGGGTTTATGGCCGAAGAGAAAACGTACACAGGAACCTTTCTCATAGGAAAAACCACACCATCGTTCGATTTAGAGACGGAATTTGACCACAATTATCCTATCGACCACATAGATCCCATCGCCTTGGCTTCCATTGCAGAATCTTTTATGGGGATGCAGCAACAAATACCCCCGGTGTATTCCGCCAAACAAATCGATGGAAAGCGTGCATATGAATTGGCAAGGGTAGGAAAGGTCGTGGAAATGAAATCCAATGCGATAGAAATCAAGCGGTTTCATGTCGACGCCAGCCGTTTTCCTGAAGTGGATTTTGAAATCACCTGTTCTAAAGGAACGTACATTCGTGCGCTTGCGAGGGATTTTGGCCAAGCCTGTGGAAGCGGCGCTACCTTAATCGCCTTGCGCAGAACCCACTCCGGAAATTTTTCCGTAAGCGATGCCCGTTCCGTAACGGATTGGATTCAAGCCATTAGTGAATTGACTACGCCTATTCTTTAATGTGTTTTAGTTTTTCTTGTACCTCACGAATATACCGCGTGTAAGTTTCTATTTTATCCTCATAGCCGTTAGCTTCGGCACGGTGCAATCTTTTTTGTAGGTAATGTAGGCGTCTACCAAGTTTAAATTTGTCCCATTTATTCAAGATTCTTTTCATGTGTTTTGTTTTAGAATGAAGAATGATTCTAAGGTACTAAAGCGCTTAGGTAATAAAAAACCAATAATCGTTAAAAACTCCTAAAAAGCAACGAAATTTTATCGTTAGGGTTACGGCAACGAGCCTCCGATGTTAGTTGTTTTGTATACCCATAAGGGTTTGGATTTTTACGGCTAAACGTGTACATTCGTTTAAAATCCAACCTATGACACCACGATTACTCTTCGCTTTGTTTTGGCTTTTTTTCACCTTTTCTGGCCTATCCCAATGCCAAGTTCTGTATGTATCCACGATGGGGCAACCCACTTCTGCCGGCACAATGAACGATCCGATGGACCTGGTCACCGCCTTTAATACAGCACCCAATGGAAGCTACATTCGAGTGGCTACCGGAACCTATATTATAAGCAGTTCGCTAACCTTAAACGGCCAACAAATTGTTGTGGAGGGTGGATTTATCGATACGATGGCATGGACAAAGACCAGCTTAGCGGGGGCCACGACCATTTACAGAGATAATACAAACCTTTCAGGACCCAACACCGCTCCACGGCTTACAGCCATTGAACTTTTTTCAAAGTCAGGAATCCGGTTTCAAGACATAACCTTTCAAACCCAGTCGGCTCCTGCGCCTAGCCAAGCGCAGCCATATGGTGTTTCCGTTTATGGTGTTTACATGGATTCTTGTTCTTCCTATTCATTTGTACGATGCCAAGTATTAGCGGGGTCTGCCAGCGCAGGGTTAAGCGGGGTCAATGGCGCGGCCGGCGCAAATGGGGGCAATGGAACAACGGGGTCTGCGGGGTCTTGTGACGGTGGAACATGCACGTTTAGTAGTGGAAATGCTGGTGCCGCAGGAGGTCAAGGGGGTCAGGGAGCAACAGGCGTTTCTGGCGGTGCTGGTGGAGCTGCGAATACCGGTCAGACCAATCCGGGTGCTAACGGTAATACAGGAACAGGAAGAAACGGAGGTTCAGGCGGCGGCGGCGGAGCAGGAGGAGATGAGTGTTCTTCCAATAATGGAGGAAATGGAGGAAATGGAGGTTCTTCTGCGTGTACTACTGGAGGTTCTGGTGGGGTTAAAGGCAATGACGGTGATCCTGGGGGCAATGGAACCAATGGGGGCAATGGAACGGCTGGCGCTTCAGGGGCTTTAGGCACACCGGGGTTGCCAGGAGGCGACCTTGCCGGTTTTTGGGCGCCAGGAGGACCGGGAGGTAGTGGTTTAGATGGCTGTGGGGGTTCTGGCGGCGGTGGCGGCGGCGGTGGCGGCCGACAAGTCTGTACATTTTGTGACAATGGTCCAGGAAACGGAGGTTCTGGCGGTGGCGGTGGTGGCCAAGGCGGAAGTGGCGGATATGGCGGATATGGCGGTGGCGGATCTTTTGCCATTTACATTAATTACAATGGTTCAAATGGACAATTGGTTGATTGTTATCTTCAGTCCGGGGCTGGTGGCCAAGGAGGACAGGGCGGCCAAGGAGGAACAGGGGGCCTTGGGGGTTCTGGAGGCGGAGTACAAGCTGCGTGTTCGAATGAGATAGGTGATGGCGGAGCAGGAGGCTCAGGCGGTAATGGTGGAGCAGGCGGTTCTGGGGGATCCGGTGCCAATGGCATTAGCGAAACCCTTCGAGTCGTTTCCGGAGACACCTTGCTAATGGCCAACGATTCTTTTGATTTACAGGGCCAACCTGAAATACAGGTTAGCTATGCTTATTGTTCCAATGCGAACCTTCAAGCCGAAGCCATGGGCGCGTCTAACGTTGTGTGGTCTATCAATACCCCAACGGCGACCAGTACGTCTAACACCAACCCAACAAGCTTTGTTTCAGGAAGTACAGGCTATACGAGTCTTTCGGCACAAGTGGACTTGTTTACGAACACGTCGTATACGGATTTTATCTACATCGGCTGCGCCAGCCAAACGACCGGATTCACAGAGACCATTTGCCAAGGGGGTTCGGTATTGTTTAACAACCAAACCTGTACGCAGGCAGGAAATTATACGGCGACGTATTCCAATGTTCAGGGTTGCGACAGCATTGTTGTGATGACGTTAGTGGTAGACGCCATTAATAATACGGTATCCATAAACCCGAGCAATGGGCAAGAATTGTTGAGTTCCAATACCGGCAGTGTAAGCTACCAATGGTTAAATTGTACAACCGGAGCGATGTTGCCTGGTGCCAACGGGGCGTCCTTGCTGGTTACCCAAAACGGAACGTATGCTGTGATTAGCACCAACGCTAATGGGTGTTCTGATACCTCCAATTGTGTTACCATTAACTACATTGGGTTGGATGAAGCGTCTTCCGCTCCTTTTAGCGTGTTTCCCAATCCAGTCGTTTCGGATTTAACCCTTCAATTTGCGGCACCTTTTACGGGACGCGTATACATTACGGATATGGCCGGAAAGCGCATCTATTTTAAAGAAGTCGAAGGGGAAACAACGGTTTCTGCAATGCTAGATGCACCGCAGGGCGTTTATTTGGTTCATGCCGCTGATGAATTTGGTGTTGAAACGGTACGTGTTGTTAAGCGATAACGGCGTTATTTAACGATAGAGCGAAGGAATAAAATTTAGCTTTCCATGCTTTGAATACTTTGCTCGTATTGTTCTATGAGTTTTTCAGGAATGGTAATGTGGTTGATGGTTTTACTTTGAAGGCCCATCAAGCCTTATTCATCAACTCCTCAATTTCCTCCGCCTCTAAGGGAATGTTTCGCATTAAATTAAAAGGCTCCCCGCTTGCCTGCACCACTACGTCGTCTTCCAAACGAATGCCCAAGCCTTCTTCAGGAATATAAATGCCCGGTTCTACGGTAAACACCATGTTGGCTTGAATCGGTTCATGCCAAAGGCCCACATCGTGGGTGTCCAAGCCCAGGAAATGCGACGTACCGTGCATGAAATATTTCTTGTACGCCGGCCACGCGGCATCTTGATTCTTAATATCCTCCAGGCTTATTAAGCCAAGATTCACCAATTGCTCTTCCATTAAAGCCCCCACCTGCTTGTGGTATTCCGCCATAATGGTACCTGGAACTAATAATTTCGTGGCTTCGTTCTTCACATGAAGCACCGCGTTATATACCGCTTTTTGACGGGGTGTAAATCTTCCATTCACGGGAATACAGCGGGTTAAATCCGACGAATAATTGGCGTATTCCGCACCCACATCCAAGAGCATCACATCACCCGCTTGGCATTGCTGGTTGTTTTCAATGTAATGCAATACACAGGCGTTTTTACCCGAAGCAATAATGGGCGTATAAGCAAACCCTTGTGAACGGTTTCTTAGAAATTCATGCGCGAATTCCGCTTCGATTTCATATTCCCACACACTGGGTTTTACAAAACCTAATACGCGTCGAAATCCTTTCTCGGTAATATTACAGGCATTCTGCATCAAGGCTAATTCTACCGACTCTTTAATCGATCGTATTTTATGCAAAATCGGCGCCGACTTATACACCTGATGGGCGGGATAATCGGCTTTAACCTGTTTTATAAATCGGTCTTCACGGGTTTCAACTTCCGTGTTGGCTCGAAGGTGTTCATTAGTATTTAAATAAATGCCTTGTGCTTCCGCCATTAACTGTTTAAAGATGGTTGGAAATTGGTTCAACCAATATACCGTTTCAATGCCCGAAGTTTCAAAGGCTTTTGCTTTGGTGAGTTTCTCTCCTTCCCAAAGGGCAATGGTCTCATTGGTTTCCCGTAAAAACAAGATTTCTCGATGCGCTGGATTGCTTGCCGTTGGAAACAACACCAAAATAGACTCCTCTTGATCGACTCCAGATAAATAGAAGATGTCACGGTGTTGTTGAAAGGGCATGGTTCCATCCGCACTGATGGGATATATATCGTTGGAATTGAAAACAGCGAGTGTTTGGGAAACCATTTGTTGGGCGAACTTATTGCGGTTGCCCACAAAAAGCGAACGGTCAATTGCTTCGTATTTCATGCCTTATGGGTTCTTTAAAAAGCGTAATTGATGGGTCCCGTTTCCTGCCTTAAAGCTATACCATAGCTCGTCTTTTGTCAAACGATCAATGGTAAAAGTGGTGGTTAGTACACTGGCTGTGCTTGTAATTTGATAGGTTTCGTCGGGATAGATTTTTAAGACCGATTTTTCCGCCGCTAAATCCCACCCCCCGGTGGTACTGAAAAAGTTGCCGGTTGAGTCAATATAATTTCGCTCATAAACACCACCTTCGTTAAAGGTTTCTTTGAAGTTTAATACCAAAACGGTGTCGGTAAAGTTGAACCCATTGAGGTAGTATTCTTTTAGTTTCCACGTTCCGTAAAGCCGGCCCTTGGCCAAAGATTTTACGCCGCCTTCTGGGTATTTTTTACACCCCACGGTTAAGGAGAGCAAAAGGAAAAGAGGTAAAAGTTTTAACATGTCAACGCGTTTTAACAAAGGAACAAAAAAAATGAATTACTGTTGATCTTCTTTAAACCAACTGGCATAACGTACGTAGTTTTTACTGATTCGTTCCACTTCGCCCGAAAATAATTCCGGCGTAAGGGTTTTTACCTTTTTAGCGGGAACGCCCGCATAGACACTCCAGGCCTCTACATGGGTTCCCTCCAGCAATACCGCCCCCGCTGCGACGATACAGTTGGATGCAATATGGCAATGGTCCATAACAATGGCCCCCATCCCCACCAAAACATGATCCTCAATGGTACATCCGTGCACCAATGCGTTGTGCCCAATAGACACGGAATTACCGATGCTTAAGGTGGTTTTTTCAAAGGTGCAGTGTAAGACGGCGCCGTCTTGAATGTTTACTTGGTTTCCTATTCGAATGGCATTAACATCCCCGCGCACCACGGCATTAAACCAAACGGAACAATCGTCGCCCATGATCACATCACCAACTACCGTGGCGTTTTCTGCTAAATAACAATTGGTTCCAAACGCAGGAGCGAACCCTCTACACGGTTTGATTAATGCCATGAGGTACCGTCCTTACTATCTTTTACTTGAATCCCCGCCTTAGCAAGCCCATCCCGAATGAGGTCTGAAGTTGTCCAGTCTTTTTGCTCCCTTGCGTTTTGCCGAAGGTGCAGCACCACATCCATAACCCCGGCTAAGCGATGGTTTTCTTCTTTTGCCGGTGTTTCAATACCAAGTACGCCCTGCACCATGGTGGTAAAGAACTGGGTTAAGGCCGCTAAATCTTCTGCATTTAGGGTGGCTTTTCCGTCTTGAATCGCATGCACATGTTTCACGGCATCAAAAAGGGAAGCAATGAGTAATGGGGCATTAAAGTCGTCACAAATCGCAGCCTCTGCTGCGGCAATTACAGGGTAAATGTCTATCGTTGACTGGGTCCCTGGAGAAAGTCCACCCACAAGGGAAAGCCCTTCAAGCAATCGCTCAAACCCTTTTTCCGAGGCACTTAGGGCCTCGTCGGTAATATCTAAGGTGCTTCGATAATGGGCTTGTAACATGAAGAATCGTACTGCTGGCGCAGAATATGCCTTTTTGAAAAGCGGTGAGGTTCCTTCTACAAGTTCTTTCGGCAAGAAGAAATTACCAAAGGACTTGCTCATTTTTTGACCGTTAACATTTAACATGTTCGCATGCATCCAATACCGCGCAGGATTACAGCCAAAGGCACCGCAGTTTTGAGCAATTTCATCTTCGTGGTGCGGGAATTTTAAGTCCATCCCACCCCCGTGAATGTCAAATTGTTTTCCAAGGTATTTCGTGGACATTGCCGTACATTCGATGTGCCACCCGGGGTTTCCGTTTCCCCAAGGAGAGCGCCACACCTGCATATCCTCCGGGTTAGCCTTTTTCCAAAGGGCAAAATCGGCAAAAAACCGCTTTTCGTCTTGTGCATTAAGCGCCCGGGTTTCTTGGGCTAATTCGTCAATTTTCCTTCCGCTTAACGTTCCATAGTGAAAGGATTTGGAATAGGCTTGAACGTCAAAGTACACCGATCCATTTTCCACGTATGCAAAGCCTTTTTCAAGGATTAATTCAATGGCCTCGATTTGTTCTTGAATATGAGCGGTTGCCGTAGGC
Source organism: uncultured Flavobacteriales bacterium (assembly GCA_903823565.1). Taxonomy (GTDB): domain Bacteria; phylum Bacteroidota; class Bacteroidia; order Flavobacteriales_D; family Crocinitomicaceae; genus UBA952. The sequence goes on from CAIJTF010000045.1 coordinate 46,827, forward strand.
TCAATGGTTGGGGGCAAGAGGTTGTAAAGGCGCTGAAGTTCTTGAAATTTAACGTTGTATTTGTATACAATTTCTAAGGACTGGACCTGCTCAAGCCTTGCTGCGGAACCAATGCTGTCTATTTCTTGCCCTGCACTATTGGTAATGTGTCCTGCATCTGTAATGTTTCGCACGTATTTTACCTGATATCCTAGGTGGCGCAAACATCGATAAATAAAATCAAAGTTTATAAACGTTCTCATGTTGCCCATGTGGGGTTCGCTGTATAGCGTTGGACCACAGACATAAAGCCCAACATGACCCTCGTGAAGGGGAACAAAGGGTTCTTTTTTCCCGGATAAACTGTTGTAAATGCTTAGGCTTCTTTTTTCTTTCACCAACAAGGGATTTTAGCAAAGGTAGAAAAAGCCACGGAATATCCACGGGAAGGTGAGGTGGAATTGCCATGCATATTATGCTTATTTTTGGGCATGAACCCTTGGACCTTAATCGTTCCTTCAGGCGGCATTGGATCTCGCATGGGGGCTGAACGACCGAAACAATACCTTGAAATTAACGGCCACCCCATTTTGTTACACACCTTAAGGGTTCTGGATGAGTACTTTGACAATCCGGTTTTTATTGTGCCGGTTGCCAATGAATGGCGGGACTATGTGCAAAGGACCTTGGAAAACCACCCTCTAGGCGGAAAGGCAGTATTGGTTTCTGGTGGAAAAGAGCGCTACGATTCTGTAAAAAATGCCCTGTCTAGTCTGAACACACCATGGGTCGCTGTTCACGATGCCGTTAGACCCTTTGTAAATCGGGTTACCGTGGAGCGCCTCAAGGAGGCCCTTTCTAATTATCAAGCCGCAATTCCTGTTCTTGAATTAAAAGAATCGATTCGAAAACGCACCCAGGAAGGCACGCTTGCGGCCAATCGGTCGGCTTTTGTCAGCGTACAAACACCACAGTGTTTTCATTCGGAGGTTTTAAAGGCGGCTTATGAACAATCTTTTGATGAAGCGCTTACGGACGACGCAAGCGTTGTGGAGCGCTTAGGGGTAAGCATTCATTGCGTTTTTGGTAACGAAGAAAACATCAAGATAACGACCCCAACGGAATTAATTGTTGCAACCCACCGTTTGGAACACCGATGAAAACACCTCCTTATCTTGTTGCGGGGGATACGGTATACCTTTCCTCGCCGGCAAAAGCCGTTGATGAGGCATTCCTTTTAAAGACAAAAGGCATTCTTGAGGCTTGGGGATTAAAAGTGCTTTTTGCGCCTCATGTTTTAGGAAGACACCACTATTTTTCCGGAACGGATGAAGAACGATGCGCCGATTTTCAGTGGGGTTTAGATTTCCCAGAAATCAAGGCGATCCTTTGCACAAGAGGCGGCTACGGGTGCGTTCGCATTGTAAATCAGTTGAATTGGGATCGGTTTATTGCAAATCCGAAATGGATTATTGGGTTTAGCGATGTGACCGTTTTTCATCAAAAGGTAAATCGCTTAGGATATCAAAGCATTCACGGTATAATGCCCCTTGGTTTTAGCGAAGGGACAGAGGCTTCTCGCCAAACCATGAAGCGGGCACTTTTTGGGGATTCCTATGTTTTGGAAGCCCCTTCAGGGCCGAACAATGTTCTTGGCGAAGCAACAGGAACCCTTATTGGGGGCAACATGACTATTTTATATAGCCTGTTAGCTACGGATTTATCGTATTCGTTTTCCGATAAGATACTGTTTTTAGAAGATATTGGAGAGCACCTATATAAAATAGATAGAATGCTATATGCATTTGAGATGGCCGGCGTTTTTAATGAGCTGAAAGGCCTTGTTTTGGGCGGGTTTACTGAGCTGGAGGACACCGATGTGCCTTTTGGTCAAGAGGTTTCCGCCCTTATTTTAGCGCGCGTTGAACGGCTAGGAATACCCGTAGCATTTGATTTTCCGATAGGTCACATTGCGGACAATCAGGCCTTAACACTGGGGAAAAGAGTACACCTTTCCGTTTCATCATCGATGTCCAGGCTGCTTATCTAAAATGATTCTAAATAAAAACCTAATTTTCATTCGATTGTTGTAAGCCTTACCTTTGCAGGTGTAAAAAACAAACATCATATGTCACAACAGAGCGTATATTCATCTTCCATTATCAAGAAAGTTTGGATGGGCCTTACGGGTCTCTTTCTTTGTTTATTTTTGGTTGGTCATTTAGCAGGAAACCTTCAGCTTATTTTGAAGACCGGCGAAGAAGGCCGAAGGGCTTTTAACGAGTATGCCTATTTTATGGCGACCAATCCGGTCATTAAAATTATGTCCTATGTAACGTATTTTTCCATCATATTTCACGCGGTTCAAGGGCTTTATTTGGCTATTCAAAACAAAAAAGCGCGACCTCAAGGGTATGTTTATTCAGATCCGAGCAAAAACAGCTCTTTACCCTCTCGGTACATGGCTATTTTGGGCACGGTAATATTAGTGTTTATTGTTACACACATGGCCAATTTCTGGTGGCGCGCAAAAATCAAGCAGGACATTCCTCTACACACGTATGTGGTGAGCGCCAAAGACCCGATGGGACAAACACAAAAGCAAGAAATTTATTATACCCATGGAATGCAGCTCATTCCCAAGGGGCCCGGCGTAGTAGTCAAGAACCATACGGATTTATACATGACGAATTTCAACATTAAAATTGCGGAGGGCTACAAGGATCTTCACACGGTCGTGATGGATTTCTTTAATCCCAACAAGAATAGTATGGCCTTAGTCTATCTCTTGGTCTACGTGCTTTCTATGGCCGTATTATCCTTTCATCTTTGGCATGGGTTTTCCTCCGCGTTTCAATCCTTGGGCATGAACCATCGAAGGTATACGCCATGGATAAAAGCAGCAGGAAAATATTTTTCGGTAATCATACCGGCCTTGTTTGCTATCATTCCTATTCTCATTTATTTCAAAATAACTTTATAAACGCACGCCGATGTCAAAATTAGACGCAAAAATTCCGGAAGGACCATTGGCAGAAAAATGGACCAACCACAAAAACCACATGAAATTGGTGGCGCCCAACAACCGCCCTAAAATCGATGTAATTGTTGTTGGAACGGGCTTAGCAGGAGCCTCTGCAGCGGCATCTTTGGGTGAAATGGGGTATAATGTTAAAGCTTTTTGCTTCCAAGATTCACCGCGCAGGGCACACTCCATTGCTGCCCAAGGCGGAATCAATGCGGCGAAAAACTATCAAAACGATGGGGACTCGATTTACCGGTTATTTTATGACACCATAAAAGGTGGGGATTACCGGGCGCGTGAGGCTAACGTCTATCGTTTAGCAGAAGTATCGGGAAATATAATCGACCAATGCGTTGCTCAAGGGGTGCCGTTTGCTCGCGAATATGGAGGCTTACTAGACAACCGTTCCTTTGGTGGCACACAGGTACAACGTACCTTTTACGCGGCAGGACAAACGGGTCAACAGTTGCTTTTGGGGGCCTACTCGGCCCTGTCTCGACAGATTGGTTTAGGTCGGGTTAAGATGTTTCATCGCCATGAAATGATGGATCTGGTATTGATTGATGGAAAAGCCAGAGGAATCATTGCTCGAAATTTAATTACAGGGGAAATCGAGCGACATTCCGCCCATGCGGTGGTTCTCGCTTCAGGAGGATATGGGAATGTTTATTTTCTATCCACCAATGCGATGGGGAGCAACGTTTCGGCCGCTTGGAAGGTGCATAAAAAGGGTGCATATTTTGCCAACCCTTGTTTTGTGCAAATTCACCCAACCTGTATTCCTGTTCACGGAACCAATCAATCCAAATTAACCTTAATGTCTGAGTCGCTTAGGAATTCGGGTAGAATTTGGGTGCCAAAGAAGAAAGAAGATGCGGAAGCCATACGAGAAGGCCGTTTGAAGCCAACTCAAATTGCGGAAGAGGATAGAGATTATTTTTTAGAGCGTCGTTATCCGGCCTTCGGCAACCTGGTTCCAAGAGACGTAGCCTCTCGTGCCGCTAAAGAACGCTGTGATGCTGGCTATGGAATAGAAGCGAACGACACCAATGAGGGCGTCTATTTGGATTTTGCCACAGAAATCAAGAATAAGGGTCGACAGGCCGCATTTGCTCAAGGGGATAGCAATCCTTCGGAGGAGAAGGTTCTGGCTTTGGGAAAAAAATGGATTGAAGAAAAGTACGGTAACCTTTTCCAGATGTATGAAAAAATCACGGATGAAAACCCGTACGAAACACCCATGAAGATTTATCCAGCGGTACATTACACCATGGGGGGAGTTTGGGTTGATTACAACTTACAGAGTACGATTCCGGGATGTTTTGTGACGGGAGAGGCTAACTTTTCGGACCATGGTGCAAACCGCCTCGGAGCGTCTGCGCTAATGCAGGGATTAGCAGATGGCTATTTTGTTTTACCCTACACCCTTTCGAATTATTTGGCCGACGACATACGTACAGGAAAAATTTCAACCGATGATCCAGCATTTGAAACAGCAGCTCACGAGGTTGAGGCTCGGATACAGGCCCTTTTGGACACCAAGGGTTCCAAGTCCGTGGATTATTTCCATAAAAAATTGGGTCTCATCATGTGGAATAACGTCGGAATGGCTCGAAACGAAGCGGGGCTAAAAGAGGCAATTGATGCCATCGGAGCCCTTCGAGAGGAATTTTACAAAGACGTTTTTATCCCAGGAACGGCACAGGAATTAAACCCAGAGTTAGAAAAGGCTATGCGCGTAGCAGATTTCCTTGAGCTAGGTCAGTTAATGGCTGTTGATGCCCTAAAAAGAAACGAGTCCTGTGGAGGGCACTTTAGAGAGGAATATCAAGACGAGGAAGGTGAAACCCTCCGAAACGATGAGAAATTCAAAGTGGTTGCAGCATGGGAATACCAAGGAGGAGATGCAGAAAAGGCGACCCTTCATCAAGAGCCGTTGAATTATGAGTTCATTAAAATAGCAGCAAGAAATTATAAATAATAGCAAGTCATTATGGCAACGAAGTTTATAAACATTACCTTAAAAATTTGGCGTCAGCGCAATAACAAAGAAAAGGGGTCTATACAAACCTACACCTTAAACAAGGTTTCTACCGACAGTTCCTTTTTAGAGATGCTAGACCAGCTAAATGAACAATTAATTCAGGAACAAAAAGATCCTGTAGCGTTTGATCACGATTGCCGTGAGGGAATTTGCGGCATGTGTTCGCTTTACATTAATGGAAGAGCACATGGACCCGATACGGGAACAACGACCTGTCAATTACACATGCGTAAATTCAATGACGGAGACACGATTTATATAGAACCTTGGAGGTCAAAAGCTTTCCCAATTGTAAAAGACTTAGTTGTTGATCGTTCCGCATTTGACCGCATTCAACAAGCAGGAGGATTTGTTTCGGTAAACACCTCTGGAAGAACCATGGATGCCAACGCCATTCCGATTCCAAAATCGGATGCGGATAAAGCCTTTGAGGCCGCCGCTTGTATCGGTTGTGGTGCATGTGTGGCTTCTTGTAAAAATGGTTCGGCCATGTTATTTGTGGGCGCCAAGGTTTCACAATATGCGCTATTGCCCCAGGGTAAAGTAGAAGCAAGCGCTCGGGTAATGAATATGGTGCGTCAAATGGACGAAGAAGGTTTTGGAAATTGCACCAACACCGGGGCTTGTGAGGTAGAGTGTCCGAAAGGAATATCTATTGAAAACATTGCTAGAATGAACCGGGAATTAATCAAAGCCGCGGTTACGTCAGACAAGTAAAACCTTAGAAAACAAAAAGGGGAGTCGAAAACTCCCCTTTTCAATTACCTATAAATCGTATATTACTTGATTTGTTTGTTTTCTTCTTTGTACCATCCGATGTTATCGTTAGCCTCCACAGGAACATTGGCTTTTTTATTCAATTTGTTTTGAATATACATCCAATACCCAAAACCGAAGAAGCCAAGGAGTAAGAGAAAGTCGTTGAAATAATTTTGAACGAACTCATAAAAACCAAAAGACCACGTAAACAATTCCCCAATTCCGTACACAAAGTCATTCCACATAGCGTATTTTTTTACAAAGAAACAAAAAAAAAACACACCAACTAAATTTCCCCAATTAATTCAAGCGTTTGTCTTGATGCGCCTTGCTCTGCTTGTTTTTTCGAGCCCGCCTTACCTCGTCCAAATTCTCTTTGGTTGATGGTAATTAAAATAGAATATTCCCATGCCCCCTGAACATGTTCCTCCTTTTCTACAATAAACTCAATTGGCAGCCTCTTTTTCTGGCACCAGATAATGAGCCGCGACTTAAAGTCAATCTCCTCTTCTAATAGCTTGTTTAAGTCAACGTATTTGCGCAGTATGTGATTTTGGAGGCATTTTTTAGTTTTTTCATATCCACCATCCAAGTAAATCGCTCCGATTAGGGCCTCAAAAGCATTTCCTTCAAGGCTAGCGACGTTTAGATTTCGAGCAGTACTGAACCGAAGAACGGTTCGTATTTTCATTTTAGAACCAATTTCTGATAGGTTCTTACGGTTCACTACTTTTGATTTTAATTTCGTAAGATACCCCTCGTCATTACCCGGATATTTTTTGTAGAGAAATTCAGCTACGACGGCATCTAGAATCGCATCCCCTAAAAACTCAAGACGTTCATTAGATTGTTCATCTTCCCCAGGGTTTGCGGAGCGATGGGAGAGGGCAAGATAAAAATTCACAAGGGATTTTGGTCGGTAACCAAAATGATCAATAATAAATTTGATAAGGGCTAATTCACCTTCTGATTTTTTCTTCGAAAACAAGGGAAGTTTAACGGGCAATTAGGACGTGAATTTTTTTACAATAACGCTTGTATTGTGTCCCCCAAACCCAAACGTATTTGACAACGCGTATTGAATGGTCCGTTTTTGTGGGGTGTTAAACGTAAAATTAAGTTTCGGATCAATTTCCGGGTCATCGGTAAAGTGGTTTATCGTTGGCGGAACAGTATCGTGTTTAACCGCCATAACACAAGCAATGGCTTCTATGGCACCAGCAGCACCCAACAAATGTCCAGTCATCGATTTTGTGGAACTAATGTTCAGTTCGTATGCATGGGCACCGAAAACAGCCTGGATGGCTTTTACCTCTGCGATATCCCCCAATGGGGTTGATGTACCATGAACATTGATATAGTCTATGGCATCAGGAGCAATTTCAGCATCCTCAAGTGCGGCCAACATTGTGTTTCGCGCACCAATTCCTTCTGGATGTGGGGCCGTCATGTGATAGGCATCTCCCGACATACCGCCTCCTACAACTTCCGCATGTATAGTAGCACCGCGCTTAATAGCATGCTCATATTCTTCTAAAATTAAGGCGCCGGCCCCTTCGCCTAGGACGAATCCATCACGATCCACATCGAAAGGTCGCGATGCGGTTTCAGGAGAATCGTTTCGGGTAGACAATGCTTTTAGGCCATTAAAGCCTCCCATACCCATTTCGTTTACCGCGGCCTCCGAGCCCCCTGTAATAATGGCATCGGCTTTTCCAAGACGGATTAAGTTAAAGGCATCAATAATGGCGTTATTCGATGAGGCACATGCAGAAACAGTAACATAGTTTGGGCCACGAAAACCATATTTAATGGATATTTGACCGGCCGCTATGTCCGCAATCATTTTGGGAATAAAAAAGGGATTAAAACGGGGCGTTCCGTCCCCTTCAAAAAAGGCTTTGGCTTCGTCTTGAAACGTTTTCAGTCCTCCGACACCAGACCCCCAAACCACGCCTATTCGGTCAAGGTTGGGTTCGGCGTCGATTAGACCAGAGCCCTCTACTGCCTCCATCACTGAGACCAAGGCATAGTGGGTAAATTGGTCTAATTTCCGAGCTTCCTTTTTGTCAATAAAATCCTCTACGTTAAAATCTTTGACTTCACAAGCAAATTGTGTTTTAAACAAGGAGGCATCAAATTGTTTAATGGGTGCAGCACCGCTTTTTCCAGCAATGAGGGCGTTCCAATACGCATCAACCGTATTGCCTATGGGCGTAAGAGCCCCAAGTCCTGTTACAACGACACGCTTTAATTGCATGTTGTAAAGCTAAGAAAAATGAAGAATTACTTCGCGTTATTTTCGATGTAAGAAACAGCATCTCCCACCGTTTGGATGGTTTCTGCTTGCTCGTCAGGAATAGAAATACCAAATTGTTTTTCAAATTCCATGATAAGCTCAACCGTGTCTAATGAATCGGCACCAAGGTCATTGGTAAAGCTCGCTGCATCAGTCACTTCTGACTCTTCTACGTTTAATTTATCTACAATAATGGCAATCACTTTGTTTCTGATATCAGACATCTTTAATTTTTTTAATGTTTAAGCCTGCAAAGAAAAAAACAAACTTCTAAAAATCAAAATTATTCCCCATTATTTATCAACTAAATTTACATTAGGGGGTCAATGGTGAGTATTTTCTACTTTTGTTTCGGTGAACACACGAATCAATCTCGCGATTTTTATTTCTGGGCAAGGGTCTAATGCCCGAAACCTTATTCGCCATTTCCATGAGCACGCGTTGGTAAACGTTTCGATGGTAATTAGTTCGCGGTCCAATGACGAGATGAAGGGTTTTTCGGAGCAATGGGGTTTACAATACGTTGAGATAGCCCCCTGGGATGAAGCCCTCGTTTTTCCGATGCTGGAAGAGGCAAACATTCACGCAATGGTGTTAGCAGGGTTCTTGCGCAAGATCACTCCGGACCTTATTTCTCGTTTTCCAGACAAAATCATAAACATTCACCCATCGCTTTTACCAAAATATGGAGGGAAGGGGATGTATGGGCGTTTTGTACATGAAGCAGTTTTTCTCGCGAATGAAAAAGAAACAGGCATTACCGTTCATTTCGTTAACGAGGCCTACGATGACGGCCAAGTTTTGCTACAAGCATCATGCGCAATAACACCAAAGGATTCCATTGAGGACATTGAAGAAAAGGTCAAGCAATTAGAGCAGCGCTTTTTTCCTGAAGCCGTGTCGCGGTTTTGCGCGGTATTACAAGGACGAGGATAAGTATTGTCCGAACCAAAAGCAGTCTTCAAAGCCATTGTAAAGAGCTGTTGGTGCCACGCGAATAACGTTGGGCTCTCGCCAGTCCGCCACAACCCCCCGTTGGTTTAACGCATGAAACAAGGCTTTTCCGGCGCTTAGACATTTTATTGAAAGTTGCGCCCCTCGTTTTTTCGGGTCCTGTGGCGTAATAATTTCAAACAATGGGTTTTCCTTGGAGCTTGTACCGCAATTCTCAACAACAAAAGCCAAATAGGCCGTCAACAAATCTCTTTTTCTGCTTATTCGATCCATGGTGGCCTCCTCAAAAATTTCCAAAGCGGCTAGGTGGGCAGCCATTCCAAGGACGGGGGCATTGCTGAGCTGCCAACCCTCCGCGCCGGGTATCGGATCAAATCCAGGAGCCATGGAAAAGCGGCTTTCTTTATTGTGTCCCCACCATCCCGCCAAACGAGGAAGGTCTTTGGAGTGGGCGTGCCGTTCATGAACAAAAAAACCAGATACCCCTCCAGGAGATGAGTTCAGGTATTTATAGCCACACCATGCAGCAAAATCAGGTCCCCATTCATGAAGGTGTAATGCCACATTGCCGGCGGCATGAGCCAGATCAAAACCAACGACAGCCCCAACGGAATGCCCGATGCGCGTTATTTCTTTCAGGTCGAAAAACTGACCAGTGTAGTAGTTTACGCCACCCCAAAGGACAAGGGCAAGCTCATCACCAAGGTCCAAAATGCGCTCATAGATGTCCTCCTCTCTAATAAGTTCTTCTTGTGCTCTCGGGGAAACCCACACCAAGTGGTCTGCCGGGATGCCGTGTATTTTAAGTTGGGACTCAAGGGCATACTGATCGCTTGGAAATGCTTTTGCTTCGCACAAAATTTTCGTCCGTGTGCCCCGGGGCCGATAGAAGGAGGCCATTAACAGATGCAAATTCGTAGTTAGGCTATGGCTCGTACACACCTCCAAGGGTTTTGCCCCCACCAACTTTGCCACCATATTGGTCAGTGTTTCATGGTAAGAATACCAGGGTCGTTTGGCGTGAAAATGTCCCTCCACTCCGAGTCGGCCCCAGTCTTCAAGCTCCTGAAGGATAAAAGTTTTAGCGGTTTTAGGTTGAAGGCCCAGAGAGTTTCCTGTAAAATAAACCGGGTGTTCTGCGCTGGATTCTGGAAAAATGAAACGATCGCGAAAATCCCTCAAGGGGTCTTGGGCATCCATCGTTCGAGCAAATTCGAGGGTATTTTCAAAGTTCATACGATCCTTATTTCGTAATTTTGTACAAAGATAAACAAGAATGCCTCAACGAAACAGAACCCAATCGGCTAAGTTATTTGATCAATCTACGCAGCTGTTCCCTGGTGGAGTCAATTCTCCGGTTAGGGCTTTCAAAAGCGTTGGCGGAACCCCTATTTTTATTGCAAAAGGTTCTGGAGCCTATCTTTGGGACGAGGACGGCAATCAATACATTGATTTTTGTAACAGTTGGGGTCCACTTATTCATGGACACGCTAACCCTCATGTCGAAGGCAGGATTGTTGAAGCGCTAAGGAAGGGGGCTAGTTTTGGCGCACCTACACGCAACGAAAGCGCATTGGCGCACCTTATTAAAGACAACATTCCCTTTATTGGAAAAATGCGTTTTGTAAGTTCGGGTACGGAAGCGGTAATGTCGGCCCTTCGTCTTGCTCGAGGCTATACGGGCAAACCGAAAATTCTGAAATTCGAGGGTTGTTACCACGGCCATGTTGATTCAATGCTTGTTAAGGCCGGCAGCGGACTGATTACCTTTGGGTCTTCTTCGAGTGCAGGCGTAACGCAAGCCATGGCCTCAGACACCTTGGTTTTACCACTAAACGATGTCGAAGCATTAACGAAAGCCTTTCAGGAATTTTCACAGGAGCTCGCAGCGGTAATTATTGAACCTGTACCCGCAAACAATGGTTTGCTTTTACAGGACTTGAGTTTTTTACAAACTTTGCGCGGATTGTGTTGGAAACACGGCGTGTTATTGATTTTTGATGAGGTTATTTCTGGTTTTCGAGTTGCCTTTGGCGGTGCAGCTGAATTATACGGCATCGAACCCGACATCGTAACCTATGGAAAAATTATTGGCGGAGGACTTCCGGTTGGGGCTTATGCTGCTTCTACCGAAATTATGGCCCAGGTTTCACCCGAAGGCCCGGTTTATCAGGCGGGAACGCTTTCTGGAAATCCTGTAGCAATGGCGGCGGGCATCGCCCAACTAGAATTGTGTTTGCGCCCAGACTTTTACAAAGAACTAGAGAGTAATACCCGCAGTTTTGTTTCAAGAGTGAACGCACATGCTACGGTTAAAAATTATCCTTTTGAATTGGTGTCCTTGGCCTCGATTTTTTGGTTGTCGTTTAACGGCAAAAAACACATTACCCAAGCGGAAGAAATAGATTCAGACATGAGTGGCTTCAATTTTCTTCATGCCTTCCTTCTGGATCATGGGATTTATTTGGGCCCCAGTGGCTATGAAGTTGGTTTTATTTCTGCTGCGCACACCCAAGCCGATTTAGAACTGGCCGCGCAGTATTTTTGTATGGGATTAGATGCGTATTATGCCAAATAAAACCTTGGTTTTAGGGGCTACGGGCTTATTGGGAAGCCATTTGCTTTGGGAATTAACACAAAAGGGGACTGTACTTGCGGGTTACCGAAATGAAAAGCGCATCGAGGACGTAAGAAAGCTTTTCCTGTTCTACGACAAAACCATAGGCGAGCAGCGTTTCCAACAAATTGAGTGGAGAAGGATTGACATCCTTGATTTTTATGCCCTTGAAGAGGCTATTCGCGAAGCATCTCACGTTTATCATGCGGCCGCATTGGTTTCGTTTCACCGCATTGATTTTTATCGTTGCATCAAGCAAAATCGAGAAGGAACGGCCAACGTTGTTAACGCGTGTCTTGCGCATCCGGAGGTCAGGTTGTGCTACATTAGTTCTACGGCAGCCGTTGGAAAAACGCAAGAGGGATTCATTAATGAAGGCCATTTGTGGAAGTCTAGCGATAAAAACAGTGGTTATTCGGTATCCAAATTTGGAGCGGAAAAAGAGGTGTGGAGAGGAATGGAGGAGGGCCTCAACGCCGTTATAATTAACCCATGTACGATAATCGGACCCGGGCGAGGGGAAGAGGGTTCCATGGAAATGTTCAATGTAGCACGGAAGGGCTTGCGCTTCTATTCTTCCGGATCCAACGCCACCGTTGACGCTAGGGATGTAGCCAGCGCGGCTATTTTTTTAATGAATAGTGGCATTCAACGGGAACGGTTTTTATGCATTGGGGAAAACAGAAGTTTCCGTTCATTATTTACAGACATTGCTGAGTCCATGAATAAAACGGCCCCTAAAATCTATATCCCCCGAAGGCTTGCATTAGTAACGGCCTATTTAATCGAGACCATAGCGCTTATCCGGGGTAGAAGGCAAGGAATGACGATTGAATCCACCCGAGCGGCTTACAACTCCTTTGCCTACGACGACACAAAATTAAGGACGCTTCAAAAGAATCCGCGTTACCGATTAAAAGAGACTATTGAAAACGCTATTAAGGGAAGAATAATGCCATGAAAGAAAGCACGAGGGTACTGATTTTAGTGGTATTATATTCTGTCGGGCTGATAGCCATGTATGTGCCGGCTTTGAAGCCGTGGTGTTTGCCCCTAACTCCCCTTAACCTTTTGATATCGTTTCTTTTTCTTTTACAGGCCTATCAATGGGAAAAACAGCTCGTCCTAAGTGCGCTATACGTTTTTATTTTGGGAATGGCTGCAGAGTGGATTGGTGTTCATGCCGGATGGTTGTTTGGAAGCTATCATTACGCGTCACATTTAGGGTTAAAAGCCGGCGGCGTACCGCTCATTATTGGTGTTAATTGGGCCATGTTAACGCTCTTAGCAGCGGGGGTATCTACGGCTTTGTCAAAAAACAAGGGATTGCGCATTTTATTTGGGGCATTGTTGATGACGGCCATGGATTATTTTATGGAGCCCGTTGCGATAAATCATCAATTTTGGATTTGGGATAACGGAAAAATACCGCTTTTTAATTACGTTTCGTGGTTTTTTGTTTCGTTATTAACGCAGTGGGTGGTTTTCAAAAGAAAGGATGTTCCTTTGAACAACACTGCATTGGCATTGTTTATTTTAATAAATTTATTTTTTACTGTTCAATTTTTTGTCTTATGTTTTGGTGGGGACCTATCGTTTTACTAGCTACTTTTTTTGGAATGGAATTCATGGCATGGTTCACCCATAAATTTGTTATGCATGGTTTCATGTGGTATTTTCATCGTGACCACCATCAAGTGGAGGCAGGGTTTTTTGAAAAAAACGATGTGTTTTTTCTAATCTATGCCATACCCTCCTGGCTTGGAATAATGTTGGGCATGATGTATAACGCGTATTTTTTTGTTTGGATGGGCTATGGCATCGCAGTATATGGTGTTGCTTATTTTTTGGTACACGACGTTTTTATTCACCGACGTTACCGGTTTATTAGGGAAATCGATCACCCGTATTTTTATGCCATTCGTAAGGCGCACAAAGTTCATCATAAAAACCAAGACAAAGAGGAGGGCGCATGCTTTGGAATGTTGTTGGTCCCGCCCAAGTTTTACCGAGAAGCAAAAAAAGCTTACCGATTAAAAAGCCACCAAGCATGACCTATTATGGGTATATTCTATTGCTTTCATTTCTCGGCCCGCTGTGCCTAAGTTTTGATCGCAAAGTGGCATATTATCGAACGATACCCCATTTGTTTTTACCCTTACTTTTGGTTTCGGGTTTGTTTTTAGTTTGGGACCATTGGTTTACTAGCCTTGGTGTCTGGGGATTCAACAAGGCCTACGTTTCCTCGGTATTTTTAGGGCGACTTCCATTAGAAGAGGTCTTGTTTTTTGTGGTAGTCCCTTACAACTGCCTTTTCATCTACCAAGTAGTAGGCGCGTATTTCAAGCCAAGTAATAACCGCCGGTTCAATGGCTGGTTTATGTTTCTTTTTGCCCTGCTTGGAGGGTTTTTGTACATTAAAAACCCAACGGGTTGGTACACGCTCACGGCGGTTTCCTTTGCCTTGTTTTTAATGTTCATTCTTCTTTATTATAATCCCTCTTGGACTACCCACTTTATTATTGCCTTTTTAGTTTGTTTGGTGCCCTTTCTCGTTGTTAATGGTTTGTTGACCGGGGCGGCGACACCCGAACCCGTAGTCTGGTATAATCAACAATCCTTTTCAGGATGGCGAATGGCAACGATTCCCGTAGAAGATTTGTTCTATAATTTTGATTTGCTTTTGGGGTTCGTTGTTTTATTTAATGCACAAATGAAAAAAAAATCAGCCGCGTTTCGATAAAATAGCCGTGGTTGAAAACCCTTCAACCAACGGTATCGTGCAGGCCTTTCCTCCCCACTCGGCGGAATCCACACTCCCGACAATATAGCGCGGATCAGAGGGATTGCTTACGAGCGCATCGTAATCTCCCCCTTTTACAATCCAATCGGGTTTAATCGCAAGGATGGTATTCAATGGTGTGGGCTCAGAAAAAAGCACAACGTAATCAACAAAACCTAGGGCCGCCAAAACTTTTGCCCGAGCCGATTCCGGGTTAATGGGGCGGTCTTCTCCTTTGCCCAAGGCGCGTACCGAAGGGTCATCGTTCAGCGCCACGAACAAGGTATCCCCAAGGCTTGCCGCTTGCGCCAAATAGGTAATGTGTCCAAGGTGAAGCACATCAAAACACCCATTGGTAAAAACAACTTTTCGGTTTTTAAGCCGGTTCATTTCTGCATATTGTGACGCCTGATGAAGCGATACTATTTTGGATTCTATGTGGCTTAATCGGCTCACGGAACCAACAAATTAGTGGGCTCATTAGGAAACACCAATGAAGGCTTAAACGTTTTTGCTTCTTCAAAATCCATGGTAGCATACCCAATAACAATAATGATGTCTCCCACCGCCACCTTTCTGGCTGCGGGACCATTTAAGCAAATCACTCCAGAATTCCTCGCGCCTTTTATCACATAGGTTTCAAGCCGTTCCCCATTGTTTATGTTAACTACTTGAACCCTTTCGCCCTCAATAAGGTTGGCTGCAATCATAAGTTGTTCGTCAATGGTAATGCTTCCAATGTAGTTAAGTTCTGCCTGGGTAACCGTAGCGCGATGTATTTTGGATTTTAGGACTTGAATTTGCATAGCGTTGCTGAGAAAAAAGCAAAAGTAATGTAAATCAATCGTCCCACAATGGCAGATTATCAATTAAGCGAACCCCATGACAGGTGGCGGCGACACAGGCAATTGCAGACGGACCAAAGGAATCCAGAGCGCTTAAGGTTTTAGCGTCCACAACGGCCAAATAATCCACCACCAACAAGGCTCGTGAGATTTCCTCAATCCCCTCGGAAATAAGGTGTTCGGGAGAATGAAGGGCTTGTTTGTTTTTAAAATTCTTTAAAATCCGATAGAGCACAGCCGCGTCTTCTTGTTGACTTGGACTAAGCCTTTGGTTTCTGCTGCTCATCGCCAATCCACTGGCTTCTCTTCGGGTTTCACAGGCTACGACGGATACGGGAAGCCCTAGGTTATGAATCATGTTTTTTATAATCAAAACTTGTTGAAAATCTTTTAACCCAAGAAACAGGTGGGTAGGATTAATGTGGTCCAATAAGGCATAAACCACTTCAACCACCCCCCGAAAATGCCCGGGCCTTGAGGCGCCCTCCAACACCGAGTCGAGCCCATGCAAATCAACCGTTGCTGCAGGGTTGGTTTCTGAAAAAAGCGCAGCGTAGTTTGGTAGATAAACAGTGTCCACTCCCAGCTTCTCCAATAGCCGTAAATCTGATTCCACCTGCCTCGGATAACAATCGTAATCTTCAGAATTATTGAACTGTTTTGGGTTAACAAAAATACTAACAACCGTGTAGTCACAAGTCGATAGGGCCTTTTCAACCAATGAAAAATGTCCTTCATGCAGGGCCCCCATAGTGGGAACAAACCCTAATGAACCACTTCTATTGCGGGTTGGATCAATAGCATCGTTGAGTTCTAACCGGCTGTAAATCGTTTGCACGCTATAATCGTTAAGGCAACAAAGCTATTCGTTTTTAGGAACTTTCATATGTTTTCCGTAACTTTGCTCTCCTTTAAAAGCGAAAAAGCTCGATGGAAAAAAAACGCGTACTCTTTATCTCCCAGGAGATTTTCCCTTTTTTACCCAAATCAGAAATTTCAAGTTTTACTCGAAGAATATCCCAGTCCACTCAAGAGGAGGGCAAAGAAATTCGGGTTTTCATGCCTCGGTTTGGTGTTATTAACGAACGAAGACATCAGCTTCACGAAGTTATTCGTCTATCGGGTTTAAACTTGTCCATTGACGATCAAGTGCATCCGTTGATTATTAAGGTTGCTTCTGTCTCTGCGGCAAGGATGCAAGTGTATTTCATTGATAACGACGACTTTTTTAAACGAAAACATCTATTAACAGACGAACACGGGAAAGCGTTTAAAGACAACGATGAGCGAGCCATGTTTTTTGTTCGGGGAACTTTAGAGACCGTTAAAAAACTGGGTTGGCAACCTGATTTAATTCATTGCAACGGGTGGTTTGCGGGAATGATGGCCTTGTACATTAAGCATGTTTACAAAAAAGACCCCCACTTTAAGGACACCAAAGTCGTTTATAACCTCTTTAATGAGGAAATGGAAAGCGCCTTAGATCCACGGTTTTCGGAAAAATTAAAACTGGATGGATTTCCCAAGGCGGTAGTGGAAAAAGCTAAAGACACTAGCCTAGGGGCAATTACGCAGCTCATTGTGGAACATTGCGATGGTTTAACGGTTGCTGAACCAGTCCTTACGGAGGCCTTGCAAAAAATTTACGACGACGCGCCCATTCATAAACTCCCTTTTACGGAAGAAGATAAGGAAGCAAAAATGTTTTCTGCCTTTTTCGACAAGGTCCTAGGGGAACCCGTAATGGCCGATTAATCGTTAACCGATGCGATCAAATTATCTGCTTCTTTTCCTTTTAATAGCCTTCGTTTCGTGTAAAAAGAAGGAACAAATGCTCGGAAAGGAATTGATTGATGGTTCGAGTTACCTTAACGGAATCACCACAGACACCTTTGCTCTAATCCCTTCTATTTTATGGGAGGATTCTGTCGTAACCGATAACGCAGCGAATGTGGTTTTAGGAAGTTACGTTGACCCTAAATTTGGTTCGTTTGACGGATCTTTTTACACCCAAGTGCGCCTTGCGGGGGTTAATCCCAACTTTGGGAGCCCTTCTACCATTGCCGTAGATTCTATGGTTATTGCTTTAGAATACGCAGGGTATTACGGGGATTTATCTACGCAGAAATTTGAAGTTTTTGCATTAAACGAAGACCTGAATAACGATTCTACGTATTACGCTTTTTCAACGAAAACGTACGCCCCCACATCCTTAGTAACCCCTGGAAAAGAATTCCTTACGCCCAATCCCCTAAGCAATACCGTCGTTGGAGGAGATAGCTTGCAGGCTCAATTGCGCATATCTTTGGATACCAATTTGGCAAAACAATGGATTACTGAGGCCACCAGCGGGTCGAACACCTTCGCCAGCAACGAGAATTTTCAAAATTATTTTAAAGGGCTTTATATCCGAACCGATAATCCATCTCAAGCAACGGGTCAGGGAGGTGTGTTTTATTTCAACTTGAACGACCCGGCTACCAAAATCACGATTTATTACAAACAGTCTGGCGCGAAGAAGTCTTATGATTTGTTGATGAACTCGACGTGCGCTGATTTTTCACACGTAGAAATCAACAATACAGGATTTCCGTCTGAAACAACCATGAACAATCCTTCTCAAGCCATGCAAGAGTTTTACGCCCAAGCGTTTGGCATTAGAGCTAAATTGGTGGCCCCAGGGCTTTCACAGTTCACCAAAAACCACCTGATTCATCGTGCTGAATTGACCCTTCCCATTCAATACCAAACAGGCTACAAGTATAAACCAGGGCTTAACATCTCCTTTGCAACGAAGAAAACAATGAATAGCCAAGGTTATATCAATACCGGGACCCTTGGAATATACACCGATGCCAAAAAAGCCTTTGTGGCAGACCTTCGATCGTACATTCAAGCGGTCGTTAATCAAGACATCGAGAATACCGGATTGATCATTTCACCGCGGTTTTTTATAAATTCATCGGAGCGCATTGTTTTTAACGGGCCGAACACCATCAATAAAGAAAGCCCGGCTTTATTAATAACCTATACGACTTTTTAGCATGTGTGGAATTGTAGGATACATCGGAAAACGCGAGGCTTATCCCATTATCATTAAAGGCCTCAAGCGGTTGGAATATCGCGGTTATGACAGTGCTGGCGTTGCCATTATCTCGGATAACCAATTAAACATTTATAAAAAACAGGGAAAGGTCTCTAATCTAGAAGCTTTTACGGAAGGCAAAAACCGGTCCGGCGCAGTAGGCATTGGTCATACCCGTTGGGCCACTCACGGACTACCGAACGACATCAACGCCCACCCGCATTATTCCGCCGATGGTGATTTAGCATTGATTCATAATGGAATCATTGAAAACTATGATGTTATAAAACGAGAACTCATTTCTGAGGGCTACACGTTCCGGAGCGAAACCGACACCGAAGTGTTGGTACACTTGGTGGACCACATTGCTAAAAAAGAAGGCGTATGGTTTGGTGAAGCACTTCGGATTGCCTTGAACCACGTGGTTGGCGCTTATGCCATTGTGGCGATTTCCAAGCAGTTTCCGAACCGCATGGTTGCCGCCAGAAAAAGCAGTCCGCTTGTCGTAGGAATGGGCGAAGACGGCGATTTTTTCGTAGCCTCCGATGCCACCCCCATTGTTGAATACACCAAGGATGTGGTTTATTTAGACGATGAGGAAATCGCGGTGATTGATTTGGAGGAAGGGTTTAAGTTGTACAACATTAAGGACCAACCCCAAACGCCATACATTCAAAAGCTAGAATTAGAATTAGAGGCGCTGGAAAAAGGCGGTTATGAGCATTTCATGCTAAAAGAAATTCATGAGCAGCCACGCTCCATACACGATTGCTTCCGGGGACGACTTAATGCTACCGATGGATGGGTAAGTCTGGGAGGTGTTAGGGCCTATGAACAGAAAATGATACAAGCCAATCGCTTGATTTTTGTTGCTTGTGGAACCTCATGGCACGCCGGACTTGTCGGGGAATACCTCATCGAAGAATTAGCCCGAATCAATGTGGAAGTTGAGTATGCGAGTGAATTCAGGTACCGTAACCCCATCCTTACCGAAAACGATGTAGTTATTGCGATTTCGCAATCGGGCGAGACCGCTGATACCTTGGCGGCTATTGATTTGGCCAAATCGAAGGGCGCTACCGTTCTGGGAATTTGTAATGTCGTTGGATCTTCGATTTCTCGAGCAACGCACGGGGGCTCGTACACCCACGCGGGCCCGGAAATTGGCGTCGCCTCAACCAAAGCGTTTACCGCACAAGTTACCATTTTGACGTTGATGGCATTGTCATTAGGAAGAAAAAAAGGCACCATTAGCGAATGGGATTTTCAGCGATTAATCACGGAATTAGAGTCCATACCGACTTTAATTCAATCCGTTCTGGAAGGAAACGACCATATTGAGGCGATAGCCAAGAAGTATAAGGATGCGACGAATGCGCTCTACTTGGGGCGTGGGAATTTGTTTCCTGTAGCCCTCGAAGGGGCGTTGAAATTAAAGGAAATTTCCTACATCCATGCCGAAGGATATCCTGCTGCAGAGATGAAACATGGCCCGATTGCTCTTATCGATGAAAATATGCCCGTCTTTGTTATTGCTACTCAGGGAAATTCCTACGAAAAAGTGGTGTCTAACATACAAGAAGTTAAGGCGCGTAAAGGGAAAATAATTGCCATTGTTACCGAAGGAGACCTCCAGGTCGAAGAAATGGCGGATGACGTAATCGCAATTCCTGCGGTTAATGATCATTTGGCGCCCTTGGTGGCAACGGTTCCGCTACAGTTGCTTTCGTACCATATTGCTGTAATGAGAGGGTGTAATGTAGACCAACCCAGAAACTTAGCAAAATCGGTTACAGTAGAGTAATTCAGGGATATAAATAAATGACCATTCCGCTGATCACTAAGGCGATTGCGTAACCCAACAAAAGCTCGCGTAAACTATGCTTCTGTAAATACCATCGAGCACCAATTACTAGCCCCGAAATTAATATGGCCAGAATCAAAAACCAAAGGGATGGAGCCATTTGGTGCAAGGAAAAAGCATAACTATATCCCGTGAAAAAACCCGCCCCACCCGCATGCAATGAAACCTTCATCCTCAAAGAAATGAAGGCAAAAATAGGGTTGATGATCATCCCACACAGGGCCGTTCCATAAATATAAGAGGGTAGCATGCCGTTAGGATCTTGGTATTTTAATAAAAAATACAGCAGCGTGGAATATACGAACACCAAGGCAATTGGAATAGGGCGGTCTTTTTTGTCCTCCAGTTCAATTCCCGAAATCAAAGCGGATTTACTTAACGATAAAACCGAAAATACGGGCCCCAAAACAATAAAGATGAAAAGGATTAACAACAATAGTCCTTGGAGTTCTGGTGACAATCGATCTAAGGGAACCCCATCCCGTCCGTATTCCATGGAAGGATAAAACATGGTAAATACTACCGCATACATGGGCATGAAAAGGGGAAAAAATAGCCAAGAAGCAAGGGTCGATATCCGAGTCATTCCATTTCCTTTCTCATGCGGGCCACTGGAATATTTAATTGTTCGCGATATTTTGCAACAGTACGGCGCGCAATGTTATATCCTTTTTCATTCAATAAAGCCATAAGCTTTTCATCCGGCAGAGGTTTTCGTTTATCCTCATTTGCAATGGCTTCTGATAGTATCTTTTTTACCTCCCGCGTGCTGACTTCTTCGCCACTGTCTGTACTTAACCCTTCAGAAAAGAAAAATTTTAGGGGGTAAACCCCATGATTGGTTTGAACAAACTTGCTATTCGCTACCCGTGAAACGGTAGAGATATCCATATTTATCATGGACCCGATGTCTTTCAAAATCATCGGTTTTAAACGCGTTTCGTCCCCCGTAAGGAGAAAATCCCTTTGCTTTTCAATAATTGCCCCCATGGTTAATAAAAGGGTTTCTTGCCGTTGCTTAATGGCTTCAATAAACCACTTTGCACCATCTAATTTATGTCGAACAAAGGTCAGCGCTTGTTTGTCGGCCCGCGATGTTTTGGCCCCCTCCGTATAAGACCGAAGTAAGGTTTCGTATTCCTTGCTTAATTTGAGTTCTGGGGCATTTCTTGAATGAAGGGTTAGTTCTAATGCTCCGTCTGATTCGGTCAAAATGAAATCAGGAATAATTTGTTGTACCGACTTTTCATTGGTTTTAACCGAACCCCCGGGCTTAGGGTTTAACTTTAAAATCTCATCTACAGCCTGTTTTAACGAAGAATGATCCGCCTTCAATTTTAAGGCTATTTTATCATAATGTTTCTTTGTAAACAATTCAAAACACTCCTTAAGAATTAATAAGCTTAGCTTTTTGATGGGACTGCCGTCTTGCTTTCTTCTTGCCTGAATCAATAAACACTCCCGTAAATCTCGGGCACCGATCCCTGCAGGATCGAGATCGTGAATATAAAAAAGCACCGACTCTACCGCTTCTTCTGAGGTTGTGACATTAAAATGAAACGCTAGGTCGTCTACTAATGCCTCTAAGGAACGATTTAAGTAACCCGATTCGTCTAGGTTTCCCACAATTACTTCGGCTATGATCGTTTCATCTTCCGTTAGGTCGTTAAGAAGAAGCTGAGCCATTAGCCGGTCTTGGAAGCTTTCTTCCCCCGAAATGGGTATTACACGATCTTCTTCGTCTTTAGATCGATTGTTTACTTGTGTTTTATAATCTGGGGTGTCGTCGTCAAAGTAATCCGAGAAATCGAAGGCCTCTTCGGTTGATTCCTGGTCCAAAGATTCTTCCGTCTGGTCTTCGGATTGTTCCAGCGCTGGATTTTCTTCAATCTCCTGTTTAATTCGTTGATCCAACTCCACGGTCGGGATTTGCAACAATTTCATCAACTGAATTTGTTGTGGCGACAAGCGCAGTTCCTGCCGTTGGATTTGATGCTGCTTTAATGCCATTAAAAGGAAGCGTTCAAAGGGGTTCGAGGGAATGGGATAACGTCGCGAATGTTGCTCATACCCGTTACAAACATGACCATTCGTTCTAGTCCAAGGCCAAATCCAGCGTGTGGAACCGATCCAATTTTACGGGTTTCGAGATACCACCATAATTCTTCTTCAGGAATGCCAAATTGAGCGAGTTTTTGCTCCAACACCGATAGGCGCTCTTCCCTTTGTGACCCCCCAACAATTTCTCCAATACCGGGAAATAAAACGTCCATGGCCGCAACGGTTTTACCGTCATCGTTGGAACGCATATAAAAAGCTTTAATTTCAGCGGGGTAATCTGTTAAAATGACCGGACATTTGAATTCCTTTTCGACCAAAAACCGTTCGTGTTCGCTTTGAAGATCAATACCCCAGGCAACATCGTATTGAAACTTTTTCTTTTTATAGGGGGTAGAGTTTTTTAGTACCTCAATGGCCTCTGTATAGGTGAGCCGTTTGAAAGGGTTATCTATTACGAATTGTAAACGATCCAACAAACCCAGTTCGCTCCGTTCGTGTTGCGGCTTTTGCGCTTGCTCTTGAGCCTCACGGTCGTTTAAAAACCGCAAGTCCTCCTGGCAGTGCACCAAAACATAGCGACAGAGATGCTTTAGGAAGTCTTCCGCAAGGTCCATGTTGTCGTGGAGGGTATTAAAGGCTACTTCGGGCTCAATCATCCAAAACTCTGCAAGGTGCCGCGATGTATTCGAGTTTTCCGCCCGAAACGTTGGACCAAACGTGTAAACTTTACCTAAGGCTAGGGCGGCCAATTCTGCCTCTAATTGTCCCGAGACCGTTAAATTCACAGCTTTTCCAAAAAAGTCTTGGCCGTAATCAATCTCCCCATTCTCCTTCAAGGGGGGGCGAGAAGCATCAAGCGTCGTAACACGGAACATTTCCCCAGCACCCTCGGCATCAGAGCCCGTAATTATGGGGGTGTTGAGGTAAAAGAATCCGTTATCATTGAAGTATTGGTGTATCGCAAAGGACACGGCATGCCGTATTCGAAAAACGGCACCGAAGGTGTTGGTACGAAAACGAAAGTGAGCCTGTTCCCTTAAAAACTCCAAACTGTGACGTTTGGGTTGCATAACGGTTTTTTGTACGTCGTCAACGGGAGCTGCACCAATTATTTCGATGGATTGCACCTCCATCTCGATGGATTGCCCCGAACCGATGGACGCCACTAACGCACCGGTAATCGAAAGTGCGGCGCCAGTTGAAATACCGCGAAGGACCTCTTCTGGAAAACGGGAATAATCGATGACGGCCTGAAAGTTTCCTTGGCAGGAACCATCGTTGATTTGGATGAAGCGATTGCTCCGAAACGCGCGAACCCACCCCGTAAGAGTTATCGTGGATCCGATGTGCTGGCTCCCTTCTGCTAAGAGCGCTTTAATGGAAGGCGTTTTCATATCCACAAAAATAGCGATTTTGAGCATAATGTAAGGCCTGTTGGGGGCTTGAAGTTTTAAATTAAATCCTTATATTGTACCAAAAAAAAGAAATGACGACCCATAATTTAATAAATCATTTTCCCTTGCTTTTCCCCATAGCAGGGTTCATTGTTCTTCTTATTGGCGTATTTACACGAAATGAATTGGTAAAACGAACGGCCTATTTTCTTTTTGTAATCTCAGCCTTTACTGCGTATGCTTCTATGGCCACCGGGGAAGGGGCGGAAGACGAATTACATGCGTTGAAAAACTCAACGATCAACCATGAAATTCATGAGCACGAGGAGCGAGCAGAGCTCTTTGTGTGGTTTATGTATGGCTTAGGTGGGATTTCTCTGCTTGCTATGTTGGCCTCTTGGTCTAAGAAAAGCATCGAAAAGTATTTGCTTTGGTCAATCTGGGCTCTAGTTCTTACGATTGGTTATCTCGGCTATGATACGGGAAGATCAGGAGGGCATATCGTTCATGACGTAGCCTTGAAAAAGGGTTCACAAACGGAATAAATAGAGGCAGGCCTATGAGATATTTCACTACCCTACTATGCTACATACTTCTTGTTTTTACGCACGCATTTACGCAGCGTTTTTCATATGGCACCCCCGTGGTTTCGGGTTCGAACGCAATTATTGAAGAAGAGCGCGGCGCGACATGGGAGGAATTGGTGCATGAAAGAACGCTTTATTCTGCACAATTTAAGGATGCGAAAGGAAACACAAAAGGGGTTTTTAGTAAAAAGCCTATTCATTATAAAAATAATGAGGGGAAATGGGTTCCAATAAATCCTGCGCTAAACCCAATAGAGCCCGGGGTTTGGAGGGGCCAAAACCAAGCCTTCCCAACGGCATTGTTTTCCAACGGCTCCTACAGCATCAGCCTTGATGAAAAGGGAACAAGCGCACGAATGGGGTTGGACCGAAGGGTTAACGGTCAATTGCATCCTCTTGCAATTCGTGATGCACAAGTTCATAAAGGTGGTTGTGATATACCCCTTGGGCCCTATACCCAGCAGTTGTTGTTTATGGAAGACCGAGTAAAAAGTAACCTACTGGTCTCTGCTCCGGTCAACTTAGGTGAAGAAGCCTATTTTATAACCACAGAACGCATAGAACTCCCCGATGGATTCGTGTTGCAATACGAACCACACGCGGTAATAAAAGATGAAGCGATCACGATACGTGGCTCTCGATCTCCCTTGTTTATCGACGGAATGGCTTATGGGGCAGATATTATAATTGTCCATAGCGAAACAAAAACCCCGTGTGGAAAAATATTCGCGCCCCTTGCCTTTGATAACGCCATGAAGTACCAACAAGGGTTAATGCATTTTAAACCCCTCGCGGAAGCAAACACCTATGAACTCACGGTAGCCATCAGTGCAGCATGGATGAACGACTCGGAGCGGGTCTATCCGATTACTATCGACCCTTTAGTTGGTGGCCCAACAGCCGTTTGGGGTGGAGGGTACATGAATTCGTGCTTGGCGCCCGCTTACAATATTGATAGCCTTCAAGCCACCATCCCTGGCGGAGTTACCGTAACGGGGTTGTATGTAACCGCGAGTTTTTATGCGGATCCTTGGGCCGCGGCCACCATGAACCAAGGCGTTATGTATTTTAGCACCACCTGTGGAAGCTCCCAAACCTTTACCGTTACCGGACCAACGGCCTTGACCGCTGGAACGGCCTATTTAGATAGTTTTAATATGATGTCACCGTTGGTCTGTTGTATCCCTGAATCATGCACTCCCTCCTCGTTTTATGTGCGCTATCATTTGGGCCGCTATTCTTATGGAACGGGCTGTAATATCACCTATATTCGCTACGATCCTTTCACCACCCTTTGGCCATTTAAGGTCGTTGTGTATGGTAAAACCCCAGAGCCCTATGGGTCGGAATGGTATGCCACGCAAACACCAAAATGTTCGAATGACTGTGAAGTAGAAGTACGGGCCTATGCCCGATACGGTGTTGCTCCTTACACCTTTACCCATCCTTGGACCAACGACACGGTCGTCATTGGAACCAATACCGGGTGTGGCGCGGGATCAACGAATCATTTGTTTAATCTAACCATACCAAATTGTCCCGTATATTGTGACTCCACCTTTACGCTTTTAAATATACCCCCACCCGTTATTACGGATGCGTGTGGAACCTTGATTACGAGCATCCCCTTTGAAACCATTCCTATTAAGCCGGCGTCAAACATTGAATTACAGTATGATTCGGTGGTATGCTCAGGCGACGCAGTAAACATTCAGTTAAATGCCTGTTTTTCCAACGGAACGGCTTATTATTATGGGGAAGGACAAAACGGACAAGGGTCTTTTTCCCTGTCCCCCGAAGCTGAGAATTCGCCCGTCGTCCTTACCTATAACGCCTATGCTCAAGGGGATGGTTGTAATTCTGACACGACCCTGTTCCAGATTACGGTGAACAGCAATCCCAACGCCGCTTTTTCTGTTGCACCCATTCCTGTGGTGGCAGGCGTTGAGGCTACGGTGCAAGACCAAAGTACGTCTCCCGCTTCTGTTATACAACAATGGGCCTGGACGCTCGACGACAGCCTAGTAAACCTCTCTCCGCAATGGAGTAATCTATTTATAACTCCTGGGAACCAAACCTTATGCTTGGCGGTACAAGATGCGGTTGGATGTGTTGACACCTTGTGCTCACCGTTGATTGTGGTGCCTGCAGAAATTCAAACACCAAACATTATTACACCGAACGGTGACGGAAAAAATGAAACCTTAGCGTTTCAATATTTGGAGTTTTATCCAGCAAATGAATTAAAAATTCTAAACCGCTGGGGCACCTTGATATACGAACAGTCGGGGTATGCGAACACATGGAGTGGGGACGGCTTTACCGATGGGATTTATTTCTTTGTGCTAACCCTAAAAGAAAAGAATCAAACGTATTCTGGATTTTTCCATTTGGTACGATAACCGAAGGGACCTTATTTTCCATTCCACAAGTTCATTGCCATTGGCAATCCAAGGGTACAGAAGGATAGTGTCGTTTCTTGCGCAACTCCAAGGCGTTCAGGCAAGGCTTCTAGTTCCTCCGCGGTCCAAGGTCCCAAAACATAGTCGGATTGTCGCCCCTTGGGGAACGCACTACCGATCCCAAACCGAAGCCGCGCATATTCGGTGGTGTTAAGGGTCGCTTGTATGTCTTTTAGACCGTTATGTCCGCCATCTGACCCCGAACCTTTTAATCTAATTTTTCCAAAAGGCAAGGCTAGATCATCCGTAATAACCAACAACTGGCTTAATGGAACCTGTTCTTTTTGAAGCCAGTAATTCACGGCCTTTCCAGATAAATTCATGTAAGTCGTGGGTTTTATCATAACGAGGGTTTTTCCCCGTAGTTTAAAGCTTGTACGGTAAGCTGCCCGGTCCAATGTAAAGGCTGCCTCATGTTTTTTTGCCAAAGCATCCAACACCGTGAATCCTATGTTGTGACGGGTATTTTCATACGCGACTCCAGGATTTCCTAAACCAACCAGCAAAAACTTCATGACACAAAAATAACCAAATTCCTACAGCTCAATTTGGACAATGCTATAAGGGGGTAAAGCGGAAAAAGATACATTCCATTAAAAATCCTCCGTAGCTTCGCATCGTTTGGTTTTTTTATTCGTTCAGGGATTATGCGCTTTAGCGCATGAACCTGGTAAGGGGAAGTTTCAAAGCCATCAAAAGTAACGCTTGCTCCGATGTCGCAACCTTTCTTTTTTACTTTTTTCCCGTTATTAAAGCAAGCTTTCCCACCGGTCTAAAAGCAAAAAAGCCAGCCTTTCGGCTAGCTTTTGATGGCTTTGGCGGAGAGAGAGGGATTCGAACCCTCGATAAGCTTTTGACCTATACACACTTTCCAGGCGTGCTCCTTCAACCACTCGGACACCTCTCCAGACGAGCGTAAAGGTATTTTATTTTTTCCGTGTTACAAAAAACAAGGGGGGGCTAAAAAATAAAATAACCCCTTAGGAATTGTTTAATCGGTAATTAACATAAATTAGCAAAAATTTTTTCATGTCAGGTTCTTATCACAAAATTTCATTAGCTGGAGTCTTAATCACCATCGGAATCGTTTTTGGTGACATAGGAACCTCTCCTTTGTACGTGTTTCAAGCCATTACAGGTCAGGGAGCAAACCTGAGTAGGGACTTTGTTATTGGAGGACTGTCTTGTGTGATTTGGACATTAATTCTGCTTGCAACCATTAAATATATTTATTTTGCTTTAAATGCCGATAACAACGGGGAAGGGGGGATTTTTGCCCTTTTTGCATTACTGAAGGAGCGAAATGTGAAATGGGTGGTTATTCCCGCACTTATTGGATGTGCCACCTTGCTTGCGGATGGTTTTATTACACCCGCGATATCGATTTCGTCTGCGGTAGAAGGAATCAATAACATTAACCCAGACATTCCAGTCATCCCAATTGTTGTTGGAATTATTATAGCCCTGTTTATAATACAGCAATTTGGAACTTCAGCCATAGGCAAGGCCTTTGGTCCTATTATGGTCATCTGGTTTTCGTACTTAGGATATTTGGGAGCAATCCATGTAGCAAAGAACCCCTCGGTATTTTCTGCTTTTAATCCCCTAGAAGCCATACGATTTGTAACAACAGTTCCCGGTGGTTTTGCCGCGCTAGGGGCGGTATTTTTGTGTACTACAGGAGCTGAAGCGTTGTATTCCGATTTGGGACATTGTGGGAAAGGAAATATTCGAATTAGCTGGGGAATTATTGCTTCAGTATTAGTTTTTCATTATTTAGGTCAGGCCGCCCTGTGTACCTCTGAAGGGTTCACCCTGGCGAAAGGCGCAACCGTGTTTTACAGCATGGTTCCGCAAAACCAAATTATTTTTGCGGTTATTATCGCGACGGCAGCCACCATCATTGCCTCTCAAGCCTTAATCACGGGGGTTTTTACCTTGATGAACGAAGCCATTAAATTGAAGTTGTGGACCAACCTAAAAGTAAAATTTCCGACGGACCACCAAGGACAGATTTACATTCCTTTTATCAATTGGGTATTAATGCTAGGATGCTTGTTGGTGATTTGGTTTTTTGGCAAGTCGGAAAAAATGGAAAGCGCCTATGGCCTTGCCATTACCATCAACATGGTAATGACTTCTCTCCTTTTGGTGGTTCTTCTTTACCTTACAAGTCCGCGAATGAAACATTTTTTTGGTGTAGTATTCCTGATTTTCATGTTTATTGAATGTATCTTTTTGTTCTCTAATTTAGGCAAGATTGTTTCTGGAGGCTGGTTTACTTTAATTCTTGCAACCACATTCTTCTCCCTACTT
Source organism: uncultured Flavobacteriales bacterium (assembly GCA_903823565.1). Taxonomy (GTDB): domain Bacteria; phylum Bacteroidota; class Bacteroidia; order Flavobacteriales_D; family Crocinitomicaceae; genus UBA952. The sequence goes on from CAIJTF010000045.1 coordinate 75,900, forward strand.
TATCTTTATTATAAAGCCCGCGAGTTGCGACGAAACATTACAGAGTACCTCCCAATGACCGCTGTAACCCCCTTGTTAGAGGCGGTTAAAAAGGATAGCTCGATTCCCTTTGAAGCCACCCATTTGGTGTTTCCAACCCGAAGTAATTCGCACGACAAATTAGACTTAACGGTATACCATTCGTTGTTCATGAAGCGCCCCAGAAAGGCCGGGGTGATATGGTTTCTCCATTTGGATATTTTAAATCAACCTTGGGGCGTTCATTATTCAGTTCATGAAGTCATAGACGGAACTTGCTACTATGTTTCGCTGCAATTGGGATTCAAGGAGGAACACCGAATCGAATACATGATGCGTAAAATCCACTGCAATATGGTGGAGAAAGGAGAGCTAACAAACGAAAGCGTATTTGAATGCATCAAAGATCGTGTGGGCAAGGTTGACTTTAAATTTATTGTTCTTAATTCACGGGTTTCTACCGACAACGCCCTCACCGCTTTTCAAGTCCTGTGCGTAAAAGCATATCGGTTTGTTAAGGCTACCGGATTAAAGCCTGCAGAAGATTTTGGTCTGGACAAAACCAATGTAGAAGTAGACTTTATTCCTATCTCTGTCACCACACAGGTTAACCAAGAACTAACGGAGGACTTTGAAGATTATTCCGCCACCAAGCGTTGCTAAAGGCTCTCGCCTGCAACGACGTTTGTAAAATCACTTTCCTTGACCGTTGGGTAATTTCCAAACAACCACATTAGCTTGGTTATGGCGGCCTCTGTCGTTAAATCCTTTCCATCCCAAGCCCCCAGTGCTTTAAGCAGGTGCCCTGAGGCGTATTTCCCAGGCTGAACCCCCCCGCTCGTGCATTGAGACGTGTTGACAAGAACGCCCCCGTTTTCGACATACGCTTGCAAGACCTCGCCAAAGGAAGAATCATTCGGCGTGTTTCCTGACCCGAAGGCTTCCAAAACGACGGCACGATAGTTTTCTGGTTTAAACATAGAAGAATATCCCTTGAGGTTGATTCCTGGGTAAAGCTTTAATAGGCCCACCCGAGGGTCCAATTGCTTGTAGAATTGAGGCTCCAATAGTTCCGGGCTCAGCAATCGTGCACTATCCAATGCAATAGTTACACCTGCGCTACCAAGAAGGGGGTAATTGGGCGAGTCAAATGCATCAAATTGATGGGAAGAAACCTTGGAGGTACGGTTCCCACGAAAAAGTTTCGATTGAAAAAAAACAGCCACTTCGTGTAGGCCAGAATACCCCTCTTCGTTCTTTTTTCCTGCAATTTCAATGGCCGTCAACAAGTTCTCTTTTCCGTCAGATCGCAAAACACCAATGGGTAATTGTGACCCCGTAAGCACAATCGGTTTTTTGAAACCCTGAATTAAAAAGCTTAAGGCAGAAGCCGTATAGGCCATGGTGTCTGTTCCGTGAAGTAGCACGAAACCGTCGTATTTCGTTGCGTTAGACTCAATTATAGAGGCAATTTCCAGCCAAACCGAAGGCCTCATATGGGATGAATCCATGGGGTGTTGTATGCTAATGGTTGTAAGTACAACATCCAAACGATTCAATTCTGGTATTTGGTTGTGTATGTAGGTAAAGTCTAAATTCTGCAATTCGCCCGTGTTGGGGTCCGACATCATTCCAATGGTTCCTCCCGTATAGATTAATAGAATTTTTGGTTTCATAGCGTATTGCAGTCTAATAGAAATAGGGTTGTTGCATTTTTATTGGTTTGCGAAATTAATTCGGATTCCGTAAGGTTTAAAACAGCAGCCAATGTTTCGGCTATTGGTTTTAAAAATGAAGGTTCGTTGCGCTTACCGCGATAGGGCGTTGGCGGCAAGTAAGGCGCATCGGTTTCGAGCACGATTCGATTAAGGGGGAGCTTTTTGACAACGGCGCTTAATCCACTGTTTTTGTAGGTTATGACC
>CAIJTF010000046.1 GCA_903823565.1 uncultured Flavobacteriales bacterium
AACATAACTTCTCCTGCCCAACGTTGAAAACGACTTTCTACCATTTCCTCTTTTTCAATGCCGTAACGCGTTCAACCGTAAGCGAATATTTGGGGTCTATTTTAAGCACATTGGCATAGTGCGTTAATGCATTCGTAAAGTCCTTTCTTTCTTCGTAAATCATCCCAAGATTATGCATTGCCTCAATATGTTCAGGGTCTACTTTTAAGGTTTGCTCATAATAGTAAACCGCACTATCGATCGCTTTTTCTTCCCAATGGATACTTCCCATTTGGCAAAAGCTCTCGCAAAACTTGGGAAACTCTTTAGCCATTGAACGGTAATATTTTTTGGCAGTGGGATAATCATTAAAGAATTGGGTGGCGTATGCCTGCCAATATCTAACCTCTTGGTTTTTGGACTGAAAGGTAACGGCGGTATTAAAGTGTTGAATACATGTTTTGTCGTTTTTCTCAAAATAAAGCTTCCCTAAGGTCAAGTATCCGCGCCAAAAGTTAGGGTCAATTTCCACTGTTTTTTGAAAATTTTGAATCGCAATCTCCAAAAACTTTTTCCTTTCCTCGTCCGCACCAGTCCAAAGCCGATATTTTTGTTCGTAAATCGCGCCTTCAAATTGGTATATTTTTCTAAACCGTGGATTGGACTTTTTTGCTTGGCGCAACAAGGTCTCGGTACGCTCCACATCGTTTAGATAGTAAGCTACCGTCGCTTTCCCTACCAATGCCTCCACGTTGTTGGAGTCGGTCTTTAGCACTTTTTCAAGGTGATAGGTAACCGTGTTAAAATTTACGTTACTATCATTAAATGAGGTGTTTAAAAGGGCCAAGGCATAATAAAGTCTACATTCGTTGTTTTGGCTATCGAGGCGAAATGCCGTTGCGGAAACATCCAACATTTGGTCAAATTTTTCCTCTTCATAAAAAACTTTAGCCTCTTTCAATAAGCGTTCCCGTTGGCTAAGGGGTGTTTCCTTACGTACAGGCCCCTTTTTATGCCCTTTAGTTGAACACGAGATAAGAACCAATAGGATAAAAAGGCAGTACAGGTTTTTTAACATGGTGTAAAGGTAAAAAATGCTAACGTATTTCGTACTTTTGTAGCACAATACTAAACCATGAAAAACCCATTGATTTTATTTGCATTGTTTTGTGTTTTGGTCTCGAACGCTTGGACTCAAGGTTGTAGTCAATGTAAAATTCTGGCTGAACAAGGGTCCGATATGGCAGAAAATGCGTTTACTAGTAACATTAACGGAGGCATTCTGTACTTGATGGCCTTTCCTTATGTAATTCTGTTGATTATTTTTCGAAAACCTGTTTTGGGTTTTTTCCGTTCACTGTTATCGGGTCAAAAATCCTCCCAGTAAACATATACTTTCCCCGTACTCTGTCCGCTTTCAAGCCACGCCTGTGCCGCATGGAAGTCCGTTGAGGAGAAAGCCTTGGGTTCTAATGGTTTTAGTTCTTGTTTGGCGTATAAATGGAAACATTGGGATAGGTATTGTTGAATGGCTGAAGGATTTGCGTCGGCCAATTTTAACACATTTACACCCACTAACGATTTAGAACCCATCATCAGGGGTATGGGAGAAAAAAAACCGCTTTTCATCACAAAATGAAGAAGGGAGAAAATGCCGTATCTTGCATCCAACAAAGAAGCCCCGCCATAAAGAAACAACTGTCCCCCTGAGCTAAGGTTGTTTAAGTCCTCTTTTACAGTACTTCCCCCAATCGGGTTAAAAGCCGCAATCAATCCTTTGTTCCCGGTAATTTCTTTTACTTTTTCGGGGTATTTGATGTTGTCCGAAACAAGGATGTGGTCTACTCCAAGACGTTCCAATTGCTTTGTTTTATGGGCTTCTCGAATTTTACCAATGGTTTTAATTCCCTTTCGTTTTAGCATCTGAACCAATAAATTGCCAACTCCTCCTGCAGCAGAGTGAACCAATGCTATTCCGCCTTCACTGGACTGGGGGATGTGGTCTGTCATGTAAGCTGCGGTTACTCCTTGGGTGCAAAGGGATAAGGCATCACCTGCATCACAATCACCAACTTCTACAATGGATGAAGGGTGAACCGTCGCCTCGTTAGAATATCCGCCAAAGCGACAAAATCCCGCGACACGCTTGCCGAGCCATTTGGAAGAACATTGCGCTCCTACCTCCTGTACTACACCCACAATTTCATAACCTGGAACGAATGGCAGGGGTGGAGCCTCCCTGTATTTTCCTTGTCGAGCCATTATATCGGCAAAATTCAACCCGAACGCTTCAATTTTAATGCGCAAGGAATCTTCCGTTAATGCAGCAAATGGCGTTTCAATTAGGCGAAAAGCCTCCTTGGGAGCGCCGAACTTTTTAAGTTCAAATCGTTTATTTCCGCTCATGGGCCTTTATTTTTTTTTCTTGGGTTAGGGTAAGCCTTAAGGACACAAACAAATGATTAGTTATCGTATTGGGAATGGGTTTAGGATAAAAATAATACCCCGCGATTGCGTGAAGAAACCATATTTTATAGCCAACGGTTGGGGCGATTCCAAACGTTGTTTGATTAAAATTAGAACGCAAGGCTAATTGTCCTCCCCATAAAAGGCCAATGGCATGGGGTCTAAACCAAAGGCCACCATCTAGTCCAAAAAGCAAAGACTGAAGGTCGAAATTCGCCCCCAAATTATAGGCCCGGCTTGTCCTTTGCATCAAGGTGACATCTTTAACCCGTTTTTCAAGGCCAAATTCTACCACTGTATTTTTCCCTTGTTGTAATCCCAAATAAGGGCCTATTTGAATTTTCGTAAACCCAAACGAGGATTGACTTTGCGATAACCCAACCACGGAAAGGAAGTATAGGAAAAATACGTGCTTCATTGGGTATAAAAATAATAGATTTAAAAGGTTTGGTTATCTTGCGATGTAAATTCGAGTACAACGAAGTGTTAGACGATGTGTATTTCATGAAACTGGCGTTGGAAGAGGCAAGGCAAGCAAGCAGGAGGAATGAAGTGCCTGTTGGGGCTATTGTGGTATCCCAGCAGCAAGTAATTGGAAAGGGGCATAATCTCACAGAACATTTGACCGATGTCACTGCACATGCTGAAATGCAAGCCATAACGGCTGCATCGCAGTATTTGGGAGCCAAATACTTAAAAGATTGTACCTTGTATGTTACGCTTGAACCATGTACCATGTGTGCAGGCGCCCTTCAATGGTCACAAATTAGCAGGGTGGTTTTTGGCGCCTCAGATCCGAAACGAGGGGCCATGAGCTTTAAGCCCACCTTATTTCATCCAAGCACAGAAATTATTGGGGGCATTGAAAAGGATGCTTGCCTTCATTTATTAACTTCCTTTTTTCGGGATAAACGGCAATAAACCCTTGGTTTATTCCTATATTTGTGTTCAATAACGCCTATGAAAATTGATGCTCAAAATGCGCCTAAACCCGTTGGTTTATATCCTCATGCTCGAAAGGTTGGAAACTTGTTGTTTCTATCCGGTGTGGGACCAAGAATTGCTGGGTCCGACGCAACCGACTCTGAAGTTCCTGGATTAAAATTAGACAAGAATGGAAATTATCTTTCCTTCGATTTTGAGCAACAGTGCAAAAGTGTTTTTGAAAACGTAAGGGCAATTTTGGAAGCTTCGGGATCCAGTTGGGATCAATTGATTGATGTCACGGTATTCCTAACCAATATGAAACGAGATTTTCACACCTACAATCGGTTATATGCAGAGTATTTTCATTCTAACCAACCCTGTAGAACTACTGTGGAGATTTCGTCTTTGCCCACGCCGATTTGTATTGAATTAAAGTGTATTGCCACCATTTAAACGTTTTTTATGTTAGGATTTAGCCTTCGCATTTTGCTATCCATTAGCGTGTTATTCGGAACCGCTTATTTATTTTATTCAGGACATTGGGGTTGGGGAATAACTGCCATTTTTCCCTTAATGCTCCTAATTTTCTCCTTTTTTCGGAATGAAAATATGATTTTGGCTTTGAATCAAATGCGCATCGGGAATCAGGACAAAGCAAAAACCTATATAAACCGCATTTCGGCCCCGCACTTAATGCCTAGGCGTCAACACGCATACGTATTGTATCTTAAGGCATTAATGAACGCTCAAGACATGGGGCACGCTCAAACCGAAACGTTACTTCGAAAAGCCATTTCGCTGGGGTTAAGAACGAATGAAGACAATGCTGTAGCCCGAATGCACCTCGCGGGAATTTGCGCTCAAACAGGAAGGAGGCCAGAGGCAAGTACGTTATTGTCAGACGCGAAGAAGTTTGATAAAAACGGCATGCTAAAAGACCAAATTAAAATGCTGCAACAACAGCTACAGATTGCACCTTCCAAAAATCAAATGCGAATGGCCCAAATGATGGGCGGAAGAAAGAAAATGCCCAAAATGCGCTAACCTTGCAAACGATTTACGCTCCACCTTGGGATGCCTATGAGTTAATAGATGCGGGCAAAGGCCAAAAATTAGAGCGTTGGGGATCGTTGGTAACTATTCGTCCAGACTCAATGGCTTATTTCCAACCCAAATATGATATGGATAATTGGCTCCAACAGGCGGATTTTGTATTCCATCCTACACAAGGGGTGTTTGGCGAATGGAAGGCCTTGACCCAAAAGCCCTTTCGATGGACCATTTCTTTTGAGGGGGTTAATTTCATGCTTGCGCTGAAAGATACCAAACACACCGGAATATTTCCAGAACAAGCGATTAATTGGCGCTTAATCAAAGAAAAACTTGGTCCGGGGTCAAAGTTTCTTAATTTATTTGGCTATACAGGTGCATCAAGCCTTGTGGGAATGTTGCAAGGAGCCGAAGTAATCCATGTGGATTCTTCCAAGTCGGTTTTGGGTTGGGCCAATGAAAACCGCACAAACAACGCGGCTGGAATAATGAAACTCGTTCATGAAGACGCCCTTTTGTTTATTCAGCGAGAACGAAAAAGGGGCGCCCAATACGATGTTTTACAAATGGATCCCCCGGCATGGGGAAATGGTAAACAAGGAAAAAAATGGAAACTAGAGGATTGTATTGAAGGACTCCTTTCCGCGGCCTCCGGAATTCTAAAAGAGGACGGGGTTTTGCTGTTGAACACCTATTCTTCCGCCCTAAGGTATGATTCCATTATTAACCTACTTTCCCATCAATTTCCCAACAAAAAAATTCAATCAGGGGCGCTAAAAAGCAAAGCCAAAAGTGGAAAGGTCCTAGAACACGGATACCTGTTCAAGGTGTACTAATCCTACTTTAAAAAAGTTTTAGCATTGGTAATCCATGGCTCAGGCCCACCCGCCATATATCCCGTTTGACCAAGTTTATTTAAATTGAATACTTCGCCGTTTTTTACAACGGAAACAAACCAACACGTTGGATATCCACGTACTGCGAATTGTTGTTGAAGCATCTGGTTTTGTTCTTTTATCTTGGCGGGAAGCACTTTTTTGCTTGGAAAATCTAGCTCTACTAAAATGACATTGTCTGCCGCCCATTGCTTAAATGCCTCTTGCTGAAATACTTCTTTTTGTAATCGGATACACCAGCCACACCAGTCACTACCGGTAAAAAACAGCATAATCGGTTTGTCTGATTTATACGCCACTTTGGACGCCACTTCTAAATCATCGTACCAAACATTGGTGGTTTGAGCAGAAAGATGATGAAGTCCAATACAAGTAAAAAGAATAAATAGGGTGTTTTTGAAAGCCATACGTTTAGTTTAGAATGTAACAAATATCCAATTTAAAAACTGATTCCTAACAAATTAACAGCTTTTTAACTTTTGTTCAAGCAATGTAGATTTCTAGTATATTCGCAGAAACCATCGCAGAAATGAAAACAACGTTATTTGGTATATTCCTCTTTTTAATGGGGACTATTTTGGGTCAAACGCAAAACATCCGTGGAAAAGTCGTAGATAATGAAACCCAATTTCCCTTAAAAGCGGCCCTTGTGTCTTTGGATATTAACGGAGATGGAGCCGCGGAGTTTAGTGCAAAGACCAATGATGGTGGGGAGTTTTTATTGTCCGAAGTCCCAGTCGGTAAATATACCCTTGTTATCTCATGCGATGCCTATGACCCCAAAAGCCAAACGGTTGAATTAACTTCTGGGAAAGAACAAATTCTAACGATCCTTTTGCAAGAGCGCGTAAACGTAAAGAAGGAAATCGTAATTACTGGCAGAAAAAAGGGAGAAGTGCTTAATGAATTAGCGGTTATTTCAGCGCAGCAATTTTCAGTTGAAGAAACGAACCGTTACCCAGGGTCCCGGATGGATCCAGCGCGAATGGCTTCAAATTTTGCGGGCGTTCAAGGTGCTGACGATTCCCGGAACGACATTATAATTCGAGGAAACAGTCCTTTGGGCGTTGTTTGGAGGGTTGAGGGAATCGATATCCCCAACCCGAATCACTTTGCTATTGCTGGAACTTCAGGGGGACCCGTTTCGGTCCTCAACAATAAAATTTTAGGAAATTCTGACTTCATAATGAGTGCATTCCCCGCCGAATATGGCAACAGCGTTTCAGGGGTTTTCGATTTAAAACTAAGGAGTGGAAATGATAAGCGGCATGAGTTTACAGGACAGTTCGGCTTGCTCGGTACAGAGTTTTTAGCGGAAGGACCTCTGAATAAAAAAGGAACTGCAAGTTTTCTCGTGATGGGGCGATATTCCACCTTAACCCTATTCCAAACATTGGGAATTCAATTGGGAACAGACGCCATTCCAGCATACGGAGATGCCGCGTTCAAGTTTAATTTTAAATTAAAGGGTGGCGGAGTTTTATCCTTATGGGGAATGGGTGGAAAAAGTAAGATCGACCTTTTAATATCGGATAAAACCGAGTACACTACGGATCTCTATGGTGAAGGAGACCGCGACCAATATTTTGGTACATCGATGGGAGTCGGTGGGCTAACGTATAAAAAGTCCATAAGTGAAAAATCCTTCGTGACGAGCACCCTTGCTTTTTCACAGGAGAAACAACATGCTTATCATGATTATTTGCAGCGTAGCTTGAACATCAGCGGAGGAGACACTAGTATTCAGATTGATGATATATATCAACTCATGGCCTACACGTTTTCCGTTAATAAGGTTTCTAATTATACCGCATTTAATCATAAAATTAACAAGCAACATTTGTTGAAGATTGGATATAACGCCGATGTTTTAATGTTTAATCTTTTGGATTCAGCTTTAACGGATATTGATGTGCCTAATCAATTTTTCAAACGCTGGGATTACCAAGGAAGCGCACTTTTCTTACAAGCATTTGCCCAATGGAAGTGGCGAATTTCGGACAAAACAGATTTTACCGCGGGACTGCATAGCCAATTTCTTTCCATTAGCCAAAGCCTTAGTCCTGCAGAGCTTCGTTTGGGAGTAAAACATAAGATGAATGGAAACCAATCGGTATTTGCCGGGGCGGGAATGCACAGCCAAGCCCAGCCCTATTATACCTACTTCGATAACCGAAAGGGATCTGGAAATTACTTCAATAAGAACATGGATTTTACCCGAAGCATACACACCGGTGTCGGCTATGAAAAGTTCTTTAATAAAGGGTTCAGCATTCGATCCGAAGCATATTATCAGTACTTATACAACATTCCCGTAACGGTACAGCCAAGCTCTTTCTCTATGATTAATATGGGAAGTGGTTTTACACGAATTTTTGCGGATTCTTTGGAGAATGCAGGGACAGGATATAACTATGGGCTTGAGTTAACGGTTCAGAAGAATTTCGATAAAAGCTTCTTCTTTTTATTTTCTGGAACCGTCTATGATTCCAAGTATACCGGAAGCGACGGAATTTTAAGAAATACCTCCTATAACGGAAGTTATGTAGCTAATTTATTGGCGGGCAAGGAATTTAATTTGGGTACAAAGAACATCCTAGGGGTGGGATTAAAAGTTACTACGGCAGGCGGACGCCGCTATGGATTAGTCGACATAGCAAAAACCAATCAGGAAAAAGAGCTCATTTTCCAAGACTCCTTGTTTAATGCCTTTCAATTCGATGATTATTTTCGAATGGATTTAAAAGTTAGTTGGAGAAAAAATGCCAAAAGTGTTACCCATGAAATTGGATTGGATTTGGTCAATATTCTCAATACGAGCAATTTATTGAGCCTTGCCTACGCTCCTTCATTGGACCCAGCGGTTATTAATTCGCCTTCCTATGAACCCATTACCATAAAAAAACAGCTAGGGTTTTTACCAATCTTTTACTATAAAATCGATTTTAGGGCAGCTCGAAACCCTTAAAATTTTGGACAATCGCAGGATTTTCGGTTTTTAAATGAAAATACAGAACCCACAAAAACTGTTGCTTGTCCGTAGCCAAGGGTGCCCTTTACGGATTGCGATCCATCGCTTACATCAAGCCGTAAATTTTGATTTGAAAGAATCACACCACTAAGGTTTGTGAGCACATAAAAATGCCTTAAAAACTCAAACCTGAGGCCGGCATTTGCCGCAACCGAGAATCCAGACAGGCTTTTGATATTGGGTTGCAGTGCGCTCCCAAACGTGGTGGTTGAGGTGCTATGAACGATTCCCGCCCCAAGGCCGTACACGGCGTTAATTACAAACCCTCTTTTGGCCGTTCTAAACAAGTTTTGACATAAGTTAGCCTGTAACGTAACCCGGTTTGACCGCCCCACATTAAAGGTAAATCCAATCGTGTCCATCGATACAAAGGTGTTGTTACTAGTCGCGGGAAGTCCGCTGAGGTTATCAATGCCAGGTGTGATGTTTCCTGTAACTTTTAAGACTTGGTTGGTGAGGCCGTAACCCATTTGGTCCCAATTTAACGAAAGCAATACGCCTCGTCTAATGTTATGACCAAATTCAACGCTTAAAGCTTGTCTTAGAAGCGGTTGTGATGTCGTAGAACCCTTATTGGACAAAACAGAATGATTTAGACTAAAGTCAAAATTGTTTCCTGTAAAGTGAAGGGTAGATGGGGTCATGTAATGCAATGAAGACCCAATTTGTACGAAGGAATTTCCTTTGAATGCAGAATTAAAAATGGAGGATTGTGAAAAAGAAATGGTGGAGATCAAAACCCCGATTAAAAAAGTCAGTTGGTTCATCGTTTGAACATATTAATCCATTCTTCTTGTGAAATGATTCGTTCTAACTGGAAGTGCACTTTGTTATTCGTCCCCTCCCATTCTAACAAGCCGATTCCTTTGGCATAAACAGTTTTTTGCTTTTCAATAAAAAGTTTACGATCTTTTGTTATTGCATTATGGTAGGTAAATTCCATATCGTCTTGAAAATGCATGCTTGGTATTTTCTTGCCAAGAACTTCCATTAACGCATTCGATTTTAAAAGGGTACGTTTTACCGTGCGGTGAACAGACGTCGTATCGTTCCATATCCATTCGCTTTTGAACACCGATGCTTGCTTTTCTCTGACTGGGAAAATATCACCCTTGAAAAGGATGGCCTTGGTCTTTTCTCCCTTTTGATTAACAATCATTTGATCCATCACATTTAACGAATCGGTATTAATATTTAAGGCTTCATACAGTTCACCTTTCATGTTGTAACGCTCCACGATTAAATGCTCGCCCTCGTTATCGGTTAGTGTATATACCCGATGGAACTGTTCCAATAAACCATTGATTTTGTCACGGTAAATGTAAATTTTAGGGACAGATTCCAAAGGATAAAAGTAAGGTTTGAGAAGGGGATTCCCTTTGAATCTATTCGCCTTTGCTTTGTCCGGATCATATTCATCGTTATTAGGGGCTGTGCAACTGCACACCAATATTCCAATAATTCCAATGATGAACAACGCCGTTTTATACACGCTTGGTCATTTTTAAGTAAGAAACTTCATCTTCTTTCAGATGCCTAAACATTCCTCTTGGAAGGTCTTTTTTTGTAAGTCCAGCAAACACTACACGGTCTAGTTTAACAACCGTATATCCAATGGCTTCAAACATTCTTCTAACGACCCGGTTTTTCCCTGAATGAATTTCTACGCCGACCTCCCTCGACGTTCCTCCTTCGATGTAGGAAATTTTATCCGCACTTGATCGCCCGTCCTCCAAATCAACACCGCGCAACAAGGTATCAAAATCATCCGATTTAAAAGGTTTATTTAATTCAACGTGGTAAATTTTACGCGCCTGATAACGAGGATGCGTTAATTTTTTAGCCAAATCACCGTCGTTGGTGAACAATAACAAACCGGTAGTCTCCCTATCAAGCCTTCCTACGGGATAAACCCGTTCTCGACAGGCAGATTTAACCAGGGACATAACTGTTTTCCTGCCCAAGGGGTCGTCCATGGTCGTTATAAAACCTTTGGGCTTATTCAATAGTACGTATCTCTTCTTTTCTGCATTGATGGTTTCTCCATCGTATTGGATGACGTCGGTTGGGCTAATTTTGAAACCAAGTTCCGTAACAATCTTTCCATTAACGGTAACCACTCCAGTTTGAATAAGGACATCCGCTTCACGCCTTGAACAAATACCTGCATTGGAAAGGAATTTATTCAATCGAATTTCTTGATCGTTAAAACTGGGAAGAGGGTCCCCTTTTTTAACTTTGATTTTAAAATCGATGTATTTCCTTTTATCCCGATCCGTAACTGTTTTTTTCTTAGCAGGATCAGAAATTTTCCCAGCACTTTTTTTAACTGGGTTAACGTTTTTCTTATTTGTGTTCATCACGAGCAGATATTGGGTTCAAAGATACGGTATAAATTCAAGGCATTAAAATGCGGGAAAGGCATCTTCTAAATGAGTGATTTGAATTTGTCCCCCCATGTTCATTACGCTTATGGCATCCATGCGTACCTCAATGGGTTCAGAGAAGCGCTTTATGTATTGATTGATTCCGTAAATTAGATTCCTTTGTTTGACTTTATTAATGGCGAAAAACGCAGGAACAACCTTTGAATTATTCCTTGTTTTTACCTCTACGCCGATGATAATATGTTCCTTTCGAACAATAATATCAATTTCCACTTTTTTAAAGCGATAATTTCTTTCCAAGAGGGTGTATCCTTTCGAAACGAGGAATTTAACGGCTTCTTCTTCTCCCCATAAGCCAGTACTTAACACGCGTTATTTTCGGATGAGGTGAAAAAAGCCGTGCCCTTTGACCTCCGAGCCAGAAACGCCTATGGCTTTGTAGGTGTAAGTATATACGCCTTCACTGGCATCCTTACCGTTTACTTTTCCATCCCAACTCGGTTCAGAAACCGTTAGGTCTGAGCTTGAACCAAAATACATGACGCTTCCCCAACGGTTGAAGATGGTTAATTCAATGGATACTACGTTTTTATACTCCAAGAAAAACACATCGTTGGTTTGATCTCCGTCTGGTGTAATTACGTTGGGTATTTCTAATTCTGGAAATGGATAGATGCAGTTTTCAACAACATTAATATTCGCTGAAGCATTGTAATTAAGCGCTTCGGGATCTGCACAATCACATACATCTACTGGAATCACTAAACTCATAGAGTCAAGGCAATTTTGACCTTGAGCCACCACTAAGGAAATGGTGAAGGATGTTGGGGTATCCACACTGTAAAGTGTCGTTTGTGACCCCGTATTTTGAACTACCGTTCCTTGGCCATTCCCAAAATTCCAAGTATAGGAATCCCCATTGGAACTTCCATTGGTTAAGATAACTTCTAATGGAGAACATCCGCCGGTAGGGGAAGCGCTGAAGGACGCAACAGGCGAAGGAATGGTACCAACAAACATGCTGTCAACATCGGTACAAACATCATCCGTTATGGTTAAAACGTACCATCCACCAGCAAGGTTTTGAATGGTCTGTCCCGTTTGTCCATTGGACCAGTTGTACAGTACATTACCCGTTGTACCCGAAGTAACCGCGCTTAATGATCCTGAAGGGATGCATGTTGCATCGGTCATATTTATGGCGTCAATAGAAATGGTTTGGTTTACCGTAATGGTTGCTGTGTCCGTTTGGGTGAAATTGCATTGATCTTCCGCTGTGATCAAAATGGTCACTATTCCATTTTGTGTGACGTTTACTGTTAGGGAGTCATTGGTACCTAAAACAGTGCCGTTAAGCATTGACCACGAATAGGTGTACGGAGCATAACCTCCTGAAGCAGAAACGGTAAGCAATACATTTTCCGGGTAACATTGGACCAAGGGGTCGGTTTCCGAAATGTTTATTATGGGGCCGTCACCAATATAAATGGTCCCTTGTGAGGTTATCGTATCCCCGCAAGGATTAATAATGGAAACAGAAATGATTACAGACTCAAAGCCCTCATTGATTCCGTCTTGAATGGGTGTAAGATTTAAAATTACAGTATCTTGACCCGGAAGAAAGACAATAGGATTCACCATATTGTTATAATCGGTTCCCTCGATTGCCGTTCCTGTAATGGTGTAATTAATGATTAAGGTGTCGTTTGCTTGATTTTCTGGTCTGGTGAAAATAAAATCGGCATAGGTACACCCTTCTACAATGGTTGTATCGCCTGATACCGTAGCAACGGCAACACTAACTGCGGCTGAGGAAAAAGACCCGGCTTCTAAAAATACGCCTGAATCGTAGGCCTGGTCAAATACATTTGCAATCGCAAACTTGATGTGATAGGTTTGATTGCATTGAACGCTCGCGGAGGCAGTTAGCTTTATGGTGGTGCCATCGTATTCAATAGCATCTCCATAGGTTAAGGTTGTTGCGGCCTCATTAAAAACGTAGTAGGGGGTATTGGTAACCCAATTTACGTTGTTAATGGTTACAGGAATCCCTCCTGGAATGACGGCAATGTTATCCCCGCCGTTTGGATAACCTGCCAGGGGATAAGGCCCTGAAATCCCGGGACCCCAGAGAAAAATTCCAAAGGCATCATTGAAACTTGAAGGAGAAAATTCCGTGTATTCATCCGACCCAAACATATAATTAAAAATCAAGGTATCGCCTGCGGGGATGAAATCAAATTCTAGGATTACACCGTTGGTTACATTACCATTGGCAATGGCATTCAATTCAGGATCAAAGGCAACGGATTGAGAGGCTCCGGGATTGGTGGTGCTTCCACCAATATTAGGTCCCATAGCCCCCATAGCATCTCCTGTGGTTAGAACTACCCCACTGGTCATGGGAAAGGCCCCGTTGGTATTGGTGAAGTACCCAATGTTCCCAAAGGGGGTGTTCGCTAATCCGGGGACACCATTTATGGTAATATTGGATGCCACAACGCCAGAACCTAAGAGAACATTATTGACCAACTGTTGTGGCGTTTGGGTTGCAGATACGGCAATAGGTTGAGCAAAAAATGAGGGGGTTAATAAGCAAAGGGAAAAAAGCAAGAGGAATACGCGCATGTTTTAAAATTTAATCCTGACAAAGACCAACTAATCCTGTGAAAAGTTGCTCGATGGTTGTTTGAGCATTAGACAAAAATATAGTAATTTCGGAAAAAAACGACAAATTCTTCTTGAATGACAGCCACCCATCCCTATATCGATCAGCATTTATCTCGGTTTACAGCCGAATTAATGGAAATGTTAAGAATTCCTTCCGTATCGGCCGACCCTCAGTACAAGGAGCAAGTTTTGCGGTGTGCACATTTCGTTGAAAATTGTTTCAAAACGATGGGGTTGGATGGGGTTGAAGTTATTCCTACAAAGGGTCATCCAATTGTTTACGGAGAAAAGATCATCGATCCCTCCTTACCTACTATTTTAGTGTATGGCCATTACGATGTTCAACCTGCAGATCCTTTGGAGCTATGGCATAGTCCCCCCTTTGAGCCCGTAATTAAACCGACGAATATCCATCCTAAAGGAGCCATTTTTGCACGGGGAGCTTGCGACGATAAAGGACAGTTTTTTATGCATTTAAAAGCGGTTGAGGCAATGTTGTCTAGTGATGAGCTTCCATGCAATGTAAAGTTTATGATAGAAGGGGAAGAGGAAATCGGAAGCGAGCATTTAGGCTATTTTGTCCATGAAAATAAAGCCAAATTGGCGGCGGATATTATTCTTGTATCCGATACAGGAATGCTGGCCAACGATGTTCCTTCTGTGACGACAGGGCTTCGTGGGTTGAGTTATGTGGAAGTGGAAGTTACGGGCCCTAACCGCGATTTGCATTCGGGTCTTTATGGGGGCTGCGTTAAAAACCCTATAAATGCCTTGTGCGAAATGATTGCTTCCTTGCATGACGAAAAGGGAAAAATTACGGTAAAGGGTTTTTATGACAGTGTGCTTGAAATTTCTCGTGATGATCGCGATGCAATGGCAAAAGCGCCATTTTCGGAAGAGGATTACAAACGCGCATTGGATATAACCGACACCTACGGTGAGGAGGGATACACCACTCCCGAAAGGGGGTCTATTCGGCCGACTTTGGATGTCAATGGAATGTGGGGAGGTTATATTGGTGAAGGAGCGAAAACGGTGATTGCATCCAAAGCTAACGCTAAAATATCCATGCGTTTGGTGCCAAATCAAGACCCCGAAGAAATTACACGGTTATTTCAGGATCATTTTGAACGGATAGCTCCAACAGGCGTTAACGTTAAGGTTACGCCTCACCATGGAGGTCACGCCGCGGTTACCCCTCTCGACTCAATAGGTTATCAGGCAGCGGCAATGGCATATAAAGAAACGTTTGGAAAGGAGGCCATACCCGTAAGAAGTGGCGGCAGCATTCCTATAGTTGCAATGTTCGAACAGGTCTTGGGGTTAAAAACCATTTTAATGGGCTTTGGCTTGGATAGCGACGCAATTCATTCTCCCAATGAGCATTATGGTCTTTATAATTTTGAGATGGGAATTAAAACAATACCCTATTTTTTCAAACACTTTGTGGAACTTTCTAAAAATCAATAGGTGTTAAGTAAAAACTCCCCTAAAAAACTATTTTTACTCGATGCTTACGCGTTGATTTACCGTGCTTATTTTGCGTTTGCCAAGAATCCCAGGGTCAATTCCAAAGGACAAAATACGAGCGCTGCTTTTGGTTTTACCAATGTTTTGATGGATGTTTTGGCTACAGAAAAACCAACGCATCTTGCCGTAGTTTTTGACCCTCCGGGTGGAAGTGAGCATCGTCAAACTGCGTTTGAGGCCTACAAGGCCCATCGCGAGGAGATGCCAGAAGATATTCGTGCCATGATCGGTCCTATAAAAGATATCGTTCGCGCTTTTAATATTCCAATGATCGAATTACCCGGGCATGAAGCCGATGATGTGATCGGTTCCTTAGCTAAAATTGCTGAGCAGCGTGGATTTACGACATACATGATGACTCCGGATAAGGATTATGCTCAATTGGTAAGCGAAAACACATTCATTTATAAACCGGGAAGAGGAGGGAACCCTCCTGAAATATTAGGTGTACCAGAGGTTTGTGCCAAGTTTGAAGTAAACCATCCATTGCAGGTAATCGATATCTTGGGCCTTTGGGGTGATGCGTCTGACAACATTCCGGGAATTCCAGGCATTGGGGAAAAGACTGCAAAGCTCCTCATCTCGAAATATGGAAGCGTTGAGCAATTAATTGCAAATGCAGCCGAATTAAAAGGGAAACAACAAGAAAACGTTGTACAATTTGCAGAACAGGGCTTGGTTTCAAAAAGGCTTGCCACGATTTTAATTGACTTAGATGTTCCATTCGATGAGGAACACTTGGTGGTTTCTGATCCTAATCCTGAGGCCATTCGATCCTTGTTTACAGGTTTAGAGTTTAGGAATCTTCTTAAAAAGGTTCTTGGCGAAGAATTGGTTGTAACCTCGACTTCAACTACTAAAACAAAGGGGCTTGTCTATGACCAATTAGGGCTATTTGATCCGACTGACATGATGGACATAACTACCCAAGAACCCGATGTTTCTTTCAAAACGATCGAAACGGAAAAACCATCTTACCATTTAATTGATACCCCAAAAGCGAGAAAAGAACTTCTTGAATTATTGCTTGAGCAATCCAGTTTTTGTTTTGATACCGAAACAACGGGTGTCGATTCCCTTCATGCTGCGCTTGTTGGATTTTCTTTTTCCTTTCGAGCAAAAGAAGGATTCTATATTCCAACTCCTTGCGAAAGCGATCAAGCCAGGGCTATTTTAGAAGAATTTAAGGTCCTGTTTGAGGACGAAAAGATTGAGAAAATAGGGCATAATGTAAAGTATGATCTTCAGGTGTTAAGCCGCTATGGTGTTGTGGTTAAAGGGCCATTATTCGACACAATGATTGCCCAATATTTGATCAACCCCGAAGCGAAGCAGGGTATGGATTTTATGGCGCAGTATTACTTGGGATATCAACCGGTTTCCATCGAAACATTGCTTGGTAAAAAAGGGAAGGGTCAAGCCAACATGGGTGATCTTGCACCAGAGGAGGTATATCAATATGCTTGCGAAGATGCCGATATAACCTTACAATTAAAATCAGTTCTGGCTCCCGAAGTAAATAAACCCCATTTAAAACATCTGTTTTATGAGATGGAAATGCCTTTGGTTCGGGTTTTAAGCCATATGGAAGAAGAGGGAATTGCAATCGATGTGCCGGCATTAAAGGCGTATGGAAAGGAATTAGATACGCACCTGTTGACCCTGCATGAGGAGATTATATCAATGGCAGAAATTCCCTTTAATCCTGATTCTCCCAAGCAATTGGGCGAAGTGCTCTTTGATCACTTGAAAATTTCGGCAAAAGCAAAGAAAACAAAAACGGGTCAGTATGCCACTTCAGAGGACGTGCTTCAAAAGCACGAACAAGACCACCCTATTGTTCCCAAAATACTCGAGTATAGACAGCTTAGAAAATTGAAAAGCACTTATGTGGACCCTCTACCTGATTTATGCAGTCCAAGGGACGGGAGGATACACAGTAGTTTTATGCAAACGGTAACGGCCACGGGAAGGCTAAGTTCTAATAATCCAAACCTTCAGAACATTCCTATCCGTACGGCGAAAGGAAGAGAAATACGCCGAGCCTTTGTACCAAGAGATGAGTCTTTTAAGATAATGTCAGTAGACTATTCGCAAATCGAATTGCGAATCATTGCAGCTTTGAGCGAAGACCCATCGATGATTAACGCTTTTAAAGAAGGATTAGATATTCATTCTGCTACCGCAGCAACGGTTTATAATATCCCAATTTCAGAGGTTAATCGGGAACAACGAAGCGCTGCAAAAGCGGTGAATTTTGGAATTATTTATGGACAATCGGCCTTTGGTCTTGCTCAGAATTTGGGAATATCTAGAACGGAAGCTAAAGGAATTATTGATGCCTATTTTGAGCAATTCGGAACGATAAAATCCTACATGGATCACGTAATTGCGTTTGCGCGAGAACACGGATACGTTGAAACCATTATGAAGCGCAGGCGCTATTTGCCCGATATACATTCTGCAAACGCCATGGTACGAGGATATGCCGAACGCAACGCAATCAATGCACCGATTCAAGGATCGGCGGCGGATATCATTAAAATGGCAATGATTGCCGTTGATAAGGCCTTGGCCAAAAAAGACATGAAATCCAAAATGATTTTACAGGTGCATGATGAACTCCTGTTTGATGTTCATGATACCGAACAAGAAGAAATGAAACGCCTAGTAAAGGAAGCCATGGAAAAAGCGGTGGATTTGGCAGTGCCTATGGAGGTCGAAATGGAAATAGCAAATAACTGGTTAGAAGCGCATTAATTATGAAAAATACCCTAATCCTATTTGCCTTGGTTGGATTCGTTGCCGCCTGCAAAAAACCGCTGATCGATTATCGTTCCAAGTATGTAGGAACTTATGAGGTAGTTTCATACAACTCCAGTTGGATTATGGGGCAGGGGTATCAATACGATACTACGCAATACACCCTTAAAGTTAGGCGATCCGAAGAACGCTATTACATTGAATTTGTTAGCCAGAATGGCTCAACCCCTTACCTGATGGAAACCGATGGAACCCTTCACTATGAGAGCAATGATTGGCATTATCAGGTAAATGGAGGGTTTACCGATAATAACCATTTTGTACTAACTGGAGGGTATTATGGCCTTGGAGGGGGTAATTCCTTTGAGGCGCATGGTACAAAACAATAATATCGTATGATTAAAAAACGAGGAATTGCCATTTTAGGCTCAACCGGGTCCATTGGTACTCAAGCCCTTGAAGTGATTGAGGCCTATCCTGAGCGCTTTGACTTACAGGTTATTACGGCTGGGAAAAATGCTGATTTACTCATTAAACAAGCCTTAAAGTTCAAACCAAATATGGTTGTTTTGGGTGATGAAAGCCAATTAAAAGCCGTAAAAGAGGCCCTTTGGAAAGAGGATATTCATGTATATGGAGGCGAGGAAGCTTTATGTCAGGTCGTTCAATCCACCAACGTTGATTTGGTGTTAACAGCACTCGTAGGTTATGCAGGCTTAAAACCAACCATCGCTGCCATTGAGGCGCGAAAGGATATCGCTTTGGCAAATAAGGAAACACTTGTAGTGGCAGGACAGTTAATAATGAACTTAGCTCGCACCTACAACGTCAATATATATCCTGTAGACTCGGAACACTCGGCTATATTTCAATGTTTGCCTGGTGAAGGTGGGAACGCGATAGAAAAGATTTATCTAACAGCTTCGGGTGGACCCTTCCGTGGATACTCTTTAGAACAGTTGGCTACAGTTACCAAGGCCCAAGCCTTGAAACATCCAAATTGGTCCATGGGCGCGAAAATAACCATAGATTCTGCCTCCATGATGAACAAGGGCTTAGAAGTTATTGAAGCGCACTGGTTGTTTAATTTGAAAGCATCTCAAATTGACGTAATCGTTCATCCTCAAAGCATTGTACATTCCTTGGTACAATTTAAGGATGGGAGTATCAAGGCACAATTAGGATTACCAGACATGAAATTACCCATTCAATATGCTTTAACGTATCCGGAACGTTTGCCTACTGAATTTCCCCGATTCGATTTTGCTCAATACCCTCAATTAACCTTTGAAAAACCTGATTTTGGCACCTTCACCAATTTGAAATTATCGTTTCAAGCGTTGGAAAAAGGAGGAAATATACCTTGCGCTTTAAATGCGGCCAATGAAGTCGCTGTACAGGCCTTTATAGAGGATAAAATTAGCTTTTTACAAATCGCCGAAATCAATGGATTAACCATGGAACGCGTTTCCTTTGTTGCCAATCCGGATTTGACGTCTCTTGTGGAAACCAATAGCATGGCAAGAAGGTTTGCGGAAGAGGCGATTTCCTTTTAAATGGAAATCCGTATCCCCGAGGAAGTAGCGTAGAAATAGGGATCAATAGGCAAGGGTCTAAAGAAGTCTAAATTGTGATTGTAATTGATGGTAAAGGACAAGTGCTTATTCAGCTTAAATAAAAATTGGGTATCAAAAACCCATCGAGGAGTATTAAAGTGTTGGTATATTGGAAATTGAATGTAGGTCATTCCAGTCCAAGTGACAAAGGTTCCTAATTGTAGGGTATATTTTGAAGTTAGGTTTAGGCGAAACATGTTTCTTAAAATAATACTGCTGTCACCCATGGCAAAAGCATATCCTCCAAGCAACGGATTCCACCGTTCCATTTCATAAAAGGTACCAAGACCGGTGTAGAGATTCGCCTTAGGACGGGTTAGCC
Source organism: uncultured Flavobacteriales bacterium (assembly GCA_903823565.1). Lineage (GTDB taxonomy): Bacteria > Bacteroidota > Bacteroidia > Flavobacteriales_D > Crocinitomicaceae > UBA952. The sequence continues at coordinate 19,638 of CAIJTF010000046.1, forward strand.
AACGCATCCGCAGGTTTAATGAGGTTAAAAACCGATACTCCATCCCTTGGATTCCATTCCATTGAGCCTGCATGGATGGCTCTAAGCTAAACTTTCTTGAATCTTGATCGCGATAACGTATTTGAAGGTAGCCGTTGTTCTGAAGAACCGCTTTACCGTTATAGGTAGCATCGGTTCGCCCAAGGAATATAAGGGCATAGCGGTTTTTGAAGTATACATCAAATTCCCCTCGGCTACTAAAGTCCAAAAGGTTTTTTCGTTGTTTGCTATTGGAAAATGCCAAGGATAAGGTTGCCCCAATTTTCTTTCCGCTGGTAGTATCTCGATAAAGTTCGCTTTCAACCGTAAGAATTTGTGCGTTCGCCGTAATGAGTAAGGAACAGAATATTGCGGTAACCCCTTGCTTTAATTTCACTTAGGTGAATTTTTTGGGCTAAATTACCTTTTCATGCCGCGTTTTCGACGTATCTCCTCAATAATTTTCTTCGTCCCGTTGTTAATTTGTCTATTTGATAGAAAGTTTAACCTAAATTCGCCATATGTTGCGGTCACGTCTCGGTTTAATTGGTCTGCCTTTGGTAGTTGGAATATTGTTTTCCTGTCAACCAACTATCGTTATCCAGGTACAAAACCATTGGCCTTTTTGCGGCGGTAAATTACCGGACTCAAGCGAAGTAAATGGGAAGAATGAAGGATTTTCAAACCACGCATTCCAAGTTACCGAAGGTGCAAAGAAAAAGATTATTCGAACCAATGAATTTGGATACTGGAAAGGACGCATGGATATAAAACAAGAATTTACCCTTATCGATATTGACAAAACATACTCTTTGGAGGAATTGAAGGACAAATACCCACTTCCTACCAATAATAGCGCAAACGAAAAACCGCTATATGAGTATTTAACTCCTGAAGAATGGTTTTGGCGTTGTTCGATGGATTATGTAAGCATAGGAGCGCTTTGTAGTAAGGAAAACATTGCTAGAAACGGAAAGATAGACACGTTAATGGTCGTAATAAACAGAACCTGCTTTACCGGAACTAATCCCATTATTAAGTACATTGGACCTAAGCCTAGGTAAGCAACATTTCTGCTGTAACGTATTCTTTTTCGATAAAATAGTCTATTACCGCTTCTTTGAGAAGGTGATTTTGTTCCTTGTCATTCAAGGTTGGCAGGGGTTGCAATAAGGTAAAATGGGGCCAATTTTGATCGTCTCTATGGGAAAACTCATAGTAACCTGCGGGCGATAATAAGGTGCAGATTGCAACATGCATAAGGTCCATTTTTTCCTGTTTCGTGTAGGATCTAAAACCGAATCCAACTTCGTTAACACCAATTAAGTAAATTAATGCTGTCAAGTCTAAATCCATGTCGAATCGAGGCTTGAGTTCTTGGATAAGTTTTTGAAAGCGCAGTTCGGTGTTGTAATCCATGGTCAAAGGTAGGAAAGGAAATGAAAAAAGGGGCCGAAGCCCCTTTTAATTTCATTTCAGAAGTAGGATTATTCAACGATTACTCGTTGCGTATATACTCCTTTGTTAGTCGTTACAGATACTAAGTATAATCCATGATTCATGTTGGATACATTAATGGAAGCTGACGCACCATTATTCGATACAGATTGTACTAAGCGTCCATTCACATCGTACATGACAATGGATTGAATTTCCGATTTAGCAGAAACATTTAAGACTGAACTCGCTGGGTTTGGAGCAATCACAATACCATTTTCGTTAAGTTCATCAACGCCTGCAGGACAATCTACACAGCTTTCCCAACATACGACTGGCATTGTAGAGGCTGTAGTGATAGAAGCGGCACGGTTCGTGAATCCACCAGTAGTAATCGTACAAGGCTCGCCACCTACAAATTGTTCAGAAGTAGCCCATCCGTCAACGGTAAATTTATACTCAATGTTTCCTACAGGTAGCGGAACCATAACTTCCCATACGCCATCCATATCTACATCCGCCATTGGAGTACAGTTACCACACCATCCGTTGAACGTACCGTTTAAGAAAACACCAGGAGCGGTTGAACCGCCGCCTGCAACAAAATCATTCATATTTACACGGAAAGTAGTAGCATTGGTACATACATCACAGCTTGCAAAACAAACTGCAGGTAAAGTAGCATCTCCAGCTACAACGTAGTAACGGTTGTTGAACCCGTCATTGATGGGGTCAATACAAGGCTCAGTACCTGTGAAATTTTCTTGATCGTTCCATCCATCAACAGTAAACTTATACTCATACGCTCCAGGAGCTAAAGGTAAGGTAACTTCCCAAAGGGAACCGGAAGTGTTAACCATTGGGTTACATGAACCACACCATCCGTTAAACGACCCATTAACGAATACTCCATTTGCGGTATTACCAGCATATTGAGCCATGTCCACGCGGAAAGTGATATTGTAATTCGCTACGGGGATTAACTGGGTACGGTTGTAAACAAACCGCCAGTAACCAGTTCCGAAGTTGATGTCTAATGTCATGGTATTCCCACCGTTGCTGATGCTAGCCATGTAAACAATCGTATCTGCAGCATTCACAGGGTTGGTTAATTCCGCACCGTTAATTACTTTAGCAAGGCCCATATGCGCTCCCAATCCAAATACCGAAAGGGTATTATTCGTTGCATCGTAGGCATAGGTAGCGGGATTTGAACCGTTGTGTGGGGCCACTGGTGTTCCACATCCTTCAGGGTTCATTCCTTGCCATCCCTCAAGCCACGTTTGACCATCCATGTAATGTGTCATGTTGCCGTTTGCATCAAAAGATATAGAGTCGTCAAACAAACAGGACCTTGTCGCTACATCTCCAAGAGAATTTGACCACCATGAGATATCACCAAGAGCCGGTCCAACACCCAATGCACCTGCCTGTGGCGCAAGTTTCCAGGTTCCAACAACTTGGGCGTTTAAAGCCATTGGAAACATAAATAGAAGTAGTAATTTTTTCATAACAATAAAAGATTAAATAATTGTTTGCGGTAAATATAGTAATTATTACAATAAGCTTAATTATAATTCAAATTATTTATGAATCAAGGACTTAAAATTTATTGGAAAACAACGGATCCCCTTCGTGTTCCTATTCGGTAATTGAATTTACCGGGTTCAAAAACCCATGTTCCTGTTTCATCTACAACCATGAGGTCGTCTTTGGTAAGAACGAAACGTACTTCAACCGTTTTACCCGCGGGGACTTTGATTTTTTGAAACCGTTTTAGTTGTTCCCCTGCGGGAACCATGCTTCCAAATTCTTTGCCCACATACAGTTGAACTACCTCATCAATTTCACGATTACTTTCATTCGTAACATCCACCGATATTTCCCAAGGGGCATTGCCTTTTATTTGTTCATTACTTTTAACGTGTTCGTATTTAACCTCCCCATAATGCAAACCAAATCCAAAGGGCCATTCTGGATTGAAGGCATTGAAATCCCCCACATTCGAACGGTCAACGCTTCTAGGACGGTCATAAAATTCGATTACTCCGTCGTATTTAGGATAGGTATAAGGGAGTTTTCCACTAAAATTCTTCTCCCCTGAGAGCAATTCCACGAAGGCTTCTGCTCCATAATCACCCGGAAGGTAACATTGGACAATTGCCTCGGCTCGCCCTACAATTTCATGAATGATTCGAGGCCGCCCTTCAACGAGTACTAGGATGACTTTTTTATTTTTTGAATAGGCTAATTTGGCCAATTCTACTTGTTTCGAATCCAAGTTTAAGGATGCAATATCACCCGGCTTTTCCGTAGACGGACCCTCTCCCAGGCAAAGGATAACGTATTCAACCTCGTTAAGTTTTTGGATATAATCGTCAAGGGAAACGAACCGAGATTGTTCGATTTCTTTATCCTTGAAAAGCTCAACCCCTTTCGAAAACAGGCAGTTTGATCCGTATTTTTCTTGCAGTACCTGAACAATAGTCTTACATCCTGGAGTATTGAAGGAGGTATCCATCCCTTGCCACGTATGCGTCCAAGCACCGTTGAGGTAAATAAGGTTATTTGAACAAGGTCCAGCTACTAAAAACTTTCCGGTGGGATTGAATGGAAGGATCCCATTGTTTTTGAGCAGGGTGATCGACTCAAGTGCGGCTTGTTTTGATGCCGCTTTGTGTTCCTTAGATCCAAAGGCGGTATAACTAGCCATGGAGGGTTGATGCAAATTCATTAGTCCAACCGCATCCTTGGTACGATAGATTCTGGTAACCGCATCGTTAAGTCGTTCAGAAGAAATCTTTCCCTCTTTGACCGAAGCCAACATATGTTCGCAGTACGTTTTGTAATCCGGAGAGAGCGGAACCATACTCATATCAACTCCGGCATTGAATGCTATTTCATAGGCGGTTTTTAAGTCGGGAGCAACCCGATGCACGGTATGAAGCATATTGAAATCTTCCCAATCCGATACGGCAAAACCCCTGAATTTCCATTCATCCTTTAAGGTTTTTTGAATAAGAGTCTTGTTGATGTGCCCCGGTATTCCATTTACCGTTCCACTGTTAATCATAACGGTTAAGGCACCTGCTCTAACGGCCTCAAGAAATGAGGGGAGGTAGAGTTCTTTCATGTATTTATCTGGAATCCACGCGGGCGTACGATCTCTGCCCGAGGAGGAAGCGCTATAACCTACAAAATGTTTCATGCACGAAAGGACATGAAGGGAATCAATCTGACTTGATTTCTTTCCCTGATAACCGCGAACGATGGATGCTCCCATGGTGGACACTAGATAGGGATCTTCCCCCAAGGTTTCAAAGGTTCTCGACCACAAGGGGTTACGGCCTAGGTCTAATACTGGAGAAAAGTTCCAAGGAATACCTGAGGCGCGCGTTTCATAGGCCGTTATTCTTCCAAATTCTTCAGCAAGGGATGGGTTCCAAGTGGCTGCCAAACCAATTTCTTGCGGAAAAAGGGTTGCCCCTCGGGTATAGTTTACTCCGTGGATTGCATCGATACCATAAAGGACTGGGATTTTAATCCTGCCCTTGGTATAATAAGATCGAATGGTCTCATGAATTTCATTCCATTGGGACAGGCTCAAGGTATGCCAGCTCACGTTTAAAATGGAACCAACGTGGTATTTCACTAAGGCTTCTGTTAACTTGTTGGTATCGATCTTTAACGGAACGAGCGTCCTACCTTGACTATCCGTACAAAGTACAGCATCGAGGGTAATTTGGCACGTTTGGCCTACTTTTTCTTCGTCCGATAAGGTTACAGGAGGCTGACCTCCTTCTTTAAGGACAGAACAAGCTCCAAGAAAAAACAACCCCCCAATTAAAAGCGCTTTTTTCATGGCGGTCAATTACTGAAATATGCGAACATAATCAACGTACATGGTTTGTGGGAATTGAGTCGTTCCATCAGGACTTCCAGGCCAATTCCCACCAACGGCAACATTAAAGATCAGGAAGAACTTCTCTTGAAACTCTGCAAGTTGTGCTGGGGTCGTGTTTATGGTATTATAAACTACATTATCAACAAGCCAGGTGATTCCGTTTGCATTCCAAACGATAGAGAATACGTGAAATTCATCGGCAAAAACGCCTGAATTCAAGGTGTAACTATCTCCGTATTGAGCGTGGGATCCATTATCGCTCCAATGGGCAGTTCCGTGTATCGTTTTATCGTTATTTCCCGCTCCACCTATCATTTCCATGATATCAATTTCGCCACAGGAAGGCCACCCTACACTTGTAATATTATCCCCTAACATCCACAGTGCAGGCCATATGCCTTGTCCCTTTGGAAGCGCTGCTCGAATATCAATTCTTCCGTATTTCCAGGATTGAATTCCTTGGGTTTTAATTCGGCTTGAAGTATAGTTTTGTCCACCCATTGCCTCTTGTTTGGCCGTAATTTGAAGCAAACCATCGGAAACTACGGCATTTTGGTTCGTGTAATATTGCAGCTCATTATTTCCCCACCCCGAATTTCCGGTTCCAATATCATAAACCCAATTTTGTGAAAGGCTTAAGCCATTAAATTCGTCCTGCCAAACCAAGGTATAACCCGGATAGTTGAGTGGGCTAGTGGTACCCGAGGTCGGGGCACCGGTATTTCCAGCATTGATGTTAATATCAAACGTTTCCATTTCCGTAATAAAGTCTGAATAGGTGGTGTTTGCTGTAACCTTTACCTGGTATTGACCGGAGGCATTGTAGGTATGGGTTGCTACTCCTGTTTTTGTTTCTACTTGCGTAGAATCACCGTTTTCGTAGAAAGTAATTAGGTAGAAATTTGCAGAATCTGCCTGCGCATTTACGGTGACCGTAGCACCATCTACTACCAAATTAACCGTCAAATCGTTGGGGAGAATAATTACCCCAGGTTGATAGGTGTTTTTTTGACAAGCGCCCTGCAGTAAGGCAACTATTAAGAAAAAGAAAAGTGTTTTCATAGTTATTTATTCTGTTTTTAATCTAATGTACCATTTCAACCCTCCTGCATGATGGCCATATTGAAGGGTCATGGTAGAATCAGTCAGGTCTAGTATTCTGTAGGTATTAACTCCGGTGTAAAATCCGAGAAACGCGCCATTGCTCAGGGTAATGGTGTTTTCGGCTCCTTCAGTTAAAGTCCAAGATTTATTAAGTTGATCTTGATACGGTGCAGTGAAATCTCCTAAGTTTTGAAACGATCCCGGAAAGCTTGCCGCCAGTGAATTGTGAATGTAAACATTTCCATTGGTGATCATATCGAACTTATAGCCATTCAGGTAAAAGACATATTTATCATCGTACAATCCACAACCTGGTTTTTCATTGGCTCCTGCAGCCCACCATTCTGGAACAGGGCCCAAAGCGCTTTCTGGATCAGGGCCTACCCCAAAATGACCACTGTTTGCAGAATCAAGTACCCAAGTTTTGTATCCAGGGCCATTTGCGCCCCCCGTTAGTTTATTATAAAAGGGATTATCGAGGAGTCCTAAATCCGTTTGGGCAATGGTGATTTCCTGGGTAGAGGAACGGCTTCCACCTTTATTGAATACCGTTAGGGTTATTGTGTAGGTTCCTGCATAGGGATAAATGGCAACGGCACTTGTCCCTTCACCTTTTGTTCCATTGCCGAAGTCCCATCGGCAGATCAACTCTGGATTACTGGCCACCAATTGGATAATGTTGGCATTGGTATCCGTTGGAGTTGCTGTAAATTGCGCATCCGAAACCGAAGGAGGCGGACCCATTACTGGCCGTTCCTTTTGGCAACTAAAAAGAATAAGTAAAAAGAGGGATGGTAGGAATAACTTTAACATAGTATAAAATTTTAATAACCAGGATTTTGTGGCCATCTGCCACCAGCCAAATCAATCTCAATTTGTGGAATTGGAAAGACGTCATGTTTCCCATTGATAAATCCAGGAATCGCATCCGCCGCTTTTCCCGTTCGTACTAAATCGAAAAAATGGTGTCCTTCACCTGACAATTCATATCGGCGTTCATTATAGATTTTTTCTAACGAATTGACGGATACACCAGGTATTGAAACGCGGGATCTAATTTGATTAACATAGGTTTGCGCAATGGAGTTGTTTCCAAGGTGATAATTTGCCTCCGCGGCCATTAAAAGCACATCGGCGTAGCGTATAACCTTGTAATTCAGTGGACTAGTAAGGTCGTTGTCTGGTAGGCCAATTTCCCCCTGTCGTTTGATGTATTTATTGTTATAAAAACCCGTATGTCCTCCTGCTCCAATGGCATAGCTTATTGAGGCGGGGTTTGGTTGGGCGGCAATAAAGGCTTCGATATCCAAGATGGTAATGCCACGTCTAGGATCACCAGCGGGGAAAAAGTCGTATAATTCCTGGGTGGGTAGGTTGTAGCTATTCCCATCTCCGTAGACGGGACCGTTGTATTGTCTTATTCCTTGGTAGCCCGGGGCTGCATTTCCTTCCAAACAGGCCAAACATCCGTAACTTCCTCCTTCTAGCCCTGTGTACTCAATATCAAAAACGGTTTCTGTATTGTTTTCATGTGCTGCATCAAATAACTCGGCATATACAGGATGAAGGCTGTATTGGCCCGAAGAAATTACCTCGTTTAATATGGAGACTGCATCTGCCCATTTTTCCTGGTATAAATAAACCTTTCCTAAAAGTGCTTTAGCGGCCCCTCTCGTTGCCCTTCCCTTTTGCGCCGCGTTGGGATTAAGTACCGAAGCGGCATCCAACAAGTCCTGTTCAATTTGTGCATAAACTTCTGTTTTCGGGCTTCGATCAATGGTTCTAACCTCCTCAATACCCAATCGCTTATCGATGACCAGAGGTACATCTCCAAAAAACTTTACCAGCTCAAAATAGTAGTAAGCCCGGAGAAATTTAGCTTCGGCCAGGATGTGGTCTTTGCCCTCAAACGTTATGTTGTTTTTGTTTTCAAGGATGTAGTTAGCGCGTGAAATTCCCACGTAATTCCATCGAAAAACACTTCTCAAATCGTTGTTGATTCCACCATGCGTCATGTTATCTATTTGATGCAATCCTTGAGAATCGTTAACGCTTTCTCCTCCGGCAATGGCATTATTGCTTGCAATTTCACCTATCCAAAAAGACATGAAAGAGGTTTGCAACATATCATACGCGCCCACGAGTGCACGCTCATAGTCTTCAGGCGTTTTGAAATAATTTTCAGCGTCTTGCGCATAAGGTGGATCAACGGAAAGGAATTTCTTGCAGGAATAAAGGGAAAGGCTTATCGCAAAGATCCACAAAAGGTAACGTAGGTATTTCATGGTTTAAAATTTAAATTGTAATCCGCCCATAATGGTTCTCGCTTGAGGATATAAACCGTAGTCTACTCCGGCAGATAGGGCGCTAGAAGAACCTAAATCAGGGTCATAGCCCATGTACTTCGTAAGCGTGAAGAGATTGTTGGCAGACACATACACGCGTAACTGCTCTAATTTTATTTTTTGTAAAACTGTTTTCGGAAAGCTATATCCCAATTGTAGGTTACGCAAGCGCAAAAACGAACCATCTTCTACGAAATAAGAGGAGAAAACACTATTTCTCGTTGTAGCCGTCGTTTGAATGGGAACGGTATAGGAGGAACCTTCACCCACCCATCGATCAATAACGTAACTGAGTTGATTCGCATACGGTTGCTGTCTTTCATAGTTCCTTATAATTTCATTTCCAACCGATGCAAAAAAGTTGGCTGAGAAATCGATTCCTTTATAGCTTGCCGAGAGGGAAAGCCCCATGGTAAAGTCCGGAATGGCGGAACCTAGGTTAGTTTTGTCGCTATCATCGGTAAAGCTAATTACGCCATCACCGTTTTGATCTACGAAGATCAAATCTCCAGGTTTTGCTCCCTCCTGTACAATAGAGGAATTGTCTATTTCCTCTTGGGACTGGTAAATACCTGCCACTTCATAACCGAAAAAATACCCAATCTCATAACCTTTTTGGAAGCGGGTGGCAACATCTCCTCCCACACTAAAACTTGCTCCAGGAAGGTAATCAACCCCTTCTGGCACACTAGTTACTTGGTTTTTAACGGTTGTAAAATTCCAATTCGCTTCGTATTGAAATGCTTTACTTCGATCGGTTCGGTAGCCTAATTCGATTTCCCATCCCTTGTTTGATACATTGCCGGCATTAATAACCGGAGGATATCCACCTGGCCCATAGGAACCCATTAAAGCAGACACATCGGGTTGAAACAAGAGGTCGTAGGTGTTTTTTACAAAATAATTGGTTGTAAAAGAAAGTCGTTTCCAAGCGGACAAATCAAACCCAAGGTTTAATTGTCGGGTAGTTTCCCACCGTAGGTCTGGATTAGCGGGTCTTCCTATGGCTACTCCTTGCGTTATAATGTCATCGAAAACATAGACGCCTTCCCCGTTGAGCAAGGCTCTGTATGCAAAATTAGGAATCTGATCGTTTCCAGATATACCGTAGCTCAGACGGAGTTTACACAAATCAATAGTGCTCCAAGGAAAGAATTCTTCTTCCGAGATCAACCAGCCTGCAGAAGCGGAGGGGAAGGTTCCATAACGGCTATTAGGTCCAAATTTGCTGGAACCATCGCGGCGAATCACCAAGGAGGCCATGTACTTTTCTTTGAATAAATACTCCGTTCTCAAGAAGGCGGAAAGCAGGCGCTCTGTAAATTCCCATGAACCGGTGTTGTTAAGGTAACCTCCTTGGGTAGTGTTGGCAGAAATATCGGCATAAGTGACATCGTTATTTGGAACGCCATAAGCAACACCATTGATGGAATTGCCTTCGCGATGAAAGACCGTTACTCCAGCCGTGGTTTTGAGCAAATGATGGGTATTGAATGAGCGGTCGTAATTAACAAATCCTTCGTAGGATAAATCGGAGTAGGTGTTTCTTTCTTCGTATACCGCTGCTCCCCGTTCGATTTCAAATCCTGGAGTCAATTCCACCGTGGGGGATTCTAAAGCTTCATTAAGTGCAGTATTTGCATACTTGCCCTCTCCATACCATACTAAAGGGGAAAAAACCTTGCCATCGACCAAGGCAACGTTATAATTGAAGCGATTGGTGATGGATAAATTTTTAATCGGTTTGAAGACAAATTCCTCTTTACCTACAAATTTTTGCGCATTGTTCCAATTGTACGTATTTCGTATTTGCGCAACCGGATTAATAATATCACTTACTTCTTCCATGTAGGAATAGTTGCCCATCGGGGAGATTACAGGTTCTGTAGGAAACGCATTGATGGTGTTGTAAAGCACCGAACCTATACCATTTTCTGGCAAGGTTTTTCTACCTTCCGAAGAGAACAATAAAACGGAATTTAATTTGAGCTTATCGGATAGATCTGTGGAAAAATTAAGCCTTGCATTGTATCGATCAAAATTGGATTTATTACCCCCTACGATTCCCGCTTGATTTAAGTAGCCGAGGCCAATGGAGTAACGCGTATTGAATGTACCTCCATTAAGGGAAAGGTTATGGCTTTGAACGGGTGCTCGCGAAAAAACGGATCCTTGCCAATCCGTTCCTTCTCCAACGTTTGTGTTTTGAAAGGGCATGGCTTGACCTCCTAAGGCAAACATTTCGTTTTTTATTACCGCGTATTCATCTGCGCGCAGTAGATCCAACTTTTTCGTAGTCTCTTGTATGCCATAATATCCATTATATTCGATGGAGGGTTTTTTATTGAGCGCACCGTTTTTGGTTTCTACCAATATAACTCCGTTCGCAGCCCTTACCCCGTAAATTCCGGCCATAGCATCTTTCAGAACCGTAATGGATTTAATATCAGAGGGGTTTAGGGCATTCAATCCCTGAGAATCGTACACAATACCATCTACTAAGATTAATGGGTCGTTATCGCCAAAGGTACCCAAGCCTCGAATTCTGATGTTGGCGCTTCCACCGGGGGAGCCAGAATTGGTGGAAACATTTACTCCAGACAGTTGACCTTGTAAGGCTTGGTCCATCCTTGACATGTTCATTTTTTCAATGTCATCGCCGTTTATTTTACCCGTGGCTCCCGTTATGTTTTTGTTTTTTGCCTCTCCATATCCAATGATAACAATCTCTTTCCTTTCCGAAGCTTCTGGAAGCAACTGAATGGTCGCGGGGGTTGTATTAGGTCGTAGGCTCAGGGTCTGACTCACATAGCCTTGCAAGGAGAAGGTTATGTTCAGTGCAGAAGTATCTTTTGTGGTGATTTCAAATTTACCTTCCTGGTTTGTAACCGAAAACGCATCCGTTCCCCATTTCAATTTTACGAGGGCAAGGGGTTTATTCAGCTCGTTGGTAACCTGACCCTTAATGAAAAGGGATTGGGAATGTGCAACGGTAAAGCTTGTTAGGAAAAGCAGAAGGTATAAATTTCTCATGTTCTTAAAAATTACTTTATGGGGAGTTGCCTCCCCACATACTAAGTAAAAACTAACCAATCAACTATTTTAAAATCAATTGAATGGGTAAATATACGCATATTATTGTAGTATATACAATATCTAAAATTAAGGATTACATTTTGAAAATCCATTCACTTTGCTCCAGTCTTTCCAGTTCGTTTTGCCCGTCAAAGGAGAAAAGCCTTGCCGGTCTATGTTTTACGTTGGTTTGTTTTTCAGTGTGTGGAACGAGTGGAATTCCTTTTATTTTTTTTCTAAAATTTGCCTTGTCATAAGCGATCCCTTTCACATATTCAAAGAGCAGTTGAAATTCGTTAAGGGTAAATTTTTCGGGTAATAACTCAAAACAGATGGGTTCGATAGAAAGTTGTTTTTTCAATCGATCGAAGGTAGCGTCCAAAATTTCATTGTGGTCAAATGCCAATTCGCCCACTTCCAATACGGGTTCCCACTTTATCTCATTCGCCCAGGATGAAGCGCGAATGGATACATCTTCAATACGAACCAAAGCGAAATAG
>CAIJTF010000047.1 GCA_903823565.1 uncultured Flavobacteriales bacterium
CAAATGATAACGAATTTCGGGGGTTCTTAATTCTATTGGAATGAGTGGAATTTCAACCACAAAGCTCTGGGATTTTTCCAAGGGATTACCGTTGGCGTCTTTGGTCGTAATTTTACTTGGCCTGGCCATTGGAAAGTATCGAGCTTTACCTGCAGTTATCGTATAATCAAACCCAGGATTTATGTAACGCGGATTGGTTTTGTTGTCTTTTCGCTCGGTCCACTTTGATGTCTTTCCTTTACCGTTGGTTAATTCCTCCCATTTTTGACCGTTGATTTCCTTTACCTCGACTCGAGCACCTTCAATTTTCTTATTCCGATTACCGTGTTCGTATACAATAACTTGTAAATCAAACGAGACCGGTGGTGTAGAAAACGAATAAATATCAGGGGTATATGTTTTGGATTTTTCAGACGATCGTTCGGAAGTGAAAAACCCAGACTTTAAATCCTTACGAATGGTTAACCCGTAGTCATTTGAACTTGAATTTATGGGTTTCATCATGTTTTTAACTCCTTTCCAAACGGATGCCCCGTCCGCAGATTTTTCTTTGCTGATAACCGCTTTGAAAATGTCTAGACCTCCGATTCCTGGGTGTCCATCGCTCGCGAAGAAAAATAAGCTATCGTTGAAGCTCAACGAAGGGAACAATTCATTTCCAGCTGTATTAATGGTTGGCCCCATGTTCTTTGGAATACTATCCCATATTTTCAGCTTTTTGTTGTAAGTAATATACCACAAATCTTTTCCTCCCATGCCTCCAGGCATGTTAGAAGCGAAAATCAGCATCATCCCATCACCAGTGATGCAGGGATGACCTACCGAAATGGAATCTCCTTTTTTGTCTATGGCAATTTGTTGTACATTTTCAAAGCCATCGTCGACCTTTTCGGCCATCCAAATAGAGCAACCCAAATTTTGCTTGTTTACAGCCGGACAACGCGTAAAATACATAACCCGACCTTTGCGGTCAAACACAGCGGTTCCTTCATTACTGTTCGTATTCACCGTTCCGGAATTATCTAAACTTTTGGAACTGGTCCAGTTGCCTTTTTCGTTGAATTCGGCTACCCACAGATCCATGTACTTTTCACCCGTGATGGGGTCGCGTGCCGTATTCACGATATCTTCTCGCTGGGTGCTGTAGATTATTTGCATTTCCTTTTTGTCCGACAGGCTAGGGGCCATATCAAAGCATTTTTTGTCGTTGAGGTCATCTTCAAATTTTACAACGTAATTAGACTCTTCGGCATGAAAATCGGAGTTTAAATTGCATGATTTTAATAGTCCTTCAATGTTAATGGATTTATCCTTTCCTCTACGGGCGTCATACGCTTTGTAGCTTTCTTCTGCTTTCTTAAAGTTGCCCGCCATGCGTAGCATTTCACCTTGGTAGTAATATACTTTTGGCTCAACTTCATAGTACTTTAATTCTATACTGGAACCGTACCATTGAGCGGCCTTATCGTAGCGTTCTAAATGCCTGTAACATTCCCCAACTTTGTATGCCATGCTCCCTTTTTCAGCAATAGATTTTCCTTTGTTGGTCATTTTATTGTATGCGGATTCCAAGAGGGGGAGTGCTTCTGCATATTTTCCAGACTCGTACGTTTTATTGGCTTCTGCGACGTATTTTGGCGTTGCGGTTTGAGCCTTAAGTTGGAAAACCAACACGCTGAAAACAAGAACAGGTATAAATTTTTTCATAGTGTGAAATTAGATCAAAACTTGCAGTTTGCTAACAAAATTATGAAAATAAAATCAATAATCAAAAGCATGTTTTGACCAGTGTTGCAGTAGCCTTTCAAACCCTTCGTTAACCACGGATTCAAAGGTGAGTTTCTGTTTTGTAGTAGGGTGAACAAAACCTAAGGTTTTCGCATGTAAAGCTTGTCCGGGGATCATTTGAAATCCTTTCTCTACAAAGGACTCATAAGCCCGTGTTTTAGTTCCGACCCGCACGGCGTTGCCTCCGTATTCAGGGTCGTTAAACAACGGATGACCAATGGACTGCAAATGAACCCTAATTTGATGCGTACGTCCCGTTTCTAATTGACATTCGATAAGGGTAACATTTCCAAAACGCTCAATAGGTCTTACATGAGTAATGGCGACTTTCCCTTCCTCCTCTGTGGGGAAGGTGGTCATGACTTTCCTGTTTTTTGGCGAACGACCGACATTTTTCCGGATGGTCATCGGTTCTTGAATATCTCCCCAAACGAGGGCATGATAGACACGCTCTGTTGTTTTGTCATAAAATTGCTTAGCCAATTGGGTGAGGGCATCCTCCGTTTTAGCAATAACCAGTAATCCAGAAGTGTTTTTATCGATTCGATGAACCAAACCAGGCCTTCCATAGTAATTGTTTGGTAAACTCGGAAGGGTGGAGAAATGGTAAATGAGGCCATTAACCAAGGTTCCTGAATAATTACCATATCCGGGATGCACAACTAGGTTTACAGGCTTGTTTACAACCAGTAATTCTGCGTCTTCAAATACGATATCCAAGGGAATGTTCTGAGGAATAAGTTCAATTTCTCGAACGGGGTAGGGCATTACAATGGATATTTCATCCCCAGGTTTTATCCGATAATTTGGCTTAACCGCTTTTGAATTGACCAAGACATTGCCATTGCGAGCAGCGACTTGAACCCTGTTACGTGACGTTTTGGCCAGCCGATCAATTAAAAATTTATCGATTCGAAGGACGGCTTGGCCCGGGTCAACAATGAATCGATAGTGTTCATACAACTCCTCTTCGTCGTTTTCAAGCTCGACGGTAGAACCGGAATCAATCACATCGTATGATTTTTACCCGATGTTCTGGGTGCTTGATCGACTGCACGAGGTAATATCCATTGGGCAAAGCAGAAAAATCCCCTTGTTCGCCTTCAAATGACATTATTTGCTCCCCTTGCATGGTATACACGAGGTACCCTTGTTCATCGCTAAAAGGGCTTTTAACGAAAATCATTCCTGTTGTGGGATTCGGGTAAGTGAGGTAAGATGCCGAGGATGGGGTTTCTATTCCCAATTCTCCATCCAGTGCCGTTGAAAAAATTGGGCGTAACATGGGTGAACCTAAAAAAGGCGGGTTTTCCCATGAACCACCGAAGTCTACGCTGTAAAAAATTTGGTTGCTGTTGTCTATGTTTCGGTCCAACCCAGCGTTGTAGCGAATAGGATCCACTTGACGCCAGCCAATAAAAAAGGATGTTCCTACGGCAACTTTAATGTTTCCATTGAAATAATAGGCATTATAATTATTTCTTCCATTGGCGTAAGTGGGTTGTCGAGGGGAAAAGGCCTCATCTTCATAGAGAATATTTCCGGGAATGCCATTGTTGTCTTCCCAAACCGTTAAATAGAATAACTTATTCGAAACATCGACTACGGATGGTACAAAATGGATGTAAAGACCCAACAATGAGTCTGCCTCGTAGGCATCGAAATGAACCGCAAGCATGGATTGTGCCCCGGTTGGACCAAAGGCCGCCTCTGCAGATCCATCGTCGTAACTGTAGTAATTGTAAAACCCCTGAATGAATTGACAAGAATCATTACTATTGAGGTTCGGAAATTGTGCTGATACAGACCCTTTCACCTCAAATTCTTGATGGTTTCCAGGTTTATTTCGGTCGAATTCATACCCTGAACTTAGATCGTGGTAAGAGGTGTATAAAGTATTGGGATTGTAGTTGATGTTTCCTTCGGCTAACGTGAAACCAGATAAGGAAAAGGTGCCTTCTTGATTGCCGTTTTGAGATATAGAAATTTGCCCGTTTTGATAGTTTTCTGCGGAGTTACTTCCATTATATACCTTGACTTTAATGCCATTTGACATTTTATTTTCCACAGACTGCTTGTAATGGTCCCATGGCACATGGGTAAAACGTTCCAGCAGGGTGTTTAAAGGGTAAGAAAAGGCAAAATCCTTGAACAAAGTATCTCCCTGATCGGAAAGGGTGCGTAAATGCACGTAATCGATATGAAAATGGTCCAGCGAACCGCTTAGTGCCCCATAGTTTTTAAAACGCATTTTAAACCCTTTTTTGAAAAAAGAAGCCTGGGTTAAAGGAATATGAACGGGTTTAAAGGGGTGGTTTGGGGATCCAGAAATGCTCCAAATATGAAACCATTGATCAAGTTCTGGTGCGTAAAACTCTAAAATCAACGAGTCACCCACTTCAGGAACATCCCCGAGGCCTTCCGGCTGATATAAGAAACTCAAATAAAGTGAATCACCGGCATCGTATGGTGAAAGATCCAAGGGTTTTGTGGTTAAAAAGTCCCCATAATTGGTTATACTGCTTCCGAATTGGTAGGGATAACCGTCCTCATCTAATCCATCGAAGGTGGCCACCCCCAGGGTGCGGGGATTGGAAGCAAAGGTGAAATTATGGAAGGCTTGTCGATCTACCCATATTTTTGAGGTGTCGGATATGGTTTGAAAAAATATCCTTGCAGAATCCTGAAAATATGCAGGATTTGCAATCCAAAGGGTATCGCTTTGGTCAGGAATACCAACTGTATCGTAGATGTAATAGGGGGGAAATAAGAGAATAGGCGTTTGGGTTGGGGGATAAGCACTAAAATCGGTTTCTATAATATTGGTTGGCGCAAAGGGTATATCGTTCGTCGTTTGGGTATTGAGGTCGAACACCCTGCGAAAAGTAGCCTGATTGGTGTAAACGTTTTGGATTGGAACCGGATTGTTGGTAGAGGCAAAAATTAAGCGATAATAGGTCTGGTAAGTTACGCCAACGGCATTATAGTCGCCTTGAAAAACTTGAAACTTGGAAGTGGAGAAATCATCGAGAAAGGGTAGGGCTAGGGTATCGGTAAGAAAAACAAAGGTACTGTCGAATGAGATGCTTTTTTCATTCGATGAATGAACGGAACCACTCGTTGGTTTTTGTTTTTTTCCTAGGTTGGCGAAAGGAGAAAATGCCTGCGCAAGGGTTGTTATTTGCAAAAGCACAACAAGAATGAACGTAAGATTAAAATTCATGACTATTTATTAGAATTTCTTTCCGATTCACTCCGACCTTCTCTTTTTGGTCGCTCAGGTTTTTCGATTGGATCTCCATTCTCATCAAACTCCTCTTCCTCTTCCTCGGGATCTATACCAATGCCTAATTGTAAAATAAAAATCGTGGATTTTGAAGTAGTTTCCCCAGGTAAAAATTCAGGGCTTTGACGATAAACCGTGGCAGCGAGAGAGTCCTCTTGGTTGTAGCATTCGGTAAAACCATACTGCACCTTGATGCCCATGCTGTCAAGAATGGCTTTTGCCGTAATAAAGTCTTTGCCAATTAAGTCAGGCACTTCTATTTGAATATCAACGCGTTGACCAACGATTAGGAGTATGGTTGAACCGATTGGAATTTTAGCACCCTCCTTGATCTCGGCTCCCCGAAACAATTGCCGCATCACTGCCCCATTGGCCTCTTCAGAAAGTTCATATTTTATTTCATATTTCAGTCCACGGGTACGAAGTATATCTTGAACAAACCGAAGTGGGCGATCCACGCATCCCGGCATTTCAACAAAATTAGTCTGCTTTGTAACGCGCAAGGATATCATTCGACCTGGTTTGACGTACACCAAGGATAAGGCTGTTGGTTGTGGGTTTTGAGCGACTATGGTTCCCGCTGGTTTTGTTGGGTCGTAAATGGAATCTAAAATTTGGTAAGCTAGTCCTAAATCTTCTAGGATTCCTTTGGCATCGGCTGCATTCTTACCAACAACATTTGGAACAGCAATTTTTTCACCGTGGTTCGAAGAAAATAAAAGATAACGCATCAGACCAAGCGTCAGTACAAGGTAAAAAAGAACAATTAACCCTAATTGCTTTAGAAAATACCTCGAGAAAATGAAAGAGCCTAATTTACGTATAACCGACATCTAACAACAAATATAGGATTAAAAATTAGGACTTAGCGGATGGTTCTTGAAGAAATTTTCAATGTGTTCTACTGCTTCTTCTACCGTATCAACGACCTTGAACAAATCTAAATCACCGGACGAAATGTTGGCCTCCTTATTTAGCATGGTTTCAGTTATCCATGACAACAAGCCGTTCCAATAAGAACGTCCAAATAATACGATAGGTCTCTTTCTAATTTTTTTCGTTTGTATTAATGTAATTGCTTCAAAAAATTCATCTAAGGTCCCAAATCCACCAGGCATAATTACAAAGGCTTGTGAGTATTTCACGAATATAACTTTTCGAACAAAAAAGTAATCAAATTCTAGATTATGTGCTGGATCAATATACGGATTGTGGTTTTGTTCAAACGGAAGGTCTATGTTTAAACCTACGGAGGGACCTTGGCCTTCCTGCGCCCCTTGATTTGCCGCTTCCATAATTCCTGGGCCACCCCCCGAAATTATTCCATAGCCCTGCTCAGCCAATTTTTTTGCCAATTCTCGTGCAAGGTTATAATAGGGATTTTCTTCTTTGGTTCTGGCTGATCCAAAAATGGAAACACAGGGGCCAATTTTTGCCATGCGGTCGTAGGCTTCAACAAATTCTGACATGATTTTAAAAATGGACCAACTATCATTACTTTTAATTTCGTTCCAATCTTTTCGGCTATGTTCCATGGTTGTTTTTTTACAAAAATATAATATGCGTGATAATACCATCCCGTTATTTTGTTAATTCCTACCTTCGAATATGAAACGCATCGTACTCTCGGTAGGATTGTGGTGTGCCATTGCTACCATAGGCAACGCTCAAGATTCGCTTGTTCGGAGAAAAGTACTCACCCATTTAGGCTTACTTTCTGCCTCAGGAAGTTCTCTTGTGGCTTTACAAAATATATGGTATAAACCCTATCAAACTCAATCTTTCCATTTTTATAACGATGGATCGAATTGGATGCAAATGGATAAAATGGGACATGCTTTAACCGCCTATGTACTTACAGAACGAATCAATAGTCTTCATCGTTGGTCTTCGGGTACTTATTACCCATGGGTCGGCGCAGTTTATGGGCTTACGTATTTAGGCATCCTAGAACTTATGGATGGTTATAGCGAGGGGTGGGGGTTTTCTTGGTATGATGGGCTTGCTAATGGCCTAGGCGTTTTTTTTTCCTTGGGTCAGAATTACCTTTGGAACGAACAAAAATTACTGCCCAAGTTCTCTTTTAATCGATCACCTTATGCGATGTACCGTCCTGAAGTTTTAGGAAAAAACTTTGCCCAACAAGTATTAAAAGACTATAATGGTCAAACCTATTGGTTATCCATTCCGCTACGTAAATTCCTGCATTTTCCTGAAAAGTTGAGCTTTCTATGCCTAAGTTTTGGTTTGGGTTGCGAAGCAAAGCTTGTGGGCGATAGCGATTCATGGCAACAGTTTAACGCATACCGCGAGTTTGTTTTTTCGCTGGATATAGATTTGCGGCAGGTAGCTCCAAATAGGCCTGTGTTAAACAGAATTCTATCAAGTGTAAATTATATTAAAATCCCATTCCCGAGTCTTGTCTTTTCAAAGGAAAACAAACCTTTTCGTTGGATTTACTATTAAAAAAAAAGGCTCCCTAAGGAGCCTTTAACGCATTTTCTTTACCTTATTGTTTTACAACTTTTTCGATATGGGTAAGGTTATTCAACGTAACTCTGAATGTGTAAACTCCTGTGCTCAATGCGCTGAGGTCGAATTGTTGACCGTTTTTCGCATTTGATACGCTTAGAATAAGTTTACCTTGAGCATCGTACACATTTGCTACCGCTCCTTCCGCTGCCGGCAATTCCAATATGATGAAATCGCTGGTAGGGTTAGGATACAATCCAATGATTGCAGATTCTGGGAAGAATATACCAACCTGATCAACGATCAAGCATTCTGAGGTATCTGAACATCCATTGGCATTTGTAACGACCACAGCATAACTTCCATTGGCTGTTGCAACCAATGAATCGTTGGTCGCATCAGCAATGATTTGACCCGTTGCACAGTTGATCCACTGGTATGACATACCGGCTGGAGTAGCAACCAGAGTAATAGGATCAGCGGCTACAGCAACGGCATTAGGTAATGCGTTCACCGTTACGGTTACGTTATCGGTGTTGTCACATCCGTTAGCACCTGTTCCTGTTACGGTGTATGTAGTGGTACTTCCAGGAGCAAATGGAACACCATCAATAATGTTGTTGTTCCAAGCATAGCTTACGGCTCCCGTTGCACTTAAGGTTACGAAATCACCAGCACAAATCGTTTGGTCGTTTCCAGCATTAACTTGCGGCAAGGCCATTCCAGTAATGACAACCGTATCTGTGTTGGTACATCCATTGGCACCTGTTGCCGTAGCGATATAGTTGGTTACCCCGGCATTTACATTGAAGGCAACGCCGTCAAGGATGCCGTTGTTCCAAACTACGGTACCATTTGAAGTCGCTGTTAAGCTTGCGCTTGAACCTGTACATACCATCGCGTCGTTTCCAGCATTGACTGTAGGTAGTCCAAGGATACCTATCGTTGCCGTATCGTTGGATGCACCACATTGATTAAAGGCAACATATACGAACGTTACCGTTGATGGGTCATTTAAGTCAGCGTTGTAAACAACGTTTGCATTAGAAACGTTAGGCGAGAAGGTACCTCCACCGTTCGTACTTGACCAGAATCCACCAAAGGCTCCCGTTGTAGTCGCATTTAGCGCAACGGTTCCATTCGCACACGCATTGGCACCGCTTGTTAAGGATATACTTGGTGTAGTGTTAACCGTAACCTGTATGGAATCTTGGTTAGTACATCCGTTTGCACCAGTACCGATAACGGTATAGGTTTGGGTAGTGTTCGGGAAGAATGTTACCCCTTGGAGTACGTTATTATTCCACTGATAGCTGTTAGCACCCGTCGCAGTTACGGTAGCTCCCATACCAACACAGATTGCGTAATCTTGACCTGCGTTTACGTTTGGCAATGGAAGTACGGTTACGGTTACGGTATCCACGTTGATACATCCGTTAAGATCAGTTCCCGTAACAACGTAGTTATTGGTTGTGGTAGGGGTAAATGGCGTATTGTTGATAACACCGTTGGTCCAAACATAGGTGTTTGCACCTGCCCCGGATAATACTACCGGTGTATTCAAACATACGGTTTGGTCGTTACCTGCACTTACGTTTGGTAAGGGGTTAACAACGATAGTAACCGTATCCAAATTCACACAACCGTTACCATCAACACCATTCACAATATACGTGTTGGTAGCATTCGGTGTAAAACTAACTCCATTGGAGATGCCGTTATTCCATGTGTAGGTTGTTGCCCCGGTTGCCGTTAAAGAGGTAGATTGACCAATACAAATCGCTTGGTTATTTCCTCCATTTACGTTCGGCAAGGCATGAACCGTAACCGTAACTAAAGTTCGAGTAAGCGAAGAACATCCATTAGCCTCCCCTTGAGCATAGAAATTATAGACGCCTGGGGTTAGGGTATTCGGTAGAACACCAGTGCCTACGGATTCTAAACTAAATCCAGTTCCTTGTTGGGTACCTGCTGTTGGAGCATTCCACCAAGAAACGTTAGAAACAGATGCAGGCATTGTATACGTGACGATCAATTCTACAGAGCCAAAGAAACCAGTTCCTGGGGGATATGTATTCTGTAGGGTAACGGTAACGTTTCCACCATTATTACCAATCAAGGTTGGGTTTTGTGTATACGGTCCAGCGTTCGTTACTTGTCCATTTACGTTAGCAAGAACAGTATTATTAAGGGTTGAAGCACCAGATAACGATATGTTGTAATCGGCTGGCCATCCACCGGTAGCAGTTGTTACATTGTTAACGCTTAGAACGGTTCCAGTAACGTTTGCCCCAGCTGGTAAGGTAACATTCTGTGTAAACGTTTGAGAACCACCTTGACCTTGAGGGAAGAATACATTGGTTGCCAAGAAGAATGTGTCTACAACCACTTGGGTTTGACCCTGAATGGTTGCTGTTGCAGAAATGATTTCAGAAAGATCATTCACACAAGCATTTCCATTGGTTGCGGATACAGGAGCATTGATAGACCAAGCAGGTTGGCCTACGGTAATGTTGTATACCGAAGAAAGTAAGTTATTCGCATCTCTAATAACAACCGTATGATTACCAGCAGGAAGGTTTGTAGGAATGGATCCGAATGGTCCGTTGTTTACGGAATAATCAAATGGTCCAGTTCCGCACGTAAAGTTGGTTGCGGTAAATGATCCGTTAGCCACCCCATTACAGGTTGCATTGACGGCCGTAATCGTTGCCGATACGTCAGCGATATTTACCGTTACAGGGACCGTAGTTGCACTGTTACATGCACCAAGCGATGTTCCGGCATAGAACATATAAGTTCCATTGTTTGATACAGGCATAATCGATGTACCTACCGTTTCAAAAGGAGAACCAGTTCCAACGTACGCACCGTTTGTGCTTGCGTTGTACCAATTAATAACATAGTTCGGTTGAACCGGAAGGGGTACAATGTGCGGTGTTGTCAAGTTTGGTGGCCCTTGGAAGCTAGCAGGTGTTCCAGAGAATATTACCGCACCAGCTGCATTGGTTATGGTGTAGGTACATTCACCTACAAATGAACCGATGGCATTAAATTGCGTGGTAACAGAGTCACCACCGTTCACCGTAAAGGTTGCAGTACCGTTAAATCCAAATGGTAGGGTAACGCCGTTCAATACTGGTACACCGTTTACATAAACATTAATGGTGTTGTTGTTCCATCCATCCCCCCAAGAGTCAATCATGTTCAAGGTATACGTTTGAGTTCCTTGGTTAACCGGAGCATTTGCAGCTATAAATAAGCTGTTGGTTCCCGTACATCCATTGAATACCGATTGAGGCGCAATAGGAGCAGGAGGAATTGTACTATCAACTCCAACCGTGATGTTGTAAGTTGAGGATAACAACAGGTTAGCATCACGGATTACCACAGTGTGTGGACCGGCAGCTAAGTTAGTAGGAATCGCACCGAAAGGTCCGTTATTAACCGAGTAAGAGAATGGCGCCGTACCACATTGGAAATTGGTAGCGGTAAAGGTTCCGTTCGTTTGTCCAATACATGTGTTGGAAGCTGTTACGGTTGCAACTACATCGGCAACGTTTACGCTTACTGGGATCGTTGTACTATTACATGCCCCTAACGACAATCCTGCGTAGAAGGTGTATGAACCTCCAGTAGTTGTAGGCATAACCGTAGTCCCAACGGACTCGAAAGGAGAACCACTTCCAATGTTTGTTCCATTAACACCGGCGTTATACCAATTTACAACATAATTAGGTTGAGCAACTCCCGGTACTTGGTAAGGTGTTGTTAAATTCGGTGGACCAACAGCACTTGCCGGTGTTCCAGAGAAAATGACATTACCATTGTTGTCTACAATGTTATAAGTACATTCTCCAACAAAAGCTCCAATCGCATTAAATTGGGTTGTGATTAAACTACCTCCGGTTACATTGAACGTTAGTGAGCCTGTGGAACCATTCGCTAAGGTAACGCCGCTTAACACAGGGTTACCGTTTACGTTCACATTAATGGTATTACCATTCCACCCATCTCCAAACGAATCGAAGAAATTAAGGGTATAGGTAAAGTTGTTATTTACCACGGGACCACCAGCCTGTAAAAGAACGCTGTTGGTTCCAGAACAAACGTTGAATAAACTTTGTGGAACCGTAGGTGCAGGAGGTACAATAAGATCTACATCAATGGATATAGTATCTTGGTTGCTACAGTTTGGCAAACTGGTTTGGCTTGCTGTTAATGTGTATACTGTTGATACGGCTGGGTTAAAGGTCCACCCTGTAATCTCGTTTCCAGAGACACCTGCTGCCGGTGACCAAGTAAAGGAGTTATACGTTCCAACTCCTGTAGTTAACCCAATGGCTGATGTACTCGAACCAACACAAATTGAATCTAGCGTCGAGGCAAGGGTTAATGCAGGACCAGGAGTAACGGTAATGGTTACGGGCGTGCTGGTTGTTTCACAACCAGTTAACGTATCTTCAACAGCAACATAAAGTGTGGTTGTGTTTCCGATATTTAAACCGTAGGAGTTTGCTGGAGAACTTTGCAATGCGTTTGCATTTACCGCAGTAGCATACCAGTTGTAGTTTGGTCCAACAAAACCATTTACATCATTCGCCGTAGCGGTTGGAACTTGGATACCGCAATGGGCGCTGTTCGTTACGGTAGGAGGTAAAATAGCCGGATATACGGTTATATTATTCGTAGTATCCGTGTTAACGCATCCAGTAACAGGATCGGTTGCCGTAACAATGTAGTTTATAGCAGTGTTTCCTGGACCAGGGTTGGTTGCCACGGTAGTTGCATTTGCTCCCGTAACCACCGGGCTGGCATTCCACGAATACGTGTATGGGTTGGCAGGTGGTATTTGAATATTCACCTGATAATCTTCGGTTTCACCAGACCCCATGAAAATACATGAACTTGTAGACCCATTCGTGTTGAACGCTCCTCTGGATCGAATTCGCATTCCTGTAAGACCCGGTTGTGCGTTTGCAGGTATGGTAACATTGATTGTCGTAGTTGTGTTGGTCATGTTCGTAGACACTTGTTGCCATTCTGAGGCGGCATAAGTACCATCACGGTTGTAGTCAATCCATACCGATACGATGGCGCCTGCATAGATTCCAGCCGGACCAACGGTTACAGACAACTGATAGGTTTGACCCGCATTTACGTTGGTAGTGAGGTTTGTCGCTGTATAGAAAGGTGCACCAAACGGTTGGTTAGCTGCACTGTTGTAATTTATGGTATTAAACACAACGTTGTCAATCAAAGACCCAGAACCTCCTGAATTACTCGTAGCACAATATCCTGCCGGTAAGGTTTGTGGACCGCTTACGAAGCTTGTAGCCGCTAAGTTTACGGTTCCATTGTTACATACCCCAAGTGGACCTGCTGTAGCAGAGGTTATGATTGGTAAGGCATTTACGTTTAAGGCTAGGGTTGAGGTTGCAGTACAAACACCGTTTGTTCCTGTAACTGTCAACGTGTAGGCACCAGGAGTACTAGGTGTAATGGTTTGGGCAGCTCCAGTTAAGGGGCTGTTGAATCCGGATCCGTTGTAAGTGTTCGCATCCCAAGAGTACGTGTATGCCGGGTTAGCAACAGAAGAACCGTTAATGGAAATGCTTTGACCAATACAAATGTCCGCCGTTGCTCCTGGAGTGATAACGATTGGATCAGGGTTTACAACGGTTACCGTTAGGGGCGTAAGGGCACTGTAACATCCATTCGTACCCTGTTCCGTTACGTAATACGTGGTAGTAGTATTGATTGGTGTTTGAACAGTAGTATAACCCGGTACATTGTTCGCATATTGAATTAACAGGTTATCAATGGTAGCCAACATGGTAATAGCCCCCGTTCTACCAGCAATGACATGTGACCACGTTGCCTTATTGGCGGCTAGATACGCTGCAGGCAACTGAACCCCATTGAAAATAGTGGTTGCACCAACTGCTAAATAGAGTTTACCAGCGTTATCAATCGTAATTGACACATGGCTTGTATCGTTCACCCAAGATATATCGGTGGAATAGGCCAAAACACCGGGTGTAGTGTTGTCAAAGGATCCTGCTGTATTGTTATACAACAAGTAAATACCTTGTGCATTTGGCATGGCTGCTCCATAGGAATCAAAACTAATTTTTAGTTTAGAACCAGATCCTTTTTCTTGCGTTGGCGTTATAGCGTTCGCATTAACATCATCCCCAAAGCTGTACGAGATACCATCCGCTCCGGTTGACGTTATAAGATCAAAGTCAACCATGTAGGCTGATGCATTCACCCCGGCTGCCACCGTAAGTCCACCTACCTGGTTCGTGACGTTGTCAAAAACTTGTAGTTGTCCAGGGTAGTTCAAAAGGTTAGCAGAACCAGACAAGGTACCTCCAGCGGCAACGGTTGCGCCACCAAAATTCTCTGAGTAGAAGGTCGAGTAGGCACCCGTTGGAGGTGTCTGAAGCATTACCCCATTCGTGGCGGCATTGAACCAGAAGAATTGACCATTTCCGTTCGCTCCAGCGGTAGATACTACGCTAGCGGTAGGCGTACCTAAACCACACTGCGTACTGTTCGTAGCTGTAGGTGCGCTAGGAGAAGTGTTAACCGTTACGGGTGTTTGATAAATTTGCGAACATCCTGTAATTGGATCTTGTATGTATACTTGGTAAGGAGTAGTTGCATTCGTCATTAAGTTTGCTGTTGGTGTATTCACAGAAACACCATTGATTTGTGCCGTAGCCGGGTTTGCAACACCATTAACGGACCAGTTGATGGTGTAGTTGACCGGTGGGTTAAATCGCCAAGCTTGAGGGCTAGTGGATGGAATAGTCGCTGTTTGACCTTGCCAGTAGTTCGGTGTATTGGGAGCTACAGAACAGTTCGGTGCTGCAGCACCAATGGTTCCAGTTGGGTTATTCACCCCAATCGTTTTACCAGAGGTAGATAGTACATTGGTGGCTACGATTTCAACTTGTCCAGTAGTTTCTTTCAAGATGATTTGGAAGTTTACAGGGGTAGTAGGACTTCCGTATTGCCATACTTGGTAATTTATAACAAATTTTCTGTTCGGAGCGATGCCCGAGGTCCAATAGGATAAATTGGCTCCTGCATAACCGCAATGTAAATCATGGGCACAACCGAAAATCGCATTCGTTGGGTCAAGCGCATTTGGAAGCGCACCAATGGTAAAATCACCCAATGCGGCTGCGTTATAGGCACCGAATTGTAAAACGCCATTTGTTCCTGCATTAATTGTGGTATAGGTATTTCCAAAATAGTTAAAGTTGAATCCAATCGGAATCGCGCCCCAACCACCGTCATCTAAGCTTCCGGAGTTTTGAGGAACGGTTGCAACACCATTGGTTACTAAGTAGTTTGCATTTGGTGGAACCACCTGTGGGTTAGGGGTAATACATACAGCAGAAAAGTTACCTGGTGCTATACCTGAGGCCAAAACAACCATACCACTGTCGCAAAGGACATTTGGTGTTGCCGCAGGAGTGATGGCAGGGAAACCATAAACCCCAACTGAAATAGGGTTTGCATTGTAGGTACAACCGTTGGCTGTAGCCGCTAAGAAGAAATCAGACGTTTCTGTTAAGGTAGCGCTTGTTACGGCTGTAGTTCCAGGGGCAATTACTGCACTTGGTTGGTTTGTTGACCAGTTGTACGTGATAGAAGGGTCATTAGGCGTTGCGGTTAAGGTAACGCTACCACCGTTTCCACAAAGGTTAGGAACCGAAGCGGTGAAACTAATTGGGGTTACGTTTACGGTAACTTGAGTTCTTGGACCTTCGCAGGTTCCATTGCTTTCAGCGACATAATATGAGGTGGTGGCACAGTTCGCTGGGGTTGTAAACGAAGAACCTGTGCCAATCGCGGTACCTCCAAAAGGAACAGCGTACCAGTTGAGGGTTCCTCCAGTTCCTGTGGCCGTAAAGGTTGCCGTTACCCCAAGCATTACGGTTACGGATGCTGGTGCCGCGGAAGGAGCCGCGGGGGATCCATTAATAGTAATTACTTGAACACCAGAGAACGTTGCACCGTTTTTAACAATGCTAACGACTCCTGAAGTACCAACCCCTGCAAAGGCATCAATTTGAGTTGGTGAAACGATGGTAAAGCTTGCAACGGGCGTGCCGTTGATTAACACACTGGTTACGCCGTTAAGGTTCGTTCCTGTAATGGTAAATTGTCCTGAACCTGCGCACAGCGTAAGCGGAGAAACATTACTTATAACCGGAGCACTAGTTCCCCACGCAAAGAAATCATCTCCGTCGAGTGCAATAGGTCCTGGGGCAACCGTTGGTGTAGTTATTAATCCTGTTGCAGGAAGCGCGCCGGACACTCCGTAAGCCGCACTCACTACGTTCCATGCTCCCGAAAGGGTTGGTGCTTGGTTTATAAAGGTTTGGTCTTGCGTAGATGTAAGACCGTCTTGTGAATTGAAACGTAACGTTACGGTAGGGTTAGTTCCGGAAATTCCTGCAGTAGTTCCCGTCGTAAAACCTTCTAGTCGAAAGGCACGGTTACCAAAGGATAAGCCTGTTCCTGTGGTAAGGGCGTTGGATGGAGCAGCCGTTTCCGTTACAACGAGACGCGTAAAATCAGACCCGGTAGTTGCGCCTCCTGTACCGTTTCCAGTATTGGTGGAAAACGTAGCACTAAAAGGGAAGTTATAGGTAGTACCAATTGTACCCCCTCCACGGTGGTAAAGGGCCATGGAACCATTCTGTAAGTAGGCATTGGAAGCACCGAAGGTACTTAAGGTTCC
>CAIJTF010000048.1 GCA_903823565.1 uncultured Flavobacteriales bacterium
AGTTTGTATTATGCTGATTCAACCGATTCCATGGGTTTGAAGAATAACCAACGTAATAACGATCAATGCAAGAAGAATAAATTATGTAAATAAAATAAGTCATCCATAAAAAAAGCCGATCATACTTGACCGGCTTTTGCTCCCCCTGCTGGACTTGAACCAGCGACCCTCTGATTAACAGTCAGATGCTCTAACCAACTGAGCTAAGGAGGAATATCCTATTTATGTTGCTTCCTTAATCAGTCATCCAACTGAGTTCTTAGGCTTACTTTACGCATCATAACTAACAAAGCTAATCATGAACAAGCAGTAAAACAACGGTGCAAATATAGGGATTTTTACAAATTCAAAAATGAATTTCCCGAAAATTCTAAAAATCTTCTTCGTTTAATGAGAAGTCATCAAAGCTTGGATCCGGGTCGCTGCGGAATTCATCGCTATCCACAAATTCATCTAATTCTCCTTCCATCCGTTGAACCGGACGCAGGATATTTGTATCGGATACGTTGAGCCTTATTTCCGTTCGAATTACCCCATCTTCTCCCATGTAACCTTTGGCATAAGGGCTTCCCACTAATTCTACCATGGTGCCTCGGGTTAAAAAATCAACAATGCGCATGTTGCTGCCTTCTCGTTTCCAAATGGTACAATTAACCCACGTTGTTTTTGTTTTTGAAGCCCCCGAACGCTTGTCTTTCCAATTTTTGTTGTGGGCAACCGGGAAGTTAATGGCAATGATTCCGCGTTCCATAGGCTTAACAATGGCATCCTTACCAATATTACCAATTAAGCGGGTTTCAAAAACGGTAGCCATAAGCAATGAATTAATATGTAACTAACACAAAGTTAGCTAAATATCTAATTGACAGTTCAATAAATTTATTTTTTAGTGCTGGTGTCCGTGTGGGCCATGCGCATGGCCGTGGGAAATTTCCTCCTCTGTCGCCGAACGAACGTCCAAAATTTTTCCTACAAAATGCAAATCAGTTCCAGCAAGGGGGTGATTAAAATCCATTTTTACCGCCTCATCTGTTATTTCTAAAATTCGACCTCGGAGTTGATGACCTTGTCCGTCGCTCATTGGCACCAAGGTTCCTACGCTGAACATTGCATGGTCGAAATTCCCTTTATCGTCATGAAAAACATTGCTTGGGATCATAACAATTTCCTCTTCGCTGGGCAAACCATACGCTAAGGAAGCTCCAATAGAGAAGTCGAAGGTGTCTCCCGCTTTTTTTCCGTTTAGATTGGTCTCGAAATCCGGAATCATAGCACCAACCCCATAAAGAAAAACTAAGGGGTTATTTTCGTCTGTAGTCTCTATCGCTTCACCGGTTTTATCATTGGTTAAAGCATACATCAGGGAGACAACCGTATTGGAGTTTATTTGCATGTTCAGGTTTTAAGGATTGGCCGTAAAGATAACCTATTTATTATTGAATTAAGGTCTTGACAAAATTTGGAAGGGCGAAACTGGATTGATGTATCGCCGCATTATAATACCTAAGACCCTGTTCGCGAACAAAGGCATCTATAGATTCTGTTTTAGAATCATCGATTCGATTAATATTTCCTTTCATTCCGTATTGAAAACTCCACATTCCCGTAGGATAGGTCGGAACAAAAAATAAGGAAACGGGAGCATTTTCTTTTCCAAAAATGGATTGTAAGGTAAGGTTTAGTTCACGGAAGGCCTTTTCATTAAATTTGGGCGATTCCCCCTGTGCAACTAAGATTCCATCCTTTTTCAAAGCACGATAACAATGGGTGTAAAACGATACCGAAAAAAGACCCTCTGCCGGTCCTACTGGGTCCGATCCATCGACCAAAATCACATCATAGGTTTCGCTTTCCGCTTTTTCGATAAATGCGATACCATCGTCGACCAATAATGTTAGCTTCGGATCATCAAAAGATGCCGCGATCTTAGGTAAGTGTTCTTTGCACGCCTCGATAACTGCACCATCTATCTCTACCATCGTCACTTTTTCCACTCCGGAATGGCGAAGGACTTCGCGTATGGTTCCTCCATCGCCTCCACCAATGACCAATACATTTTTCGGATTAGGGTGCATAAATAGTGAGGGGTGCGATATCATTTCGTGATAATGGAATTCGTCCTTTTCCGTGGTCATCACCATGTCATCCAAGGCCAACATTTTGCCATATTTATAGGACTCTAAAATCCTTACGCGCTGAAAGGGAGTTTGTTGATCGTAAAAAACTTCGCCAGTAAACCGTAAGGACAATGCCTGGTTCTCATCCTTGTCTGTAAACCATACATTTCGCGTATAAAATCCGGGGTTTACCCATTCATTCGCTTTTTGTCGCATCGTGGAAATATCGAAATCGTTTCGCGTAAGCAAGTTTACCGAACCCCTTTTCATTTCAATGGCAGAATAACTTTTAGCTTGAAAGCTTTCTTTTAGGTAATCAAAAGCAATCCACGCGTTCATTTCTCCACAGGTAAAGACATCAACCGCCGCGTAACCATATTCTGGCCACGTATGTATTGCTAGATGGCTTTCTTGAATAACGACTACGCCGGAAACGCCATAGGGTGAAAAATGATGAAACGTAGAGTTAATCACGGTGGCTTCCGCCTTTTTTGCCGCATCAACCATATCCCTTTCAATCGCAGCTACATCATTCATAATGTGTGGATCGCAATTCATGAACTCAACCAAGATGTGATTTCCAAGCGCTTGACTCATTTATTTACAGTTTATAATTTGCACGCAAAATTAAATGATTAATTTTGTATTGTGGTACGTTTTATTTACAAACAGAAACTTCTTTTGATTGGAATGGTTTTTATGGTATTTATAATGGCATTTCAATGCCAGAAATATTCCCATTCTCCTTGTATAAATCAAAAAATTATTCAATTCAAAACCGAATGTTGTAACAGTGGAGCTAACGTTCGTGAATATTGGTTTCAATCCGAATCGGTATTTGTTTTTAATCCGGGAAATTGTGGGGGTGATTTGCCTTCTTACGTGTTGAATGAAACATGCGATACCTTAGGGTTTTTAGGTGGAATTACAGGAAACCAATCCATAAATGGAATTTCCTTTGGATTAGCAGAGGAAAAAGGTGTTCTATGGGAAAATTAAAATTTCACCCACTGGATTTGAACCTTGTCCGTCGTAATCCAATACGTTCCCGGAGCTAACTTCTTTACTTCAAGTTTTTGCCCTTCGACGCCTAGAAATGGATCAAGAACTAAGCGGCCTTGAATGTCGATCACGCGTATTTCTTCAAACGGCTTAAATCCTTTCAAAACAAGATAATACCCGGTTGGATTTGGATATACTTCGATGGGGGAACTGCTGCTTGATTCTGTGGCATTTATAGCGAGTACATCGATAACCGAGGAATCGCTA
This sequence comes from uncultured Flavobacteriales bacterium, assembly GCA_903823565.1. Taxonomy (GTDB): domain Bacteria; phylum Bacteroidota; class Bacteroidia; order Flavobacteriales_D; family Crocinitomicaceae; genus UBA952. The sequence goes on from CAIJTF010000048.1 coordinate 3,387, forward strand.
ATTGAACAGCCGTTGGCATCTATAACCGTGTAGGTTACTACAAAGCTTCCCGGTCCAGAGAGGGTGGGATGAAAACTTGTTCCAATAACACCAGTCCCTGTATACGTTCCGCCAAGAGGAACCCCGGGGGTTAGATTAAATGGACTGGATCCCTCAAAAACTGGGGTATTGCTTTCATCATACGTTACCGGATCGACGTCGTACAAAGTGATGGTAACTGAATCGGAGTTGCTACAGCCATTCGCCCCCGTTCCCGTTACATAATATGTTTCTGTTGCCGAGGGGGTGAAAGGAGTATTGTTTGGAACTCCATGCTGCCAAACATAGGATAGTGCTGTTCCGGTTCCGAGCAACGAAACGGGAACCCCAGGACAACTCCAGAAGTTTGCGCCGGCATCCACAAAAGGTAAGGTCAACGTTCCCAAGGCAATGGGAGTAGCTCGGGTATAGCATCCGGCACTGTCAAGGACTTTGGCATAATAGGATCCAACGATTGCGGTTGTCATTGTATTGCCGGTGACTCCGTTATTCCAGAGGATCGTATTCAAAGGTACCGTTGAATTAAGGTACAGGGTGGCTGTGCTTCCAACGCAAATACCAACGGCTGAATCGATAGAAACATTTATGTTTTTGGAACTTAACAATGCAAGGGCATCTGCCTTTCCAAAACCATAGGAGAAATTGGGAGTTACTCCTGTAAAGCCATCCACAATCGCTGTATTGGTCAAATCATATTTGAATTGCTGATACGTTGAAAGTGGACATTTTTGCAAGTAGAGGGCTGCGATACCGGCAACCACAGGCGATGCCATGGAAGTCCCTCCGTTTCGAACGTGAAATCCACCCAAATCAATGGTGGTATTGTTCGCCGTATTGCTTAAATACCACAAGGGACCGGCGGCAAGTGTTACATCACCTGCGGCAGTAATATCAGGTTTTGTTGTTCCATTTCTTGCGGGACCTTTACTGCTATTTTCACTTAGTTTTCCTACCGGTGTAGTGGAGGCTGGTTGATAATAGGTATTATTCTTTGTGATATGGCCTTTTCTATTTCTCATATTTGCCACGGAAATAACTTTTTCAGAGCAATTCCAACTGCTCACAATGGTTTGTAAGGAGTCCGGCATAATGTAGTCTTGCATGGCTGAATATTGGTTTACCGTTGGTATATTACTTGCAAAATTGCTGAGTTGAATCCAACTTCCTCCCCAAGCATCGTATTGCCCAGATCCCGTCGTCATAAATCGATAGCGGTAGGCCAGCGAATCTATCGTTGTAAATACGCATAACATGTGAAAATTCCCTCCTACAATTTCTCGATAACTATCAATAATCGCGAGGCGTTGACCTACATTATTAAATAGCGTATCGGTCACAGGAACTTGATTTAAATTGCTTGTAGCGTATCGAAAGTTTGTGTGTCCTCGAAAGGAGTAGTTTGGGGTAATTTTGTCTGCTCCAAAACCATAGTAATAATGCGCTTGACTGGTATCAGACCACACATCGAAAACGATCTTATTAGGACCCGCTACCGTCATACCCGTATTCGGTATATTCCAAAAGAAAGTTGTATCGGATCCGATTTGGTTGTTGCGAACATGGAATTTTCCTTGGTTTCCGGCATTTCCAGCAGCACAAACCACAATTCTGCCGGGCGACAGGTCTAGCAAGGACTCAATTAAATCAGAAGCAGGGTCGTTCCCGTCATGACTTCCTAAGTAATCTCCCAAAGAAATATTAATGACTGCGGGTTTTCCAAGAGAATCAGCTACTTTGAAAATATAATCACAAGCATCAGCAATAGTGAGCGTCCAATTGGGTAGGTTGAAATTTGTTTCCACCACCACAATATCAGCTTCCGGTGCAGCGCCTTTGTTTTTTGTATTGGCACGCGCATTACCTGCTGCCATTCCTGCAACTGTAGTACCGTGGGCTGTAACGGTCTCTAAGCTGGTGCATGTCCCTGCATTGATAGCCGTGGAGTCCCACACCACCCCGTAATTATAGGGTTGAGGTGGATTGGGGCCGCTAACGGAATGGTCCCAATAACGCAATACCCTGGTTTTTCCTGTTGCTGTTTTAAAATCTGGGTGATTAAAATCGATTCCTTGATCAATTACACCCATTATAACTCCTTTTCCTGTGTAATTGGTATCGACACCATTGAGCCCTTGATGTACGAGGTTTATGTAGTGCTTGACGAGGGCGCTATCGGCTAATGCCTCTGGACGGGAAAATGAAAAATACAATCCTTCTAATTTGGGATAACCATCGCTTGTAAGAATTTCAGAGGGCTTTGCATTAAAGAATATATTGCGTTCGGTTTGCGCTTTCACCGGTACATTAAGCAAACGGAGCATTTCCTGATTTTGAATGGTATTTTTTGCGCTCAAGCAAATGGCGCTATTAGGATTCTGTTGAGCGTACTCGAATAAATTAAATGCGGTGAGGTTTGGTGTTTGCGCCATGGTTAGGAACGCAAACATAATAGAGAAGACAGCGCTCAGGACCTTGATTTTTGTAGGTAGCATAGTTTTTGAAAGGCTTTTTTTAACCATTGCTAAAAATAAGCGTTATTTTTGAAATTAAATTAATTCTAAAACTAAATAAAACCATTCGCTATGAAGAAAACGATGTTAATGTTTATGCTTTCCGTTATTACGAGTTTTTCCTTTATTTTCTCGCAAGCACTTCCCGGTACGTTAAATTGGTACAATGGAGAAGGCAATGGAATGTTTACGGAAGTGGCTTATAAAAAGATTTTATCCAAGAAAAAAAGCACAACCGTCGTTGTAGCGGTTATCGATTCTGGGGTGGACGTAGAACATGAAGACCTAAACGGCCACATATGGGTCAACGCCAAGGAAATTCCCGGGAACAATAAAGATGACGATGGAAATGGTTATGTGGATGATATCAATGGTTGGAATTTTTTAGGAAATAAAAAAGGTGAAAACGTCGATAAAGCCCGTTTGGAAAAAGCAAGAATTGTTAGCAAATACCAAAGTACCTATGAGAATGGGGATGCGGCTAAGTTCGCTAACGATCCCATGTTCAAACTATACCAAGAGGCTAAGGCTTCGGTTGAAGCAGATAAAGAACAATTTGCTCCCTACATGGAAATGATTGGTAAGGGAATGTTTGATAAAGAGACCGAGGAGTATTTGAAGGATCAAATGGAGTTTAATTTGAATCCGGCGTTTGATGACCGCTCCCTTATCGGAGATAATCCAGACGATTTTAATGATAAATTTTATGGAAACGGAAATGCGGAAGGTCCCGATGCATTGCACGGAACGCACGTTGCTGGTATCATAGCTGCTGTCCGTGGTAACAACAAAGGAGGCGATGGTGTCGCTGACGATGTGAAAATCATGTCGATTCGCGCCGTTCCCAATGGTGACGAACACGACAAGGACGTAGCCTTAGCCATACGGTATGCCGTGGATAATGGGGCCAAAGTAATCAATATGTCTTTTGGAAAAGGGTTTTCTCCAAACAGTGAAAAAGTTCAAGACGCCATTGCTTATGCTGCATCAAAGGATGTTTTGATGATTCATGCCGCGGGTAACGATGCAGCCAATGTTGATGAAGTGCCTAATTTCCCACACAAACCATATGTAGATCAACCCAGTAATTTGAGCCGTTTAATGTTCTTAAATATTGGCGCGAATACCAAGGAGAAGGGTAAGAAAATGGTGGCTGATTTCTCTAATTTCGGTGCGATTGAAGTAGATGTTTTTGCCCCGGGAAATGAAATTTATAATTCAGTTCCACAGAGCGAATATAAAAACCTTCAAGGAACTTCAATGGCTGCCCCTATGGTAGCTGGTGTTGCCGCTTTACTTAAGTCAAGATTTCCTGCTGCGACTATGATGGACATTTGTAACGCAATTACCTCAACCGTTAAAAAATACCCCGAATTAGAGGGACTTTGCAATACGGGTGGTGTTGTAAATGTGTACAATGCAGCAATGGCCTTGGAGAAAAAATTTAAGTAATTGCAAGCTAAGTATTCGGGATTTATTTTTTCCCTTTTCAGTGTTTTGTGGTGTTTAGGTCAGAACAGTTCATCGCTTTCTGACCTAAACTTTTTGATAGATGCATGGCACAAAGATGCGACCTTGGCAAACTTGGACGGTTATTTTGACAAAACATCCAAGGATTTTATTTTCCTCGGAACAGCTCCGGGGGAAAAATGGACAAAAGAGGAATTTAAGGTTTATTGTAAACCCTACTTTGATAAAAAACAAACTTGGCGTTTTACTCCCAGTCAAAGGACTTGGCATTTTTCTCCCAATCAAAAAGTGGCTTGGTTCGATGAATCCCTTGAGACTTGGATGCTCGATTGTCGAGGAAGTGGCGTCTGTGTTAAAATTAAAAAAGGCTGGAAATTGTCTTACTACAACCTTACGGTGCTCATAGAAAATGAGAAAATTAAACCGTTTATTGAACTAAGAAAAAACTAATGACCTTCGCTTCATTGGGCAATCAGCTAAAAAACACGTTGAATCAACGCTTTACGCCTAGGGAAATTCATTCGATACATTACCGTTTTCTCGAAAGCGTGTGTAACGTATCGATTGCGGAAATAATAGCTAACCCTAAACGACCTTTAAGCGCCAGCGAAGCAGCACAGATTATTGCGTTGGAGACAAAGCTACTTGAAGGGGTGCCTTTACAATATGCCTTGGGAAATACCCTTTTTTACGGTTTGAAATTGAAGTGTTCTCCAGCCGCTTTAATCCCAAGACCGGAAACGGAAGAACTGGTGGCATGGGTGCTTTCAAATTCCGTACTTTCTGAGGAAATGGTCATAGATATTGGAACAGGGACAGGGTGTATTGCCCTTTCTTTAAAAGCCAACCGAAACCAATGGAAAGTGACTGCAATGGATGTAAGCAAAGAGGCCTTGGTTTTGGCGCAAGAAAATGCGGAGGCCCATTCGTTGGAGATCGACTGGCAACATGGAGATATTTGTCAACGTTCTAATTCTATCGCAGAACCGCAATATTCAATAGTCGTTTCCAATCCTCCATATATTACCGAACAAGAAGCCCTTGAAATGGACAAGAATGTCTTGGATTTCGAGCCCCATCTTGCCCTTTTCGTTCCAAACAAGAATCCTTTGTTGTTTTATATTCACATTATGGATTGGGCTTTAATAAACATGAAGGACAAGGGTTGGCTGTATTTTGAAATAAATCCTATCTATGTTGAAGAAATAATGGCGGCATATAAAGAACGGGGTTTTACAAATATCGAAGTAAGAAAAGATTTACAAGGCAAATATCGAATGATAAAAGGACAAATAGTATTTTTAAGCAGTGAATCCTGAGGAAGCCCAACATAAGATTAAACTCCTAACGGAACAGTTAAACGCGCACAATCACCGGTATTACGTGTTAGCTAGTCCAAGCATCTCTGATTTTGATTTTGATCAAATGTTACGTGAGTTAGAGGAACTAGAATCCCTTTTTCCAGAGTTTTCTTCGCCCAATAGTCCTACCAAAAGGGTAGGAGGAGATATTACGAAAAAGTTTGAAACGGTTATTCACGAATACCCTATGCTGTCCCTTTCCAATACTTATTCGCGAGAAGAAATCGTAGAGTGGGTAGGTCGTTTGGAGAAATTTGGCCTTGAAAACTTATCCTTGGTTTGCGAATTAAAATACGATGGCGTAGCGGTAGGTCTTCGGTACGAAAAAGGCGCATTAGTTCGTGCGGTAACGCGTGGCGACGGGGAGAAAGGGGAGGACATTACTTCGAACGTAAGGACCATTAGGTCGGTTTCCCTTCAATTGACCAATGACTTTCCCGAAAAATTTGAAATAAGGGGTGAGATTTTCATGCCAATTGCGGCATTCAAAGAATTAAATGAACAACGTGCGTCTGATGGCGAAGAGCCATTTGCAAATCCGCGAAATACCGCTGCAGGTACCTTAAAACTTCAAGATTCATCGCTTGTAGCCAAACGCGGGTTGGATACCTTTTTATACGGTGTTTATCAAGAAAAAGGAGCCTTTCATGACCATATGGAAGCCATTCGTGCGGCAGGTAGTTGGGGATTCAAAATTCCTCCCGAATCCCTAGGCTATATTAATGTAGTCCACGATATTGATGGCGTAATGGATTTCATTAATTACTGGGATCAACATCGCTACGATTTGCCGTTTGAAATTGATGGAATCGTTATAAAAGTTAATGCATACGAGGATCAGAAAAGAATAGGATTTACTTCCAAATCTCCTCGATGGGCAACTGCTTTTAAATTTAAAACGCAACAAGCAGAATCTACGTTGTTGTCAATTGATTACCAAGTTGGTAGGACGGGATCAATTACGCCGGTCGCAAATTTAAGTCCAGTTTCTTTGGGAGGAACGACTGTCAGGAGAGCGTCCCTGCACAATGAAGATCAGATATTGAAACTCGATTTACATATTTCGGATACTGTTCTGGTGGAAAAAGGAGGTGAAATAATTCCAAAAATTGTAGGAGTAAACCGAGTCAAACGTTCGCATGGAGCGCAACCGATAGTTTTTATTGAGAATTGTCCAGAATGTGGGGCAAAACTTCTTAGAGAGGAGGGTCTTTCTAATCATTTTTGTCCAAATGCTAGTGCTTGCCCACCACAAGTCGCCGGCAGATTAATCCATTTTGTTTCACGTAAAGCCATGAACATTGAAGGCCTTGGTGACGAGACAATAAACGTTCTGGTTAAGGAAAATATGTTAAAATTCCCTTGTGATTTTTATACATTAAACCGATCAGAATTGCTCAGAGTGGATCGAATGGCTGAGAAATCAGTAAATAAGTTATTGGCTGCTATTGATGAAAGTAAAAATATACCTTTCGAACGTGTCCTTTTTGCTTTAGGAATAAGGCATGTAGGGGAGACGGTAGCCAAAAGAATTACACAACACACAGGGTCTCTAGCTAAGCTAATGCAATTTACGAAAGAAGAGCTTTTAGAAATTGAGGAAATTGGGGATAAAATAGCGGACTCCATTCTTCATTTTTTTAGAGATGATGAAAATAAAATGTGGATTGAAAAACTAATTGACGTAGGTTTGCAATTCGAGAGTAAAGGAAAAGACAAAGACAGTGATGTTCTATCGGGTTTGACCCTTGTAGTTTCTGGTGTTTTTGATGCCTATTCTCGCGATGAAATAAAGGAGTTGATTGAGCGCAACGGGGGTAAGAATAGCGGTTCAGTATCTTCAAAAACAGACTTTTTAGTTGCAGGAGAAGGCATGGGACCGGCAAAATTGAAAAAAGCGAAAGACTTGGGAGTTAAAATTCTCAATGAATTAGAATTCCAAAAATTGATTGGAAATGAAAAATAAAAGTTTGTGGTCAAGTACCCAGTCCTTAATGGTTGTTATTCATTACACCGACCTTGAAGCGTTGAATGAATACCGAAGAGCATTGGACAAAATTCTAGACGATAGCCAAGTTAAAAAGTTGACGATTATTGTCACATTGCCTAAAGATGTTAACAAGGATACCCTACCGCCACATTTTTTAATTTATTACAACAGCCCCAACGACTATACTTTTATGGGGAAACTAAAGGATGTTTTACTACAGCGAGAACTTGAAAAGTCTTTTGATATGTTGTTATGGGTGGGGAGTTTGGAGCAAAAGGTTTATCAAGAGATAAAATCCTGCAGTTTTAAACACAAGGTGGTGGTGAACGATGTGGACAATGGATTCTTTGATCTTGAATTAAAATCTAAAGATGAAAATGCCTTTACCTTACTGGATTTTGTGGTAGGAACCTTGGATAAAATTGAATTAATATGAAGAATACTTTCAAAGGATCAGGCGTTGCCTTGGTCACACCTTTTACAAAAAACTTAACCGTCGATTTTGATGCCCTGGAAGATTTAGTTGACTATCAAATCGATAACGGTACTGATTTTCTAGTCGTACAGGGGACCACAGGCGAATCACCAACTTTATCGCAAGAAGAGAAACAAGAAATTTTAAATTGCGTCATCGATTGCAACGAAGGGCGACTGCCAATTGTGTACGGAGTCGGTGGAAATAATACCGCTAACGTCGTCCTAACCTTGGGTAATTTACCCAAAGGTGTGGATGGAATTTTATCCGTATCCCCGTATTACAATAAACCAATTCAACAAGGAATATTGGCACATTATAAAATCCTTGCAGATGCCACAGACCTTCCTATTATTCTTTACAACGTTCCAGGGAGAACCGGTTCAAATCTTTCGGTTGAATCGACCCTAGCATTAGCCGAAATTCCCAATATTGTAGCCATTAAAGAGGCCTCGGGAAATATGGAACAAATTATGCAAATCATTAAAGATTGTCCCTCAGATTTTGGCGTTATTTCTGGTGATGATAACCTCACCATGCCTTTAATCGCGGCAGGTGCAGTTGGAGTTATTTCTGTTGTTGCGAACGCCTTCCCCGCGCTCTTCTCGTCCATGGTTAAAGCGTCTATTCAAGGGGATTTAGATGCTGCCAAAAAGGCCCATTACGCATTGTTTGATGTGACTAAAATGTTCTTTGAACAAGGAAATCCGGGCGGGGTGAAGGCTGCACTTGCCCATCTTGATCTTATGGATGAATACATGCGATTACCGCTTTTTCCTGTTTCATCGGATCTTCGTCAACGCATTGAAAAAGAGACTGATAAGATATTAGATTTAATGTAATACCTGATAATTAGTCCTGCTTGGAGACTAACGATTAGGACCCAAATTAATAGCCCAAGTAAATCGTAGTGGTATCAAAAGGAGCTGTAATAACTTCCAAGATTCCAGAATTGTTTGTTCCATATACACCATATTCAATTCGGTATGGACTATTGCCGTCGTTTATACAATACAGGGATGTATCTACCGCGCCGTAAAAATGTTTTATTTCGCTCGTGCAGCATTCATCACAATTCAACTTGCCCGCTTGACGAAGGTATTGTAAATGATCGGTATTCGAGGGATTGTGGTTAAGAATCCTTATTTCCGCCCAGGATTTTGCGGTAGTGGCGTAATTCCTGACCGTTGCACCTTTTAAATTCAAGGCTGAGTTATTGATATCGTTTTCGATATCAAAGTATAGGGGCTTGGTGATTTTAACGGTGTATTTTTCGGTTCTTGTCCGCTCAAACTCAAAACGATAATACCCTTGAGCATCCGTTGTTGTGGTTCCTATCTGCGAAAATTGGTTCGTAGTAGCAGAAACGCCATACAAGGTTACGGTGGCTCCCGAAAGGGGGACATTAAACGAATTGTCAGTCACCACGCCTTCTAATAGCAAAGTTTTTGGCGCCTTTCCGCATCCCAAAGTAAATAAAAAGAGTAGGGCGTAGAAACCAGTTTTCATAGGTTAAAGGTATTCAAAAGGACAGAAACTTTTTCAGAAGGAACAAAGAGAAAATCAGAAGGCTCACGTTGTTTACCCGTTTCTTCTATTAGTTTTCCTTGATAAAGGCCTAATTGTTTATAATTTAAGGCTGAAAAAAAAGCACAAAAGTCATCGATATGCTTTTCTGAAATCTCAATTTGCACAAGGGGTCGCAGCCTATTTAGCGTTTCTCCCAAGGTCGAAAACACCGTCCATTCATATCCTTCAATATCACATTTGATGTAGTCTAGCCGCTCAAATGCCGAGAGAAAATTGGTGGCTTGAAGTACTGGAACCTCAATGGAACCAGGAATTTGCAATGCTTCCTCCTCGCTTATAACGTGGGGTAAGCCGGTTCGCAAAACGCCTTTTTGAACGGGCATTACCATGTACAAGGTTCCAGACGAGGCCCCCATAGCAGAATGAATTAATTCAACGTGTTTGTAGCGCGACAAAACGGCTTCTAGCCGTCGGTAAAAGATGGGAATGGGTTCAACGGAAATTAGTTTTCCCAAAGGGTTTCTGCGGGCAAAAAGTTTCGAGAAATACCCGAGATTAGCTCCAATATCAAGGACAACATCCTCTTTGCCAATAAGCTTTTTTGTGGCATAATGAAATTTAAAACGCTCGTCTTTCTTTAAAAATCCGAAATCGTACAGGATGAAAAATCCTCGTTGCATACACATTAAATAAAGGGAGGTAGGCAACCATCTGAAAAGGATCTTTTTAATTCGAAAAACCATCCCTGCGAAATTACGCCATTTGTCGCTATTTTTATCAAAAATTAAATGCAATGCGAAGTATTGTTATATGCTTTGTTTTATTTCTTTCGCACCTTCGAGCCCAACAAGCGTTGGAATTAAAGGAGATTATGAAAGGCCAAGATTTTACAGGGTATTGGCCCAGTTCACCCCAATGGAATCTGGATGGAAGTGCCATTTACTTCCGATGGAACAAGGATGGAAAGGGGGAGTCAGAACCTTACCTATATCGCTTAAAGTCCGCCGAGTTAAAGGAGGTATCAGAAGCCGCTTTCAAGGAAATGATTCCGTTTGATCCTCAGCAACAGAAATTCTCCAATCAAATAACCCTGCTTCAGCAAAGCTTGGTTTTAACGGATCGTAAATCCATGAAATCCACCTTGCTTTTACAAACCGATCATTTTATTTCTGATGTATATAGGCTTTCTGAAAACGAAGCTTCCTTGAGAATGGATGGCGATTTTTATCGAATTTCCTTCAATGCATCCGGGATGTTCCAAATGGTTCAATTAACGAGGTATGTTGAGCCTAAAAAAGGGGAGAAGCGTGACTCAACTCTTCTTGAAATGCAACAGCGCTCATTGTTCCAGTACCTTCGTGACCAGGAACCTGAATCGATAAGGCCTATTCGTTCTTCGTTTGAAACCGTTAAAGAGACCCCATTGCCCGCAGCATTTAGCGCCATTTCAGGACGTTTTTTATCGTTGCAACATCAAGTTGTACTGCTCCGTGAAGACGAATTACCGGAGGAAAAACAGACTACCTATACAGCATTTATAACGTCGGACGGTTACCTTAAGTCGAAGAATGCGCGGGTGAAGGTGAGTGCCAATGAACCTAATCAGCGCATGTATCTTCATGGGTTAGTCAAGGATACGTTAGTCCCTCTTGACTTCTCAAAACTTAGTGATATTCGCGCAAAAGCGAGTTATTTAGATACGAACGGCGGAAAAGTATACAAGCAAGATCGCCCCGTTTTTCTTCACGATCCCATTTTTGCGAAAACAAAACCCCTCGCATTAATCGATGTCCGTGCTGCGGACAACAAGGACCGATGGATTGTTGTAGTGGATCTTATCCATGGAAAAGTTACCGAAATTGAGCGACAGCACGACGAGGCTTGGATTGGTGGGCCAGGTATTTCCGAATGGAATATGGAAAAAGGTACTTTGGGCTTTGTAAATCAAGACGAGGTGGTGTATTTCCAGTCGGAGGAAAATGGTTTTTCTCAATTATACGAAATCAATCTTTCTTCCAAAAGAAAGGAACTCGTTTTTCCGGGGGGGGTGAACTTTGAAATGCACTCGGTCTCATTGAGTGCGGATGGCACGAAGTATTTTATCGTACATAATGGAAACAATCCTCGGTGTTTACAGGGGGCTTGGTTGCATCGGATACACAAGAAAATGTTGCCCGTTATTTCCAATGCCTCTGCTGGATTCAAGGATTTAGTTCTTTCGCCAAATGAACTTAATTTTGCCTACCTCTATTCCTCGGCTACTTCCCCATGGGAACTGTACCTTAAAGAAGGAAATAACGCCCCCCAAAAAATTACAAAATCGACTACAACATCCTTTGATCAATATCCATGGATTTCTCCAAGCTATATTACGTTTCCAGGAAACGATGGAAAGGAAGTCTACGCACGACAATACACACCAAGTCCAGAAGTGAAAAATGGAGCAACTATACTCTTCGTGCACGGCGCAGGTTATTTGCAAAATGCGCACGCATGGTGGAGCCATTATTATCGAGAATACATGTTTCACAACTTGTTGGTTTCTAGTGGTTATACCGTTTTGGATATTGATTATCGAGCCAGCGCCGGATATGGTCGGGATTACAGAACCGCTATTTACCGGCATATGGGAGGAAGAGATGTTCAGGATTTCCTGGACGCTAAAAAATATTTAGCCACCTTGAATCTAGATACCAATAGGGTAGGTATTTATGGAGGTTCTTACGGAGGATTTGTGACCTTAATGAGTTTGTTTCAGCACCCGGATGCCTTTGCCTGTGGAGCAGCCCTTCGTTCGGTAACGGATTGGGCACATTACAACCACGAATACACCAGTAACATTTTAAATTATCCCGAAACCGATGCCGAAGCGTATCGAAAAAGTTCGCCCATTTATTTTGCGGAAGGCTTAAAAAACCCCCTGTTAATGCTCCATGGAATGGTGGATGACAATGTCCAATTTCAAGATATTGTTCGGCTTCAGCAACGCTTAATCGAATTGGGTAAAATAGACTGGGAATTAGCCGCTTATCCGGTAGAGGAACATGGATTTAAGGAGGCTTACTCTTGGTTCGATGAATACCGTAGAATTTTAAATCTTTTTAATAAACATTTAGCAAAACCTTAGTCATGGACGTCTTGGAACTTTTTACAGTTGATGAAATGCTGGAAACCTTCTCTGTGGTAAAGGAATTATATCCATCCTTAACAGAGGACGCGTACAAAACAGAATTATCCTTCATGGTGCAACACAATTATTCCCAAGTGGTCGTGAAGGACATGGGGCAATGTTTGGGGGTTTCAGGAGTTTGGATTGGAAATAAACTTTGGTGTGGAAAATACTTAGAAATTGATAATATCGTGGTATCGGAAAAAGTACGTAGTAAAGGGGTTGGAAAATTGCTGCTGGATTTCATCGAAAAAAAAGCGCAAGCTTTGGGGTGTAATATGATGGCCTTGGATTCATATACCACGAACTTTAAAGCCCATAAGTTTTTCTACAATGAAGGATTTTCTCCCAAAGGATTTCATTTTATTAACCTTTTGAATAAAGACAGTATTCGATGAAATTACTCCATCTAACCGCCGCCCTAGGACTGCTTTACAGCGTTTCATTTTGCCAACAACAACAGGATTCGAATACCAATGGAAGCCCAACGAATCATACCGACGAAACAAAACAAACGGCCGATTCTGACGGGCCAACCCTAGAAGGTAATTCAAGGGATACTTCATACAGAAAAGGATTGGAATTACCCAAGGCCATAGGTTCCACCCCCATAATTCGCCACGAAGGTTATCAACTGCAATATTCCGAAAAACACGAACAAGCCTATTGGGTAGCATATCATTTAACCCAAGAGGAAACGGTTAAGAAATTTAATCGCACCGATAATTTTATTCCTGATCCAATGGTTTCTACAGGATCCGCAACCTCATCAGACTATGCGAATTCAGGGTATGATCGCGGCCATTTAGCGCCGGCTGCAGATATGGGATGGTCAGAATTAGCCATGAAGGAGTCTTTTTACTACAGCAATATGAGTCCTCAAGAACCCGGATTTAACCGCGGTATTTGGAAAAAACTGGAGGAACAAGTAAGGGCTTGGGCGGTACATTATAATGCTGTTTACGTGGTAACGGGTCCCGTGCTTACAGATGGTTTGGTTAAAATGGGTGGAAACGGTGTGTCCATTCCAAAATACTACTATAAGGTCATCTTAGATTATCAAGGTGAAAATTCAAAAGCCATTGGATTTTTGATGCCGAATGCCTACAGTGCTTCTGGACTCGAACCCTTTGCCGTTTCGGTTGATCAAGTTGAAAAGGAAACAGGTATAGATTTTTTCCCGTTGCTGGATGATCAATTGGAAAATACCCTCGAGAAGGATGTATGCCTTTCCTGTTGGTCATGGAAACCGTTAAAAGTACCATCCAGCGTTTCGAATTCCGGAGGATCTAATGATAACACTGTCGCTGTACAATGTAAGGGAATTACCAAAGCTGGAGCGCAATGTAAGCGTAAAACAACCGATCCTGATGGGTACTGTTATCAGCACAAGCCCTAAAAAAAGCACCTGTCAATCCTAGCCTAGGTTAAGAAGGAAACAAGCCTTTGAAGATTACCTTTGTTCCATGAAGCGGAATGATTTTATAAGAATTTCACTCTTGGGCGGATTGGAATTAACGGGAAGTCATACTATGAATCGTATTTTATCTTTATGGAACGAATGGCCTGATTTGGGATTCGAAATGCCGGTTATGTTTGTAGGACATGGGGCACCTAACGTTGCAGTCGAAGAAAACGAATACACGATATCCTGGTTAAAAATGGCAGAGGGTTTGCCAAAACCCAAAGCTATTCTATGCATTTCAGCACATTGGTTAACCCGAGGAGAAACAAGAATTTCTTCTTCGGAGAATCCGACGACCCTGTATGACTTCGGGGGGATGGATGAACGCTTGTACAGTATGAAGTATCCCGCACCGGGCATGCCCGAATTGGCCAATTATCTTCAAAAAGACCTAGAAACTACTTCCCTAACCCTTGATAACCATTGGGGTTTTGACCATGGGGCTTGGTGTGTTCTGTACCATATGTTTCCTAAGGCAGATGTCCCCGTTTTACAAATGAGTATTGATTATGCTAAAGGGGAATCGTTCCACTATTCGTTTGGAAAAGAATTGTCTAAATTGAGGAAAAAAGGGATTCTAGTGCTAGCGTTTGGAAACATTGTACACAATTTATCCAAAGCGATTTTTGATGAAAAGGTTAATTATGGATCTGTTTCCATGCGTTCTATGGTATATGGAAAGCTATAGCCTTTTGTAACCCAAAAGAAGTTTCCCCGTATCACGCCATCGTTATCAATAATTTAAACATGGCACAATACCAACAAAGTCTAAGAAGCAAAGTAGTTAGAGAAGCAAAATTGAAGCTATCCGTTCACCGCGAACAAGGTGTTAAATCAAATATGTCTATTTACGAGGTTGCAGAACTAATGGATAAAATAAGAAAGGGTAGCGAAGCGGAAGAAAAAGAACAGTCGATCTTCTTTTCGGTAAACCTTAATTAATGGGCTATTATCCCAGAGCCTAAAAGTTCTTCTCCATGGTAGAAGGCCGCAAATTGGCCAGGCGTAATGCAGCGTTGCTGTTTTTCAAATAAAACGTACAATCTTTCTCCTTTTTTAAGTAGCGTTCCCTTTTGAAGCGCTTGTCGGTATCGAATGCGAATAAAACAATCGAATCCCTTTTCTAACACTTCATTGGTTATGTACTGAATCCAATTCAATTCCTTTGATTCTAATCTCAGGGCAAGCCTATATAGTCCGGGATGTTCATCGGTTTGACCCGAATAAATAATATTTTCTTTCGTATCTGTAGCCAAAACAAAACTTGGTTTTGGACGGCCTCCAATGTGCAAACCCTTTCGCTGACCGATGGTGTAGTAATGGGCACCTTGGTGGTTTGCCACGTGTTTACCCATTGAAAATTGATACGAAAAGGGTTTTGCCAATTCTTCAACCGATTCCATCGTGTGGGGAATGGAAGCGTATGCGGAGAACTGCTCCAAATCGTCTGGGATTTCTACGACAGAACCTGCTTTCGGGGCTAATTGCTGTTGTAAAAAAGTCGGTAAACTGATTTTTCCAACAAAACACAATCCTTGAGAATCCTTTTTCTCTGCCGTAATCAATCCATGCTCCGCGGCAATCGATCGAACTTCCTTTTTAGTCAATTCACCGATTGGAAAAAGTGCCTTCTGCAATTGTTCTTGGCTTACCTGACATAAGAAGTAGCTTTGGTCCTTGTTCGAATCAACACCACTTAATAAGCCGTGGGAACCATTTTCGTGAATAATTTTTCGACAATAATGACCGGTTGCAACAAAGTCTGCCCCAAGCGATAGTGCTTCTTTTAGAAAAACATCGAATTTTATCTCTCGGTTGCAAAGGACATCTGGATTTGGCGTTCTTCCTGCTTCATATTCACGAAACATATAATCCACTATGCGTTTTTTATAATCGCTACTTAGGTCTACAACTTGAAAGGGAATACCGAGGTGTTGCGCTACTAAAAGGGCATCGTTTGCATCATCAATCCAAGGACAATCGCTGGATAACGTAACGGTTTCATCGTGCCAATTGCGCATGAACATTCCAATGACTTCATACCCTTGCTCCTTAAGTAAGTATGCGGCCACACTCGAATCCACCCCGCCGGAAAGACCGACAACGACACGTTTCATGATTCAAAGGTAGGGAAATTCGAAAGAATGGGCTACGGGAATAGGGAAACGATTAGGAAACAGTTTGTGTAACCCGTTCCATGCATTTCATGCCATCAATCGCAGCCGATACAATGCCTCCTGCATAGCCCGCTCCTTCCGCACAAGGGTAGAGGTTAGGTACTTCCACATGATGGAGTCTTTCGCGGTCTCGTGGAATAAAAACTGGGGAGGAGGTTCGGGATTCGGGGGCGTGGACTACCGCATCATTGGTTAAGAATCCCGGCATTTTTTTATCAAACGATCGAAATGCCTTTTGAAGTCTGTGGGCGATGAATGGGGGTAAAAGGAGGTCCAATCGAACGCTTTCAATTCCCGGCGTATAGCTCGAACGAGGAAAATTCTCTGATTGTTTACCTTCTACGAAATCCAATAAGCGTTGCGCAGGAACCTTTTGATTGTTTCCTGTAGCCTCGTAGCACGCATGCTCTACGGCCTGTTGAAAGCGAAGACAAACCAAAGGATCTTCTGGGTTGTCAAAATCGGAGGGGTCAATGCTTACTACAATTCCCGCATTAGAATATGGATTGTTGCGTTTCGAAGGGGACCAACCATTGGTTACCACCTCTCCGTTTTCCGTCGCACAGGGCGCTATGATTCCTCCAGGGCACATACAGAAGGAGTAAACTCCTTTTCCATCAATTTGATCCACCAAACTGTACGCAGAAGGGGGAAGATATTCATCATTTAACCGACCATGGTATTGTATCCTATCTATCAGATCTTGTGAATGCTCTACCCGAACACCCAGCGCAAATGGTTTCGGCAATAATTTGATTCCTTCTTGGTGTAACATATGGAACACATCGCGAGCGGAATGGCCCGTTGCTAGAATAACGTGGTTAACGCTTTGTTTTTTCTGGTGGTTGATTTCTAGAGATACTATCTTATTTTTTATTCGCTGAATACCTGTGACTTTCGACTCGAAGTGAATTTCTCCGCCTTTGGATAGAATAAAAGACCTTATATTTTCAATGATTTTAGGCAATTTATTGGTGCCGATGTGGGGATGCGCATCAATGAGTATGTCTTCTGAAGCTCCAAAGAATACGAGTAGTTCTAAAACCAATTCAACATCGCCTCGTTTTTTCGATCGGGTGTACAACTTGCCATCGGAATAGGTCCCTGCGCCCCCCTCACCGAAACAATAGTTAGAATCTGAATTTACCACGTGTTCCTTAGCGATTTTAGCTAAATCCCTTCTTCGTTTTCTCACGGTTTTTCCCCGTTCAAAAATAATCGGTTTGTAGCCTAACAGTAGGGCATTTAAAGCAGCAAATAGGCCAGCGGGCCCAGCGCCAATAATATGTACGGGGTTGGACTCGTGCACCTCCTTGAACGAAAAGCTTCTGATACGGTTCGGAAGCTCCTCATTTGAACAGTCGAAGGTGCCGTTAATTTTTATGTTTCTTGAACGGGCATCGATGCTTCGTTTTCTCCATCGAATATGGGGAAAGTGTTGACCCGTTTTTTGGAAGAGTTGGATTTTAATCGCTTCCGAGTTCTTAGCCTCCTCCGGAGTGAGCACCAAAGAAACTTGTTCCATTATCCCTCAAAAATAAATGAAACAAACCATCCACGATTAAACAAGGACTGTATGGGGTCTGCGATATAGGTATTATCTTGAATGAATACGTTTTTAAAACCATGGCTGAATTTTAATTCCAATCCAAATTTGAAATATGGAGCAAAAAATTCAAGCCCTCCCCCGATTTGACCCTGCCAATCTGATTTTTTTATTTTAATAAAAGGATCGATAAAGTTTTGTGAGGCTTTTTCTTGGGATTGTAAATCCACACTGTATTGCCCCCCAATGAGGCAATAGGCTGCAAAATTATTCAACCGTTTGGTTCTGAATTGTAGCATGAGAGGGAAATCTAAATTTGTAGAATTAACCCGTTCGTCCTCCAGTCGAAAGCCACTGGGTATGGTATCTTCGAATTTATACTTGATAGATCGCTCGAGAAAGGAAATGGTCGGAATAAATCGCAACCTAACCATTGGGGTTCCCAATCGCATTGTTGTTAAAATGCCCAATTGCCCTCCAGGTTGGGCGTCGTTTTCAACCGAAAGTATTTTATAGGGCTGGTAGGCATTTTGTATCGGATATAAGGTGAAATCAGATCGGTTAAATCCAAGCATGAATCCAAAGTGAAACAACCGTTTATCAAAATTCTTGTAAAGTTCTTGTTTAAATCGTTGGCCTTGTACGAAGAAGGGAATAAAACTGAATACAATTAGCCACTTTAGGATCATAGGGCAAAAAAACGAAAAATTAGCGATTAAGTTGCATTATTTTACCCCTGAATATATCGTGGCAATTCCACCGCTTACTAGGGTGGACTCAACGTGCTGATATCCTAGACTTTTCAATAGATCCACCATAGCTTTTCCTTCGGGGAATGCTTCAACACTTTCGGGTAAATAAGCATAGGCCTTTTCATCCTTTGAAATACGCTTGCCCAAGAAAGGGATGACGACCTTGGAATAAAATCCAAAGACTTGTTTAATTGGAAAACGTTTCGGTTTTGAGAATTCAAGTATGATTACTTTTCCTCCTTTTCGCGTCACCCTCAACATTTCAAGAAGGCCTTTTTCAAGATTTTCAAAGTTACGCACCCCAAATCCAACGGTAATAGCATCAAAATAACCCTCTTCAAAGGGCATATATTCCGAGTCGCCTAGTTGCATATCAATAATGTGCTCTACCTTTTTAGAAAACATTTTTTTCTTGCCAACTGACAACATGCCGGGTGAAATATCCATTCCAATTACCTGGGTAGGTTTTAATGCCAATAGGGCAATGGCAAAATCTCCAGTACCTGTCGCTAAATCTAAAATTCGTTTTGGTTTTAGTTGTTGCAACTTTTTAACGGCCTTTCTTCGCCATAAATGGTCAATACCTAAGGAAAGAAAATGGTTTAAAAAATCATACTTCGCCGAAATGTTATCAAACATTTCCGTTACTTCCTCTTTTTTTGATTTATCGGTGTTATAAGGTTTAACGGAGGTCTTTTCCATATTAATTTCAACTCAGTTTATTCGCTTCAAGAAGCAATGCATTGCTATCAACACTAACAACGCCAGAGTGTTCACATACCATTCCGCCGGCTAAATTTGCAATTGCTGCAATTTGTTCAGGTTCCAAATTTGCTATCAAACATAAGGTTGCCACGGCAATTACCGTATCGCCAGCACCACTTACGTCAGTAATTTCTCTGACATGGGCGGATATTTTTTTCCAACTCGCTTCGCTTTCCACAAAAATACCATGTTCCGATAGCGTAATTAACGTAAGGTCATGGTTTAAAACTTCCCGAAGCTTCTTGGCGGCTTCAGCCAGGGAATCAGGACGGTTTACAACATCAATGGATACGGTTAGGCCCTCAATTAATTCTTTTAAGTTCGGTTTAAATAAACTCACGTGCTTATAGCTCAGGAAGTTATCGTTCTTTGGATCGACTGTGGTTTTAATGCCTTTTTCATTGGCGTAGGAAACGAGCTCGGTAATTACACGTTGGGTAAGAACCCCTTTGTTATAGTCCTCGAAAATCAATGCGTCTAGTCCTTCGTCCATTCGATGTTTGACGGCTTTTATTAGCGCATCTTCCATGCTGCTTTCCAAAGAATGAAGGTCTTCTTGGTCGATGCGAAGGACGTGTTGCGTGCCCGATAACACCCTTGTTTTTACGGTTGTTTTACGCTGTTCATCGAATAGAATTTCATGGTTGTGAATGCCCGCATCCTTCAATAAATCGATTAAGGTTTCGCCCGCGTGATCCTTTCCTATCACGGAACACAAATAGGTTTGTGCCCCTAAAGCCTTTAGATTCAATGCCACATTGGCGGCACCACCAAGCCTATTTTCTTCTTTGTTAAGGAGTAAAACGGGTACAGGGGCTTCTGGACTCATGCGATGAACCTTACCTTTTAGGTATGCGTCGACCATGACGTCCCCAATAATGGCAACCTTCATATTTTGAAACGAACGGAAAACTTCGGTTAAATTCATCGCGATAATTGGGCTAATGCATCCGTTAATCGTTCCATGGCCTTTTTCAGTTGTTCCTCCGATGCGGCGTAACTAATCCTAATGCAATTCGGTGCACCAAATCCTTTTCCGTCCACTAATGCGACATTGCCAACGCGCAGCAGATACATACACAAGTCATCCCCATTTGCTATGGTCTGTGTTCCATCGCTGGAACCGAAATAATAGGAAACATCTGGAAACAAATAAAAAGCTCCTGTAGGCAGGTTACATTTGACACCTGGTATCTTTTTCAAATACCATAAAACAAGGTCTCTTCTCCTTCGAAACGTGTCAACCATCTCGCTTAAACAAGAAGGATCCTCCAACATTGCCACAATTGCGGCACGTTGCGTAATCGAACTGGTGCCCGAAGTAAACTGACCTTGTATTTTATTGCAAGCATCTGCAATTTGTTTGCTTGCACCAATGTATCCAAGGCGCCATCCCGTCATTGCCCACGCTTTAGAGACACCATTAACCGTAACTACTTGATCGAAAATTTCATCGAAATGTGCCAAACTGGTGTGTGACCCCTCAAAGCAAATGTGCTCGTATATTTCATCAGAAAGCGCTATGATGTTTGGATGCTTGGCAAACACCTGAGCCAAGGAGCGAAGTTCTGTAGCAGAATATACACTACCTGTGGGGTTGCAAGGGGATGAAAAAATAAACAATTTCGTTTTTTGGCTAATGGCTTCGCTTAATTGAGCAGCATTAATTTTGAAATCTTGTTCAATTCCCGCCTCAATGATGACGGGAATTCCTCCGGCCATTTTAACGATTTCAATGTAGGAAACCCAATACGGTGCGGGAATTATAACTTCGTCTCCCGGGTTAATCAAGCTCAGAACAACGTTGGCTATCGACTGTTTAGCTCCCGTTGATACGACAATTTGTTCCTTGGAATAATTCAATCCATTATCTCTTGAAAATTTTTTAGCAATGGCTTCACGTAAATCGTCATATCCCGCTACCGGCGTATACGTAGTATAATTATCATCAATCGCCTGAATAGCAGCATCTTTTATGAATAAAGGAGTGTGAAAATCGGGTTCCCCAAGGGATAGGGAAATAATATCTTTACCTTGTGCCTTTAGTTCACGGCTCAATCTTGCCATGGCAAGGGTAGCCGATTCTTCCATGGCATTTAATCGTTCAGAAAGTTGAATCATTTGACAAAATTACTAATTCTACATGGATCCGTTAGTCCAATAAATCAGGCCTTCGAATTTTTGTTCTTCTCAAGGCTTCCCTTTCCCTCCACAGCTCGATTTCTTTCGGATTTCCACTTAGTAATACCTCGGGGACTTCCCATCCGTTGAAGGAAGGTGGCCTTGTGTATACTGGAGGAGACAGAAGGTTATCCTGAAAACTATCCGTCAATGCGGAGGTTTCATCGTTCAATACACCTGGAATAAGGCGTACAATGGAATCTACCAAAACCGCAGCGGCCAATTCGCCGCCGGAAAGCACATAAGAACCGATTGATATCTCTTTAGAAATGTAGTGTTCCCGAATCCGCTCATCTACTCCCTTGTAATGTCCGCACAAGACCATTATGTTGGTGTTAATGGAAAGTTGATTTGAAATTCCTTGCTCTAGCAGCTCTCCGTCCGGAGTCATATAGATTATTTCGTCGTACTCGCGTTCAGCTTTTAGTTTTTCGATGCACGCTGCGATGGGTTCAACACGCATAACCATTCCGGCTCCACCTCCATATTGATAATCATCAACGTTTTTATGTTTGTCGGTAGAATAATCCCTAAGGTTGTGCAAATGAATGGTAACATGCCCTTTTTCTTGGGCTCGTTTCAGTATTGAATCTGAAAATGGCCCATCAAATAACTTGGGCAATAGGGTTAGGATATCAATACGCATATTCAAAGGTATGAAATACTGAGCATATGCTTTGTATATACTACCTTTACGGTATGAATCGATGGTTAATTTACTTGACTTTTAGCGTAATCTTTTTGTCCGTTGATGCACAGCAAGAATGGATGGGCAACACCACGCCAACGTACCAAGCGTTAATTCAGTCCTTGCGTGCGATGGAAAAAATAATTCCTCGGATAAAACTATTTAACATGGGTAATTCCGATGTCCCAGGGGTTCCCATTTATTTATGCGTTCTAAATGCGGAAAAGGATTCGACGAGTACTTTTTTAAAAGCAAGGAAGGGAACAACATTATTGTTTAATAATGCCATACACCCGGGTGAACCTGACGGGGTAAATGCCTGTCTCATATACTCCAAAGCGTTCATGGACATGAAAGATTTTAAGGGTCAAGATCCTTTGATAGCCTTTATACCAGCCTACAATGTAGGAGGAATGTTGAACCGAAGTGCTACAAGCCGTGCCAACCAAAACGGACCGGAAGAATATGGATTTCGAGGGAACGCACAGAACCTCGATTTAAACCGCGATTTTATAAAAATGGATAGTGAAAATGCAAGGACCTTTGTACGCATTTTTCATGCACTTCAACCCGATATTTTTGTCGATAATCACGTATCCAATGGAGCAGATTATCAATATACCCTTACGTACATTGCTTCGGTTCGAGAACGAATAGCTCCATCGTTGGGTGAGTTAATGTACGATCGATTATTACCGGAAATGACACAGGCTTTAAAGAAGGAGAATTGGGATCTTTTTCCGTACGTAGAGACGGTCAAAGAAACGCCAGATGACGGTATTTATCAGTTTAATGATTTGCCGCGTTATGCAATGGGGTATGCTTCATTGTTTAATGCGATGGCTTTTACGGTAGAAACACATATGCTTAAACCATTTCCTGACCGCGTTCGGGCCACGTATGATTTTATGAAGTACTTGATTGAATGGTCGAAAGAAAATGCCGCGCTTATTGAAACTGCGAGGGCAAAATCAAAGGAATGGACGAAGAAAAAAGCTTATTTTACTTATAATTATAACCGAACCGCGGATAAGGATTCCATTCTATTTAAAGGATTTACTGCACGTGTAGACACCCATGAAATCACCAAAATAGGACATCTTACGTATGATATTTCGAAGCCTTATGAGCGAAAAATACCGTTCTACAAATACTATAACCCTAAGGATTCGATTGCGATTCCATCGTATTACTTGGTTCGGGGTCAGGAACGGAAGATCATTGAACAATTAGTGGCAAATGGTATTGCGATAGAAACGCTTAAAGAAGAAAAGAAATTGCGGGTTAAAGCACAGGTGGTTCGATCCTTTGATGCTATTTCTAAGCCCTATGAAGGCCACTACATGCACCCGTCGAAGGAAATTGAAAGGGTTGAGCAATGGATAACTTTTAGACCAGGAGATGTGTTGATTTCCACGAAACAAATAGGAGGGCAGTTTTTACATTCCGTTTTGCAACCTGAAGCGGAAGATTCCTATTTTACGTGGAATTATTTTGATTCTTATCTCCAAGAAAAGGAGTACTTTTCCAACTATGTTTTCAAGGACAAGATAAAGGAGATTTTACAAAATAATCCGGAACTTCAGAAGGCCTATGAAACCAAAAGACAGAACGATACAGATTTTGCTAATTCAGAGTGGCAGCAGCTCTATTTTTTATACCAAAACAGTGTGTATTTCGAACCCAGTTATATGATGCTTCCTATTTTTGAATTAGAATAATTCTCGTTGCTCACATAGAAATTTAAGTATTTCAATTTCACTTTCCGACAGCTTTTTTCCCCTTCTTGCCATCATGCTTTCGATACCCTCTATGGCTTTTTCTAATCGATATGGGAATAGACGGGAGGGTTCTCCAAAACTGAAGGAAGGTACATGCTTTTTAAAAAAACCTGGTCCAAACAAATTGCAAGCAACACCTATTGCTGTTCCAGTATTGAACATCGTATTAATACCACATTTAGAATGGTCCCCCATGTGTAATCCCACGAATTGCTCTCCTGAAAGCATAATTTTTTGTGAGGAATAGTCGTAAACATCAACGATGCCATAATTATTCATTAGGTTAGAAGCATTGGTATCAGCTCCAATATTGCACCATGATCCAATGTAACCATTGCCAAGAAAGCCATCGTGTGATTTGTTAGAAAAACCCTCAAAAATTACATTATTTACCTCACCACCGATTTTACAATGAGGGCCAAGGGTTGTTGCGCCATAAATTTTAGAACCCATTTTAACCTGTGAAGATTCGCCCATGGAAAAAGGTCCTCTGACCATGGAACCTTCCATGATTTCTGCTTTTGAACCAATGTAGATAGGACCTTCCTTAACATTAAGGATGACAGCATTCAATGTGGCATCCTGCTCGATGAAAACCTGGGAAGGATCACCGATAATGGTACACGATTCTGGGATTGGATTGGATACTTTATTTGTTGTAAGCAATTTGTAATCCTCTGAAAGAACTTGTCCATTCCATTTAAACAAATCCCACCGGTTGTTAAGGAAAATCAAAGGGGAACCTGTATATTTTATTTCTTTAGTTGAACTTTTGTACTGCGCAATTATTTTACCATCCAACGTCAAATACTCATCCTCTTTCAAGTGGGTAAGAGCGATAATAAAGGATGAATTTGGAATAATTCTTCCATCAACTTGAATGGCATCGTTTACGGGAAGATAATGTTTCTGTAGGTGCTCTGCTGTTACAAAACCAATGCTTATTCCAGGACTCAAATGCTCGTAACGTTCTAGGTTATTTAAAACGCCACAGCGCAAAAAAGCCGTTGGTTTCGTGAGGGTATGAGGCGCTAACGAAAGATAAGTTTGAGCATCATTGAGGTTCAGACGCAAGGACATACGTAGATTTTTTACTGAAAAATAAAAGCAAAAGGAAGGTGATCAAACCGTTAATTATTAAGAGCTCATTGCCGATTTGATACGATCCAAAAAGGGTAGCAGAATAGGTTTTTAAGAAATAACATACCAATGGGGATACCAAGGTAATTGCAGCAGTTTTTGGATGTTTCAATTGACGCTTCGTTAAAATTCCAAAGGCGAATAAGCCTAAAAGCGGGCCGTAGGTATAACCTGCAATATCAAAAATCAAATCAACGATACTTTTGTTGTCCAACCATTTGAACCAAAATACGAGAACTGTAAATAAACAGGCAAAAGAAAGATGCGTCCAGCGTTTAATTTTCGTTTTGGTTTGTTCGTCGTGAAGCTTTCGGTTAACGCCCAAAATATCAATACAAAAAGAAGAGGTGAGGGCCGTTATGGCTCCGTCAACTGACGGGAATAGGGCCGATATTAATCCAATAATAAATAGAATAAATACCCCAAAAGGTAAATACGATTGCACGAGACTAGGGAACAGATCATCGGGTTTCAAATGCAAGCCCTTTTGCTGAGCGAAGAGCGTTAAAACGCCTCCGAGAAGCAAAAACAGAGCATTGACCAACAATAAGGTTATGCTAAAAACTACCATGTTTTTTTGTGCGTCTTTAAGGGATTTCACGCTTATGTTTTTTTGCATCATTTCTTGATCCAACCCCGTCATTGCAATGGTAATAAATGCACCACCAATCACGTGCTTAAGGAAATAGTCACCCTTTAGGTAGTTGGTTTCCCAGAGGCCGAAAAGTTTATTTTGATCGAGGCTACTTAGCATTTGACTCCAAGAAAGGTGGAGTTCCGATTGAAGGGAGAACAAACAAACCAACAAGGCAAGAAGCATGAAGGACGTTTGAAGCGTGTCCGTCCAAACAATGGTTTTTACTCCTCCTTTTAATGTGTAGGCCACAATCATAGCAATGATAATGAGCGTGCTCAACCAAAATGGGATGCCTAAAGCATCAAAAATAAAGAGTTGTAATACATTGATGACCAAATACAAGCGTACGGTAGCGCCTAAGGTTCTCGACAAAATAAAATACCCCGCTCCCCATTGGTATGCATTAATTCCAAGACGTTGTTCCAAGTAGGAGTAAATGGAAGTTAGTTTAAGTTTATAATAAATGGGTAAGAGTACATATGCCACAACGAAGTAACCAATGAAAAAACCAAGTACCAATTGGTAATAATGCCAACCACTGTTCATGACTTTTCCGGGAACGGAAACAAACGTAACTCCTGAGAGGGAAGTGCCTATCATTCCAAATGCGACTAAAAACCAAGGACTTTTTTTGTCGCCGCTAAAGAAACTATCCGTCGTGGCATTTTTTGATGTAGCCCAAGAAATATAGAGCAGGACACCGAAATAGAGTATTAATAATAGCGCTAAAATCCATTGATTCATGTTGTAAATTTAATCTTTTCAATCAAACATGCATCCTGAATCTTCTTCAGACCTTTAATCTATTGTCATCCATTCTGTAAAGAATTTTAACTTTACATCCTTTAAAACAAGAATATGACAGATCAATGGGTATTGCTAATCGTTATAATAGCTTTCTTATTAGTTATTTTATTACTCGTGAAAAATTTATCTAAGAAGGCAGAGCCAAACCAATCGCTATTGATTCAAGGTGAGTTATTAAAGCAAAAACAGTCTATTTTTTTACCGTACAAAGCTGAGGCTTTTCAACGGGTAATCCTGTATTTGGAGCGTATTCATCCGAGCACACTTTTCTTTCGTTTAATGCAACCCAACATGAATGCCATAGTTCTTCAGTCACTTATGTTGAAGGCTATTCGTGAAGAATTCGATCATAATGCGGCTCAACAGCTTTACATTTCAACGGAATCTTGGTCCATGCTAAAAAATGCAAAGGAAGAAACCGTTAAAATAATCAATATTGCTGCTTCCCAGATGAAGGCGGATTCTACAGCGAATGACTTAGCGACTGCTGTAATAAGCGTAACGGCAGAGGTTAATCCACTGCCGTCCGAAATTGCCCTAGAAGTATTGAAAAAAGAATGGAGAGGCGTTATTCATTAACGCACCACATGGATGAATCCGTGCTTCTCATAATTTTCGAAAATCAATTTATAGGTGTAAACACCATCCTCTAAATCATTACCATTTAAATCTTGACCGCGGAAGAAAGGCGTATCTTGTCCTTGTTCCCATACCAAATTACCCCATCGATTAAAGATGTAAAGGGTGAATTCGTCACAGGTATTGAAGTACGTTTTCAAATCTAGAAAATCGTTCAGGTTGTCATCGTTGGCTGATATAACATTGGGAAAATCAAAGTCATTGAAGCTCATGGTATACGTAATAGTGGCATCGATTTGGGTCGTGTCAGAAATACAACCATATTCCGAGGTTAAGAATGCGGTATATATTCCCATACCACTTTCATCAAGTGGGAAAGTAACATCAAACATGTTTGATTGAAAGTTATTAGGTCCCGTCCATGCGATGGTAGAATTAGGTTCACCTGTAGCCGATAAGAAGAAAGGATCGCCAGGGCATTCAGGCACATTGAAGCTCAACACAGGGGGGACTGGAGTGGTCATGATGTACATATCAAAAGTCGTATCTACTTCGCACCCGAAATCAGAGGTTACCGTATAGGTGAATTGATAAACCCCTGGCGTTGGTATCATGGTACTCAAATTAACAGAAGTATCCACTTGATTTCCATTGATTTCCCATGTGTAAGAAATGGGTTCATTGGTAGATATTGCGGGAAATCCATTCACCGTAAAGCCCACATCTTCGCACTGGATAGTGTCAGCTGTATAAGTAAAGGTTGGATAATCGTGAACAAAAAAGGAATAACTAACTGTGTCGTCGCACTGAACCGCTACAGAGAAAGAGTCGGTCGTGATTAACGAAATATTATGAATTCCTGGAGTATTAAAAATAAAGGACAAGTTTATGGATGTATCTATGATTTGGTTGTTGTACATCCATTCAAAGGTAGTGGCGTTGGATAAACCCGTTGATGTGTTGGTGAATTGAACGGACTGATCAATACACGATTCGGTTACCGTAAAATTAGCCGTAGGATTGTTAAAGACCGTAAAACTCTGAGAAACAGTATCGGAACAACCGTTTTGTGTTATGGCCACTAAATCCACTTGATAATTTCCTGGACCATTGAAGTAAACGGTAACGGTGTCCCCGACCAAGGTGTCATTGTTGGCATACCAAATGTTTGTAATGGTATCTCCGCCAAGGAGCGAACTAGTCGCTTGAAATTGAGCTACTTGACCTAAACAGACGTCGTTGAATCCATAGCTTGCGGTTGGGTTTTCATAAACATCAATTACGGTTGTAACCGTATCAATACAATTCGCCGTATTGGTGACGATCATATCAACAGTGTATTGTCCTGGACCAGGAAATACGTGGTTGAAATCGAAATCGTTCGTCGTATAACCATCAGAAGCACTCCAATAGGTTGTATCAGGGGCCGAGTTGGTGTAAGAGGTATTATTAAGTAAAACCGTAGCATTACCTGAACAAACATTTGAGTCCACAATGGAACCGATAACCTCGGCAGGTAAAACCGCTGTCGTCAATGTAGCGACACAGCCGTTAACAGAGGTAATGGTACAATTAACGGTGTCGACCCCCTGTATGTTAACGCTGGCAATTTGACCCGTTGCTAATTGTTGGTTGTTGGCGGCATTAGACCAAACGTAATTGGCAAAACCGTTGGGAGCCGTTAGAGTAGCAGTATTGTTTGCTCCATTTTGGCAATAAAAAGCCGATAAATTTAATGAAGTACATGCCGCACTAACGTAAGCATAACCCCAATGTCCTCCGAGTGAACAGTCACCTGTTGCGACATCCAACGTTATGGTTTGCCCCATGTACTGGGTGACATCAACACCAAAGGTAGTCCAGTCTTTGTAGCGAATATAAGCTCCACAATTTACGAATCCTGGAACTCCATTTGCTGCCGCAACCTGATAGAACGTACATGGAAGTGGGTTTCCTGCTTGGTCATAAAGCTGAGCCTCGAAGCGTGGTTGTTGCATCACCGAATGGCCCGGATCTTCCAATACCACCGCATAACTAACAACAATCATGTTAGATTGAGGGGTAATCGTAAAGTTGTACTGTAAACGTGATGCTTGGGCTCCTGTACCTTGACCATCTCCTACCATAGCTGAATAATTAGCGCCTGGAGGAACTATAGAGAGGTTAGTGCATCCAGCAACAACTGGATCAATCCCAGGTCCTACCATGATCTGATGTTGATTGGTAAATCCTTGATTCGGTGTATTGATAGCACAGCAGCTTCCATAGTATCCCGTCCAATTGGTAAAAGAATTATCCTCAAAATCCGCATTAAAACAAGGGGAACTTTGGGCATTAGTTAAATGAATTTGACCAAATAAAACTAGGACAGATAGTAGGTGAGTAAACTTCATAAAGCAGTAGTTTTTAATTTTCAACGTGCTATGGACGCACGAATTTACGGCAAAATTGCATGGACTGAAAAAAAATATTAAGATTTTTTGTGATTGATCCGTGCTATCAAAATAGACCAGAGAACTGGACTTACGGAAAGCAAAACAATTCCGACAGCGATAAGGTCAACATGTTTTCGAATCCAAGGTATTTCTCCGAGTAAGTATCCCGCCATGGTCATGGAGCCAATCCACAAGGCAGCCCCTAGTAAATCAAAAAGTACATACGTACGGTATTTCATTTTTGAAACCCCCGCTGCAAAGGGTGCAAACGTCCTTACAAATGGAACAAAACGGGCCAAAATAATAGCTTTTGTACCATGTTTTTGAAAAAAATCACTCGTTTTTTCTAAGTATGCTTTTTTAACGATGGGTTTGCCTCTCCACTGCAGATTGAATACTCGTAGTCCAATATTTCTTCCGACCCAATAATTTGTTTGGTCACCAAAAAAAGCCGCTAAGAATAAAAGGGGGAGCAAAAAAAAGAGGTTTAATTCTCCACTTTTGCAAAACAATCCTGCGGTAAACAATAAGGAATCGCCAGGTAAGAAAGGCATGGCCACTAGTCCGGTTTCAATGAAAATGATGAGAAACAACACCACATAAATCGTCGTTCCGAAGGTGGAAACAAACCACGTGAGATCCAAGGCAAACAAATGTTCAAAAAAGTTACGCATGCTATTCAATAGTTAGGGTGGGATCAATAAGCTCTTTCCAGCCAAGAATCCCATTTTCCAACACGATGATATGGCTAAAACCCATTTCCGTTTCCAAAAGATTGCCTGCCGCTTCGGCTCTTTTACCCGATTTACACATTAAAATAACTTTTTTGTGTCGATCGAATTCCTTTAGCCTCATGGGAAGATCCGCCATCGGAATATGTTGAAATCCGCAATTGCAATATTGGTATTCATACGCCTCACGAATATCAAGGGCTAATGCCCCTTCTTCGATTAAAAGCGTTTGACATTCTATTGCGTTTCGAACCTCCATTGCGCAAATATAAGGAGTAATTAATGGACTAAAGCGTCAATGGCTTCAATTAACTGATTAATACAAATTTCCTTGTTGTAATTTTCTGTATCAACAGTGAGCCAGGGATTAACCGGTGCTTCATAGGTTTGATGAATCCCTGTAAACGTTCCGCTCGTGGTCTTCAACGCCTTTTCATAGTGCTTTTTGACATCTCTGCGTATGCACTCATCGAGGGAACAAGCTACGTGAATTAAGAAAAACTGATTTTTACCAATTTGATCTTCAATTTCTTTTCTAATTTTCTCGGATGGAGATATTAGCGCGGCAAAAACGGTAATTCCCTGACGATTAAGCAATTTTGCGAGAGCAGCCGCCCTTCGGTTTTGTTCCATCCGGTCCTCCTCGGAATACCCAAGGTCTTTCGATATGGTGCTTCTTAGAACATCGCCATCCAATAATACTGTAGGGAATCCTTTTTTTCGATAATGTAGCGCAATAGCTTCTCCTAAGCTCGTTTTTCCAGCGCCCGAAAGGCCTGAAAGCCAAAAGGTGAATGAAGGCTCCATGCCCTAAAAGTAAGAAGTTTTATGCATCGAATGCATTTCAATCCCTTTCATTATCTTTGAAAAAAAAATGTATATGTTGCTTAAAGATAAAGTAGTTATCATTACCGGCGCTTCAAGAGGTATTGGTAAATCTATTGCGCAAATTTTCGTAAACCATGGTGCTAAAGTGGCTTTCACCTATTTATCCTCCGATGAAAAGGCTAGGGCATTGGAATTAGAACTAACGGCTCAAGGTGGCATCGCTGTGGGATTTAAATCGGATGCTTCTGATTTTAATCAAGCACATGAGTTGGTAGATAGCGTTCTTGAACGGTTTGGAACGGTTGATGTTCTTGTGAATAACGCCGGAATTACGAGAGATACATTGATGATGCGAATGACAGAAGAACAATGGGACGAAGTCATTAATACCAACTTAAAATCTGCATTTAATTTGACCAAAGCGGTTATCAAACCGATGCTAAAAGCACGATCTGGATCTATAATAAATATGAGTTCTGTGGTTGGAGTAAAAGGAAATGCGGGACAAGCAAATTATGCTGCCTCTAAAGCAGGATTAATTGGTTTTACCAAATCCATAGCGGCTGAGCTCGGTTCTCGAAACATACGTTGCAATGCGATTGCTCCAGGGTTTATTGAAACAGAAATGACAGAAGTACTTGACCAAACGGTGGTTGAACAATGGAGAAATGCCATTCCTCTGAAACGAGGAGGTCAACCAGAAGACGTCGCCAATGCAACGGTTTTTCTGGCCTCTGATTTGTCCGCTTATATAACTGGACAAACGCTTCATGTGTGCGGTGGAATGTTAATGTAATCCTATGAATATTCGACCTCGAAGAAACCGAAAGTTAGCCGCAATTCGCGACATGGTCCAAGAAAGCCATTTGGCAACGGATCATTTAATTTACCCAATGTTTTTGGTGGACGGAAACCAAATTAAAGATGAAATCAGTTCCCTTCCGGGGAATTATCGTTGGTCTTTTGATTTGTTGTGCAAAGAAATCGAATCTTCTTTAGCCTTAGGATTGAACAAGTTTGTTTTATTTCCTGCAGTTTCGGATAAATTAAAGGACCCTATGGCCTCCTACAGTTACGCTGAAGAAAACTTTTACCTTCACGCCATAAGGGGGATTAAGGAACGGTTTCCTGAAGCAGTATTAATGAGCGATGTGGCTTTGGATCCATACTCTTCGGATGGTCATGATGGGCTGGTTTCAAATGGTAAAATTCTAAACGATGAAACGCTACCCATCCTTGCAAAGATGAGTATTGCCCAAGCACAGGCGGGCATCGATATTCTTGGTCCGAGCGATATGATGGATGGAAGGGTAGGTTATATTCGGAATGCTTTAGACGCGGAAGGTTTTACGGAGGTTAGCATTATGGCCTATTCAGCAAAGTATGCCAGTGCCTTTTATGGACCGTTTCGAGACGCATTGAATTCTGCACCAAAATCAGGAGATAAAAAAACGTATCAAATGAATCCCGCCAATAAAAAAGAGGCACTGTTGGAGGCGACCTTGGATATGGATGAAGGTGCTGATTTTATCATGGTAAAACCGGCTTTAGCCTATTTGGACGTAATACATTATTTAAAAGAACACTGTACCGTTCCTATCACTGCATATAACGTTAGTGGGGAATGCGCCATGGTTTATGCCGCTGCCGAGAAAGGTTGGATTAATTATGAAGCCATTGTTTCTGAAATCTTGTTGAGTATGAAGCGGGCAGGGGCGGATGGGATTCTCACCTATTTCGCAAAAGATTTTGCAACCTTTACTCGATAGTTATGGGGCAATTTATCCTGAATAACCAATGGATTACCATAGCGGAATTCGAGCGAATCTTATCAAACGATGATAAAGTGGTGCTTGGCGAAAAAGCCATCGAGGCTATCCAAAAGGGTTACGCATTTTTGCATAAAAAAATCAACGAGTCAGGAGCTGTTTTCTATGGAATCAATACCGGTTTCGGTTCGTTGTGTGATACGGTAGTTTCTCCAAAAGATTTGGACCAATTACAAGTAAACCTTATTCGTTCGCATGCCTGTGGCCTTGGTGCCGAAGTGCCAGTCCAACTCATAAGAAGGATGCTTTTACTTAAAGCTATTGCCTTGGCGAAAGGATATTCTGGTGTACAATTGGTCACAGTAGAACGCCTTCTTTTTTTATTTAACAACCATATTACCCCTGTAGTATATGAACAAGGTAGCTTGGGTGCCTCCGGGGATTTAGCTCCTCTGGCACATCTTTGTTTGCCGCTCATCGGTGAAGGGGAAGTACAGATTCAGGGTGAAAGAATTTCAGGTGGAGAAATGCTCCAACGGTTTCAATTATCGCCCATTAGGTTGCAGGCAAAGGAAGGATTGGCTCTTTTGAATGGTACTCAATTCATGAATGCCTATGGAATTTACATGGTGAGTGCTGGGGAAAAGTTATTCCATGAAGGACTAGCGATTGCGGCCTTATCGTTAGAAGCTTTTGATGGGCGTCAAGAACCTTTTAATGCTAAAGTTCATGATTTACGCCATCAAACGGGACAAATTCTTGTGGCTGAAAAAATGCGAAAATTGTTGTTTCCTTCCCATCGATTGAAAAAACATGTTCAAGACCCTTATTCATTCAGGTGCATTCCACAGGTGCATGGTGCTTCATGGGATACGATTGAATACGCTAAACGAATCAACGAAAATGAGTTAAATGCTGTAACCGATAATCCTACCTTGTTTCCAGAAGATAATACTATTATTTCTGCAGGAAATTTTCACGGACAACCATTGGCCCTAGCATTAGATTTTATGGCGATTGCTCTTGCCGAGTTGGGTTCAATTGCGGAGCGAAGGATTTACAAATTAATTTCTGGTTCACGAGATTTACCTCCGTTTCTTACGCCATACCCCGGATTGAATTCTGGTTTCATGATTCTTCAGTACAGTGCCGCATCGATCGTCAGTCAGAATAAACAATTATGTACACCGGCAAGCGTAGATACCATTGATTCGAGTAATGGACAAGAGGACCATGTGAGCATGGGGGCCAATGCAGCAACCAAAGGGAAGCGTATAATAGACAACGTCACTTCTCTAATTGCCTTGGAATGGTTGACCGCATGCCAAGCATTTGATTTCCGGAAAGAATGGTCCTTAACCGTGGACGTGAAAGGTTATTATGACGCGCTCCGAGCAGATGTTTCATTTTTAGAACAGGACCGATACCTGCATGATGACATGCAAAAGGCCTGTTTATTATTACAGAAAAGACTGAATTAAATCAGTTTTTAACAAACGTTTTCCGATAGTTTACCTCTGGACTGTCCAATACCAAAAGGTACGTTCCTGGGGATAAAGCACTAACCGAAAGGGCTTCTCCATTAATAGTCTTTCCGGATAATTTCATCCTTCCAAACATATCATAAAGCCTGTAGGAACTATTTTGTGGGACATTGAGCAAGGATAATTGGTCTTGCACAGGATTTGGAAAAAGGGACATACCTATGGGCTCGTTGATAGCCTCAAGGTTAAGTACTTGGTTCATTGTTACACTTCCATTTTGATTAAGCACCCAATTGTTTGGATCGATGGTAATAGAATTATTAATCGTTCCAATGCCGTTGATCTGAAAAAGGTTGCTATTTCCAGTGATGTTAAAGCGAATAGTGGTATCGGCATTACCGGGACGAACAAATTTCAAATCGATTGGGTTGGTAAAGGTTGGTGTAACGTTCGGCATAGAACTCGTATGGGAAATTTGAACCAAGGCATCATTGCCCACTTGTTTCCATTGAACCGAGTACGTTGGAAAGCCTTCGCCAAAATACCACTCGTCAAAAAATGCGGTAAAATCAATCCCTGAAGCGGCTGTAAACGCGTCCCGCACATCAACTCCGAAAGCAGTACCAAAAGCCTTATCGCTCAGAAAGTTTTGAAGGATACTCAGAAACAGATTGTCGTTGTTGACCATATAACGAATGGTATGAACAATTGCTGCTCCTTTGTCATAAGTCAAACGGCCACTAAAAATTCTGCTTTCATTCAAGCTATCAAGCACCCAAACGCTTCCACCGGGTTGCGACATTACATTATTGTGAACGGATTGCATGTTTTGGATTTCTTGACCTGGATAAAGGTTTTCCAGCATGAGTTGTTCGCTATATGATGCGAAGCCTTCATTTACCCAAATATCACACCATGAAGCGCAGGTTACGTAATCTCCCCACCATTGATGTCCCAATTCATGAGCAGTTAACGTTGGGTTAAAAAATCCCTGAGTTGTCATGGTTTGATGCTCCATTCCTCCAGAGAAAGGAGCCATACAGTGTCCGTATTTTTCATCCTCAAAAGGATAAGGACCGTACAATCCGTAGAATAATTCAAGAAAATCAGCGGTTTCGTTTATATCAGCTTGAAAATTTGGCAAAGTTTGCGGGTTATTGTAAATAAAGTTTTGTATCAGAATGGGAGCTGGGGCTCCTTGAGGATTGGCATAAACATTATATTCAACGTATTCTGCAACCGCAACAGAAATCAAATAGTAATCGATGGGGTGGCGGTGCTTCCATTCATACCTACTGGTACCATTGCCTAAATCAACAACTTGAGTGAGGATTCCATTGGAGCCAGCTTTGCAGGAATTGGGTACTGTGATGTTTACGTCACAGGAGTCTGCCTTGTCTGTGAGGCTTTGTTTACAAGGCCACCATTCGTAAGCGCAAAAGGGCTCGGACAATGACCAAACGACTTCATTGCCCCAAGAGGGCGAGGTCGCATTGGACATTCCACTACCACCTAATGGATTCGTTTGAGCAGTTGGCGGTGTGCCGCTGTAGTTTGTTCTAACCGTAAAGACAGTGCCCACAGGATAGTTAACCCCAATTTTAACGGCTGAATTTGTGCGCGTAAAAGGCACGGTCACTCCATTTAAACTAACGGATGAAATACTAAGGGTTGAGAACAATTCATAAAGAACCGTATCTATGGGAACTAATGCTGTAGCCTTCATTTCCGAATATCCGGAAAGGGTCGTACTGGTATTAGTCATGTTTAAGTCTAATTTATAGTAGCTAACGTCGTATTTTTCCGTTTGTACAATCTGAGCAACGTTGAGGCTATTGCTTTTGACGGTTCGATTTCCGAAACCATCTCGTTTTGAACAAAAGGGACTATTTTCTTTTTGCGATAGTGCAACAACTGGCAAAAGCATAACCAATAAAAGTGCTTTCATTTTGAATGGGATTTAATGATCTCAAAATTACGGAAAAGAAAGGTTCTTTACTAGGTTAAAAAGTGATTGTTAATTCATGAAAGGTAAAAAGGAATCGAGGTGAATAAAGTAGATCACTTTAATTGTAATACCTTTATGTAAAAAACAAGATGAAAATCCAGGTTCTAATATTCTTTTCAGCAGCGGTTATATTTATAGTTTCCTGCGAAAAGGAAGGGGCCTGCGATGAGTTCAAGGTAAGTATTGCCAATGACGACGATAGCCATAATTTCGGGAATAATTGTTTGCAGTGTCATCAATCTAATGGGGGAGGAGAAGGGTGTTTTTCAGTCGCAGGATCTGTTAGAAATGCCCTCTTAACCGGTCCTCAAACCTCCGGGAAGATAGCGTTTTATACCGAACCGAATGGGGGTGGAACTATGAAATATGTGGTTAACATTGACGCAAAAGGAAACTTTTATTCGAGCCAATCCGAAAGCGTAGTGGGTCTCTATCCTGCAGTTACGAACGGATCTGGAACGCTATTCATGAGTAGTCCTTTGAGTACGGGTGCATGTAATTCCTGCCATGGATCGAGTACATCCCTTATCACTGCGCCATAGATCCTTTAAGAGCATTGAGAAATGGCAAACCTTGCTTTAAATTCTAAATAACGGAATTTTACAGCAAAAGAACGTTGCCTTAATATTCGTCCTCGTTGAAAAGAAAGTCCTCTCTGGATGGATAGTCGGGCCAAATTTCTTCGATGTTCTCATATACATCTCCTTCGTCCTCTAACAATTGTAAATTTTCAACAACTTCTAGTGGTGCGCCAGTACGGATTGCAAAATCAATCAATTCATCTTTGCTAGCTGGCCAAGGGGCATCTTCTAAGTAGGAAGCAAGTTCAAGGGTCCAATACATGAGTTAATGCGTTTCTATTGGTTTATTTTCGGCAAAAGTAAATGTTATTTTAAATCTTCCAAATGAAAATGGATATTTTCATGAAAATTAATTCTTTTTTAAAATTATCGTATTGGTTCCCATTTAATGGCCTCAATTCCAAATTCTTGCAAAATGAATCGCGATAACATGAATAGGTAATCGCTGAGGCGGTTAATGTACTTCAAATGTAGAATTGCATTTTCATTCCGATCACCTATTTCAACCATTCTTCGTTCAGCCCTTCGACATATACAGCGCGCAATTTGTGCTGCGGAACTAGCCGAATGGCCTCCAGGCAAAATAAAATGTTGTAACAGAGGAAGGGACTCTTCCATAATATCCATCCAACTTTCTAAGGTCTGGATATCCCTTTCTTCGATGTTAGGAAGGTTCATTTTGGTTCCTTTTTCTGCCGTAGCGAGATGGGATCCAATGATAAATAAATGGTTTTGAATGGAAAGTAACTGATTTTTAATGCTCTCATGTTTGTATAAATCGCATATAGATCCAATGTGGGCGTTTAACTCATCGATGGTGCCGTAGGCTTCTATTTTTACATCACATTTTAATACGCGCTCACCACCGAGAAGTCCAGTGGTCCCATCGTCTCCGGTTTTTGTATATATTTTCATGTTAGCAATTTATTCAGCGTGTTGTAATACTTCTTCAATGGACTTCGGCTCCTTCATTAGCATGAGCAATTTTGTCATTACCTGATCAACAACGGAATCTGGACATGAAGCTCCGGAAGTTATGGCAATTCTTAATGGATCGATGGAGGGTAGGAAAGCCCTTTTTTGTAGTTTCTTTTCATGAATTTCAAAAGACGAAATAGCTTCACGACTTAAAATATCGCTGGCACCTTGTATAAAAAAGGTTGGCATGCTTTGTTCAAGAATTTCTACTAAATGGGTAGTATTGGAGCTATTGTGGCCCCCAATAACGATCGCAATATCTGGTTTAGCGTCAACTAAGGCATAGGTGCTCGTTTGGTTATCGTTTGTGGCATAGCAGAGGGTATCTCGAGTATCGGCCATGTGGTTTCGAATTTCTTCCTCACCATATTGGTCAATATATACAGCGCGCAAGTAATCGGTAATGGCCTGTGTTTCGGAGGCTAACATGGTCGTTTGGTTTACCACACCAATTCGCTTTAAATCTCGTTTCGGATCAAATCCTGCCGAGTATTTTCCTTCAAAGATTTTATAAAAATCATCCGAGGAAAGTGTGCCTTTTATCACCTGTCCTAGCCATTCTGCCTCTTGCAAATCTTTTATCACTAAAGTTGGCGCGGTTCGGTTGCTGTGGGAAACCGTTGCTCGTGTTTCTTCGTGAGAGTGTTTCCCGTGGATTACAATGCTATGGTCCAGTTCTCCAAGTTTTTGAGACCGATTCCAAACCTTTTCAACGAAGGGACAGGTTGTGTTGTAGGATGCTATGTTGGCTCCGGTAGCCTTCAGTTTTTCTTCAATTTCCAAGGTAGTACCAAAAGCAGGAATAATGACAATGTCATCTGATGTTATTTGTTCGAATGGTATCAGCTGGGTTCCTTCCGGGGTTTGTAGAAAGCGAACACCATTGGAAATCAAATCATCATTAACGTCAGGGTTATGAATCATTTGACTCAAAAGAAAAATGTTTTTGTTTGGATTTTCTGTAATCGCTTTATAACTTTTTTCAATGGCATTTTCCACACCATAACAAAACCCAAAATGACGAGGAATGATAAATTCAACGGTAGTAAAGGAGAGTACCGTGGGCTGAAAGTTCTGTTTCCTTGGATCCTCCAATTTTCTTCTGGCTTTCACCTTGGATATTATTGGGGAGCGATAAAAAGAAGGAATTTCAAACTGCTTCATGAAGTTTCAACAAGGTAATACACGTATTGTTTCTAAACAAAGATAAAAAAGAAAAGCTACCTAGTACGGTAGCTTTTTCGGAATCGGATGTTTATAATCCCAAGGTGGTTTGTTGGTCTTTTGGATGTTTAATTTTGAATCCAAATTCCATTTTACGGTTTTCTCCTGGTTTAAGGGTGTATTCCCATTCTAATACGCCGTTGCCAGGAAGTTCTTTTGCATTGCTTTTTTCCGTTAATTCAATATGAATTTCTGATTGCGTAGTAATTGGGTACTGGTCTTGAATAATCACTTGAACCTCGGACGATTTATTATTTTGAATCTCAATTTGGTACATGAAGGTTCGCTCTCTTTTGTCTTGAACGATTTTATCCTTTGATTTCTGCTTCAATAAAACTCGTTTGGTTACGATGTTAGGATCTTTTCCTAAGGATAAATTCAAGGTGTCGTCTATGTTCGTAGGGTCAATATAGGTTTCTCCGATGTATGAACCGTCGAAGAAAATATTGGCATTGGCTGGAACCAATTGCAAATTATCCACTTTGGTCATTTGCGCTACTAAATATACTCCTGGATCCATTTTTGGAACCGTAAAGTACTTGAAGGTAGTATTTAAATCTTCCTTTTTAATAAGTACCATAACTTTTTCATTGTTGGATTTAATGGAGTAGGGTAAATCAATTTTAAACTCTGCGGAAATAAGTTGATGCACCACTTTGGTGAATTGGTCTGCATCCATAGCAGCTGGTAAATCCTCCATCTTATCTTTCATGACAAATCCTTGATTGAATGCCGCTTGTGGTATTTGCCGAGTACTTTTAATGGTCACTTCGTTTAATTCTTGTTTATACTGGTAGGTTAGATAATCCACATACCAAGGGTTTAATGTGGGTTTGGTCTTATTTACAAAAGGGTTATTTGTGGAAATGTTTAGTTTTATGTTATCCCAGTCCAACCCGGAATTTTGAAAAACCTGAGCTTTGTAGGTCAAACTTATCTTTCCTGATTTGGAGTCGCTACGAAGGTCGTAAATGGGTGTCCAACCAGCCGTTGACACCAAGTAGCTTAAATAAATTTTTCCTGAAGTATTTTCTGAGGTGGAAAGTGTGACAATGATTTGAGGTATACCTTGTTGGGAAGCGTTGGGGTTTGCATTCTGGTTGATGTATGTTTGGAGTTCATTGAAGCGTTGGCTTAAGCGTTGTTTTATTTTAGATTTTTCTTTTTTCTTTTTTTCCAACGATAGAATGCGCTTGTTAATTTCATTCATTTTCAATGAATAATACTCAACGGTTTGTTTCAATAAGTTAATGGAATCGTTAACCTTACCATTGCCTCGAACTGCACCGTTATTGGTTATGATATTTTTTGCGGCAATTAGCACATTGATTTCGTCTTCTAATTCTGTGATATCATAATTCACTAATTCCAATGAATCTTGTAAGGCTTCTAGGTCTTTTTTCGATTTGGAAAGTGTAGCGTCGTTTTTTTTACTTTCCGGTTGTGGATAAAACAATCGGTAGCGGGTATCTAAAATAATGCTATTTCCTGTCGCTTGTAATTGAATGGACTTGGCATCGATAAAGGAACTTATGCCTTCAATACGTATTTCTGTAGTTCCGGGTTTTATGGTGTAAGAAGCGGTATGATAAATCTGCGCACCTTGAGAGAAGACGGTTACTTCAGAGATGGTGGATTTAATGGTTAATGGATCAATGGCTCGTGCGGTGAAACCAAGAGCGACGAGAGAAACAAGGACAAAGAGATTTTTCATATGATTAAATTTAGGCTCCCCCGTACAAACGGAGCTAGAATCGGTTCAATTCAGATAAGCTATTTTAGTAAAGCTTTAATTTTTTCGATGATTTTATTGGCTAAGGCCTCTGCTGAATGGGCGTCTTGGCTTTCCGTATAAATCCGAATAATTGGTTCCGTATTGCTTTTTCTCAAGTGAACCCATTCCTTTTCAATGTAAATTTTAACCCCGTCTCGGGTATCTACTTCAAAGCCTGTATATTCGTTAGCTATAGCTAGCAGTAATGCATCAACGTCGGTTTTGGGATCTAAATCCAATTTGTTTTTTGAAATGGTATATTTGGGATAGGAATCACGAAGTGCGGATACTTTTTGTTTTCGTTCAGCCAAATGACTCAAAAACAAGGCAATTCCCACCAGTGCGTCTCGACCGTAATGCGAAGCGGGGTATATCACGCCACCATTTCCTTCGCCGCCAATGACTGCTCCAATTTCCTTCATCGTTTCGACAACGTTTACTTCGCCTACTGCGGCGGCACGATAGGTTTGTTGGTATTTATCTTCTGTTATATCCCGAAGGGCACGGGTTGAGGAAAGGTTTGAAACGGTTGGACCTGGAGTTTTGGAAAGGACATAATCCGAAACGGCAACCAAGGTATATTCCTCCCCAAACATGCTTCCGTCTTCGCAGACCATAGCGAGACGATCTACATCGGGATCGACTGTAATTCCTAAGTCGGAATGCGTTTCAACAACCTTTTCGGCAAGGTCTGTTAGATGCTCTGGAAGAGGCTCAGGGTTGTGCGGGAAATTACCACTGGGGGTACAATACAATTCAATAACTTTTTCAACGCCAAGGGCTTTCAGTAGGGCAGGTACAAAAATCCCACCCGTAGAATTAACGGCATCAACCACAATGGAAAAATCGGCCTCTTTTATGGCGGATGCGTTGACCGTTGGCAATTGAAGAATAGCATCAATATGTTTGGAAAGGTATTCTTGAGAGGTTGTGTACTTTCCTAATTGGTCGACTTCAGCAAAGTGTAATTCATTTGAAGACGAAAGTTGAACAACGGTATTGCCGTCTTCAGCCGATAGAAATTCACCTTTTTCGTTAAGAAGTTTAAGGGCATTCCATTGCTTAGGATTGTGTGATGCAGTAAGGATTATTCCACCCTGTGCTTTTTCGCATGGAACGGCAAACTCAACGGTTGGGGTGGTCGAAAGACCGAGGTCTAAAACATCGATTCCCAATCCAATAAGCGTATTGCTTACTAAAGAGGAAACCATTGCCCCAGAAATTCGTGCATCTCTACCGATTACTACCTTTAAGGGTTGGTTGGGATTTTTTTGTTTCAACCAAGTACCATATGCAGCAGCAACGGAAACAATATCAATTGGGGTAAGGTTATCCCCAGCTAGGCCCCCGATGGTTCCACGGAATCCTGAAATAGATTTAATGAGTGTCATATGGAGTGAGTTTCTCCTTTAATCGTTTGGAGAAGGGCAATAGCACAATCGCGGCCTTTATTTCCCCATTTTCCTCCAGAACGATCTAAAGATTGTTGAAGGTTTAAATCTGTAAGTAGACAAAAACTTATTGGTGTATTGGTTTCTAACATTACGTCCATGGTACCTTGAGTAACCCCTTGACATACAAAGTCAAAATGTTTGGTCTCCCCCTGAATTACGTTTCCAATGACCATTGCTCCGTCAACTTTTTCTTGAACGATTATTTGTTTTGCGGCTAAGGGAAGTTCAAAGGATCCTGGTACCCAGCGCACCAAAACCTCTTTGCATCCAGCTTCCTTAAAAATTTTTACAGCCGCATCCAGGAGGCTTTCCGTAATGGATTTATTCCAATTGGAAACGACAATTCCTATTCGCAGTTGATTGAGTCCTTTGAGTTGGGATAAAGAATCCTCGGACAGTGCATTGCCATCGGTTGCCATTAGGCTGATTTTCTAGACTTGCTGTAGAAATAGATCGATATCCCTGCAATCAACACACCGCCAGTTAACCAAAACAACCATTTATAACTGTATGACTTTTTTGGGGCTTTTGCTCCACTAGGACCACAGGTTAAACCGATAAATTTATCGATGGACTTAATTTCCGAATATACTGGATACTTATGCTTTATGGTTGAAAAGTAATCACACGCCTGATCCGTTTTATTCAATTTTATAGCACAACGTCCTGCCAATTGCAACAATTGTGGGGAGATTAGTTCATGATCAGTAGCAGAAGAAGCCTCCTCATAGGTTTGCATAGCCTTATCGTATTTTCCCATTTCTGAATAACAATCGGCTAGAAGCCCTTTAGCACTGGCCTCAACATTTTTATTTTCGAATTGAACCTCTTCTAAATGTTTTGCAGCACCTTTGAAATCTTTCTTGTCCATAAGGCAACGTGCTAAATGATATTTACTGATTTCACCTCCTGTGTATGATCCACCATATTTTTTCTCACTTTCCTTGAAAAGCTTAATGGCGGCATCGACAGAATCTTTGTTGAATTGAAGCTGACCTTTCCAGTACGAATTATTAGCTTTATCATTCACTGGTTTCCAGACGAACTGACGGTACGCAAAATACAACAAAACCAATCCTATCAGCGAGCCAACTATGATGGTGCCTATACGAAACGATTTGTTTTTCGAAAATTTTTCTTTTAAATCTGAAAGGTTAAAATCCTGAATATTCATTTGCATAAAATATTGATGGCGCAAAAATAGGTATAATTTCTGAAATCCTTGTTATATTTGAGTCTCATAATCCAAACAGGATTATTCACAGAAAACAATAAATAATTGACTATGGTTAAATTCATTTTTATAGTAAGCCTTTGTTTCATGGCCGGGATTTCTTTTGGCCAAACGGCACCGACGCTAAACACGGAAGCCGAGGTTTGGTCTTGGTTATCTGGGCACACCTTTAAAGCAAGTATTGAAGGGGATTTTGACATGTTCTTCTCCATTGAGACACTCGATCAAAAACCAGTCTTGGTGCTTTCAAATGTCAACGGAAAACGAAAATTGTTTTCGTCGCTTGCCATTGAAGGGGAGGGGACAAGTCGAATGTTAATTGGTTTTGGAGAGGAAAATAACGCTTTGGAGGTTGGTATTACGCCAGAAGGATATCTCACTACGGCCGGAATGGTTTTTCGTCCAGTAGAGTAAGAAAAAATTACACCTAATATGAGTGGACTTCGCATACGCTTTTTACTCTTTGTTGGGGTTTGGTTTTTGATATCGAACCATCAAATAACCAGTCAATTCAATTTGCAATTCAATCAAGTACTTTTAGTTTCGAGTACGGTTCAGACCGTTCCGGCAGGAAAAGTTT
This sequence comes from uncultured Flavobacteriales bacterium, assembly GCA_903823565.1. Classification (GTDB taxonomy): domain Bacteria; phylum Bacteroidota; class Bacteroidia; order Flavobacteriales_D; family Crocinitomicaceae; genus UBA952. The sequence continues at coordinate 47,529 of CAIJTF010000048.1, forward strand.
GGAAAGTGGAGTCCTACATGCAGGCTGGAATTGCCGTTCCCGACATGGTTGAAGTAGGAGGGGGGTGTGCTTATCCCGACCGCCATCACCCAATGTTGGTTAATGGACAAAACTATTACCTGATTAATGGTTCCCCAGGTCACGGAAGTTCAGGCACTTACCTAGCCCCGGCGAACCTTCTCCCTATGTGGTTACCCGCCGGTACCACGCTAAAAACAGCTTGTTCTAAGGACGTTTTAAGCGTAATGGAATTTAATTTAGTGCCATAAAATAGAAAGCAATTATATTCCTGCTGGTATTTTGCTTCGCATAAACGAACTTTCCCTTTTTTTTACCATCTGCAATAATGCATGGATAAAAAACAGAAAAGTCCGCTGTTTTCAACGGACTTTTGGGATGTGAGCAATACTGGATGCTAGATCCATAGACTGGGGGCTCTGGTACCCATCCCAAAAATATGCTTCGCATAAACGAGCGTTCCCTTTTTTTTACCATCTGCAATAATGCATGGATAAAAAACAGAAAAGTCCGCTGTTTTCAACGGACTTTTGGGATGTGAGCAATACTGG
>CAIJTF010000049.1 GCA_903823565.1 uncultured Flavobacteriales bacterium
ATATACTTTAATGGAATAAATTGCAACAATTCAGGCTGTTCTGTAAATAAGTTCAAATAACGTTCCTGGGCAGATTGGATTAATAAAGATAATTCTCGCTTAGATTTTTTCATAAACAGGTCTTCGCTTGCCAATCTTCCTATAGTATTGCCAATTTCCGTTTTGTCATAAATTATTTCTAAGTCATTATACGACACACTCCAGAGTATAGTGTCTGTTAAGGTTTCTAACTGGTATGTTGATGGTTCTTGTGTCAAGAAAAAATCATATGCGGACACAAAATTATTGACAAATGCAAATTCAAAAGTTAAATCATCAAATTCTTGTGGAATACATTTTCTAACAATTCCCTTCTCAATAAAAGATAAGTAGTTTTCTTTATGACCTACTTTTAAAATTATTGAATTTTTGGCAAATTCACGTCTTATAAGTTTAGATGAAAAGAACTCCCAATCTTTTTCAGAAATAGCAACCATTTTTTGGAAATATTTTTTTATTTCAATCATTTCTTGTTATCAATTAGGCTGATTCAAGTGAGTGTTTTCTTCTAAAGCATGACGCATAACTAGCTTATAAGCGCTATAAACTTTCTCCAAGCACACCGATTTGGGTGTATAGGAGTAGGTTTGTTGCGTATGTACGAATATACGTTTATTTCTTATAAATCATCGAACGGTGATCGGATTTGCTGTAGGTTTTTGGTACTCACATGGGTATATATTTCTGTCGTTTTACTGCTACTGTGACCTAGTAGCTCCTGAATGTACCGAAGGTCCGTTCCGGATTCCAACAAATGCGTGGCATAACTGTGCCTTAACCAATGCAAACTAACAGGTTTTTTATTACCCGCTTTTTGCAAAGCTTGCTTCAATACCAATTGTAAGCTACGCTCGCTGTATTGCTCTCCTGTATATTGCCCTTCAAACAACCATATTTTAGGCCTGTAGGCTTTAAAGTACTCCCTAAGCATATCAATAATTTTATTGCTAATCGGAACCACGCGGTCTTTTTTGCCCTTGGATTGTCGAATAAAAAGTAAGTTACGATCTGATAATACATCCTTCAAGGTTAAATTCAATAATTCACTCCTTCGCAATCCGCAAGCGTATATTAAGCTCAACATGGCTCGATGTTTTAGGTTCGTGGGAGCCTCAAGTATCGCTTTGATTTCCTGCTTACTTAGCACATTCGGCAGGCGCTTTTCCCTTCGTGGTCGTTGTATGTTATCGAGGTTCATGACCCGATTAAACCGGTTTCGATAAAATAACTTGATGGCATTGATGACCTGGTTCTGATAACTTGCCGATAGGTGCTTCCGAAGGATGTAACCCGTATTGAATTCGATGATTTCTGCTATACCCAATTGTTCCAGGTCCTTGTTGCTGTGATATTGAAAAAACACCCCTAACGCGTCCGTGTAGGTTTTAATGGTGTTAGGACTATAACGTTGGGATTTCAAATAATTCTTGAAGTGTGCTAAATGGGAGTTGATGTTCATACGATTATTTTTTATACCCCACTTGTTTCCGAGCCGATTGCTTTATGGTCTTTTGATCTTTCTGGATGAGGTAGTTCAAGACCTGTTCGATGTCTTTGAATTTTTGTCCGTATTGCTGTTCAAGCGCGGTGAGTTTCTCACTCAACTCTTGATGGTTTAAGGCCTATTGCCGCATCATCACGAAAGCGCGCATGATGGAGATGTTCATATGTATCGCTTTTTTACTTTTCAAAACGCTTGATAGCATAGCAATACCTTGCTCAGTAAAGGCGAATGGTTTAGCGCCGCCAAAGTGATTTAGCGTGGGTATCACATTTTGTGATACCAAGTGTTGCATCTCAATTTCTGTCAATTGAAATATGAAATCACTGGGGAATCGATCTATATTTCTTCTGACTGCCTGTTTTAAAACCCGCGTTTCTACTTCGTAAATTTTGGCTAAGTCCATGTCAAGCATGACCTTCTTACCTCGTATTTCGAGAATTTTGTTTTTAATCTGTTCTGGTTCCATAGGAGGATTCTTTTAGGTTATCCCTAACGCAATGAAATTGAACATATTGGATAGTAATCGGCCTTGTGTGTCGCTCAAGTTGGCAGCTCGCAAGTTTACTTAATCAAATAAACTGCCTGTGTCTTTGTTTTTATTTCTCCGGATTTTTCTAAATAAGTGACCACCACATTGTAAGCCCCTGTGGACTCCTTGCCTCCATACCATTCCCATGGCGGAGCTTCCGTTGAAAATAAGGTGTTTCCCCATCTCGAGAATACTTCCATTTTCTGAATGCTACATTCGCTATTGCTACCTATTTCCAGTGTGAAATCCTTGTTGTAATCGTCGCAGCGTACGCTGATGTTATTCGGAATGAATAGGCAAGAAGGAACCTGCGTTGGGTTTTCTTGTCCTAAAATGGAACCGCTAAAAAACGAAATTAAGGCCATCCAAAGGGTTGATAATACTGCTTTCATATGCTTCCTTTACCTTTGCTTACCAACCTTCTTTGTGAGTACATTGGCTATAAAATTAAGGTTATGCTTCCAGTTACCCTATGCGCCTTATTATCTTCGTCAATCCAGTCAATTATATAGGTGTAAATTCCCATTTGACAAGGATTCCCTTGGTAAGAGCCATCCCATGGATCGCCAGTGGAGGTGAAGATTCGCTCTCCCCACCGGTTGTATATGTCGTAGCGATACGACTTAACGTTTTGTATGACCGGGAACCATAAATCGTTTGTCCCATCGGCATCAGGGGTAAAGGAATTGGGTGCGTAAATGGTAATGGTTGAACAGTCCAACAAGTATAGCTCCAAGGTTATCGTGGAATCGCATCCATTGTCTGCCACGAGGGGCAATACATAGATTCCGGATTCCGATAAGGTGTCAATGCCAAATACATAAGGATTCCCAAAACAAACCGTGTCGTACAGACTCGTTTGATAACCTGCATTCAAAAATAGGCTCAATACATTGATAGAATCACACCCCAATACCGTGCTCGTAGTGTCGAAATAAACTCCCTCCTGCGTGTAGGTATTTCCGTTGAAGGTGTAGGAAGTTCCCTGACATAGGTATACTTCGTGGTTTACCACCACTGGAGTTATTACAAAAACACTGGTTGTGACGATGCTATCGCAACCGAAAATGCTTTGAATGGTATCTTGGTATTGGCCATTTTCACTGTAGGTATTCCCATTGAACGAAAATACATCCCCTTCACACAGGGTTGCGTTTTGAAATCCGTAACTTGGATTGGGATGAAATCCCAATGTAGTGAGTATAACGGAGTCACAACCCATAATCGAGGTTAATGAATCGATGTAAATACCAGCAACGTTTTGCATTTCTCCTCCCAGGAGTATACTATCCCCCTGACAAATGGTAACGCTTACAGGAATGGATAGGGGAACACAAGGATTTTGGCAACCTGTCGCATCTATAGTCAAAGTCAACGGACAAGGCTCGTCTGGAATCGTAACCGTGTAAATTCCATGTATGGCGGCTACCATGGATACGGTCTGTCCCTGGGCAGTGGTTGACGAAGCCACTACCTGACCAATGGGGTTCGTTATGCTATAGCTGTAGGGTTGATTTAAGTAACCGGATACGCCACCGGATAGCGTAAAACTTAGCGTACAGTTGGTGTTATCATAGGAACTATTGGCAGCTAACGGGGATAGGAAGACTACTGGAACTCCATCAGCTACGGTAGTTGTTTGGCAACTAAAAGTACCCCAGGCGTTGGGTAAATCTCCAGCGGGAGAGAGGTAATATACGGTATTATAAATTGGATTGCCAAAGCTTCCTGATCCATCTCCAACATGAGAAAAACTACCGTTGGACTGTAATGAGTCTATGAAGGTAAAACCTGAATTGTAAACAGGGTCTGGAACCGTCGGATAGTTGTGTAATACGTATCCAGGCGTTAAACAACTTGGTAAGCTTTGCGTCGAATTACCTATACCGTCCAAGAGGATATTGGGTTGCAAGGTGTTTCCAAAGCAAATTAATGCGGTATCTCCAGTTAGTATATTTGTGTATTCCCCATTGCTAACACTTACGTCTACGGCCCCTGCATTTGCCTCAATTTCGTGAATATACTCGATTATGTATTGACCTTCATCCCCAGGGGACCCTCCATCGAGTTGAATGGCGTAAACGGTTCCTGAATCCAAACAACAAAGAGACACTTGCTGTCCATTAAACGTTGCGGATCCACTTACTATGGGGGTAATTATCGGATCATAACGTGAACCCGTAGTTGTAAAGGTAGCCGGAGCTAGTCCTCCATAACAGTTGTTTCCATTCAATAATTCATAAATGTTGAAGCGCAATAGGTTCATTCCGATATAGGCACGTAGGCTGATCTCGACTGCTCCTGAGGCAGGCGCAATAAAATAGTGCCATACCGTTTGGTTTGCACAGTTCGCTGGATTTGGATCTACGTTTGGCTCACCGGCTAAATATTCTTGACAAGCGAGCACGTTGCTTCCTGCAACTGCTTGAAAAGGAGGGGTCACTCCAGCAGGAATAACAGGGACTTGATACAGGGGATTCTGCATGGTTAAGCAAAGAATATCGTTTCCTGGAGGATTCATGGTAGGGTTAACCACACTCGGATCGTGAACCCATGTTTTAATGGATTGTGCACTCAATGGTGTAATGGCGTCCGAAGGATCAACCATACCATAGTACTTATAACCTGGTTCTAAGCAAGGTGCTTGAATTAATGCACTAGGGTCTCCGCCAAGGAAGCCGTTTGTACCCCCTTCATCGGAATCGATAAATTTCAAATTTGAACAAAGGTAATCGTTTGGAATACCTGGCGCAAACGAGGTATCATAGCCGAAGAGGGCAGCGCTTTCTCCATAAAGCGCACTTTGGTAGTCGGCCTCGAAAACAATTCTTCCTTGGTTTGGGGCAATAAAATTCAACCAAACGCTTTCGTTCATCGTAGGATTTCCTACGGAAGGATGTGGATAGTCGTAGGCATGGTATTGGTTTGGATTGGACGATGTATGCGCTTGTCCTGTTTCTGCGGCATTGTTTCCACCATCGTAGGCGCATCCAAAGCTCAAGGTGGTTGTTGCCGTAGAATTGGATCCGGAAGATATTGCAGCAGTTCCATACGATACGGTATTTGAGAGACAGGGAATGTCCTCTACATTGGGTGGACCGCCACCTAGTCCATTCACGCGCAGTTGAAAGTAGCCGTTATCGTTGACTTGATCAGCACACAATTGTATATAGTACGTCTGACCGGGAATCAATTTTTGATAGGAGATCAAGGGAACAGGGTCACATGCATCCAAAGTTATTTCTGCTTCTGGATCCACTCCTAAAAGATCAATGCCGTCGGAAAACTCAATGTTTGAAAGGTATTCGAATTTATCCTTAATGAGTGTACCGGTAACGGCATGAATCCCATCGGTGCAATTTCCTGCATCAGCGGCGTGGTATACTTGAAAATATGTGCCAATTTGCGTACCGGCAAGATCAGTAGTGATTTGAACACTTCCTGAGGCAGGAGCAACAAATTTAGACCAAAGCGATCCCGCATTTTGAACGTCATTAGCAGCGGGTTCGTTCGGTTCCAAGGTGGCAGGACACCAACCAAAACTATAGGTGGTGTTCAAGGCTATAGCATTTGCATTGCACACATTATCTTGCATGTAATTTACCACAATGGGAATTCGATCTACGCGCAAGTTTATCGTATAGGTTTGATTGCAGCCAGGGTCCATGGAGAAGGCCGTAAAGGTATAGAACAAGGATCCTGCAGCTGCGGGAACGGCCATGGTTACGTTTTGTATATTAGTATTTCCATCGTTGAGTCCAACAATGTCGTAATTGCCAATATCATCGTTTTCATAAGCCTCCCAAGCTAGGTTAATGCTTGTGGGCACATTGGTAGGGCAGAGGTAATCATGGTCGAAAAATAATCCACTGTTGGGTGAAAAGTTTCCTCCGGGCGACGTCATGGTATATGGTCCGTTGTCGTTGTTTTTAAACGCATAATTGAATCCAAAAATTCCAAAGAGGGCGGGGTTATTATTCGAATACCCTAGGGTATTGTCCGTAGCGGTAAATTCCCAAACGAAATCAGAGTTTCCGCTAAAAAAACCATCGCAATCTTGAAAAATAGCCGTTTGAACCGACAAAACGGTAACCCGAAGGGTTGCCTGACTCCAGACGAATTTTCCCCCGAGAAGAAGTAGTAGTAGCGAAAGGGATTTTAGATTCATACGATTTACGAACTCATAGGAGCATCGAAATCGGATTTTCCATGTAGTTTTTAAAGGTTTGAAGGAAGGCAGCGCCGCTAGCACCGTCAACCACACGATGATCGCAGGATAAAGTCACTTTCATAACGTTTCCTGGAACGACCTGGCCTTTTTTTACCACAGGAATCTCCTTAATGCCTCCTACTGCTAAAATACAACTATCTGGTGGATTTACAATCGCCGTGAAGGACTCGATACCAAACATTCCGAGGTTGGAGATCGTAAAGGTGTTTCCTTCCCAGTCAGATGGTTGTAGCTTTTTCTCTTTCGCACGTCCGGCAAAATCCTTTACCTCTGCTGAAATTTCCATGAATCCTTTGGTGTCGGCAAAACGGACTACAGGTACTAAGAGTCCTTCATCAACAGCCACAGCAACTCCGATGTGAACGTGTTGATTTCTTCGAATAAAATCTCCCATCCAAGCTGAATTCACCATTGGGTGTTTTCTTAGCGCTAAAGCTACCGCCTTGATGACCATGTCGTTATAGGATATTTTAAATCCTTCTGTAGCATTGACCGAAGATCGAAAAGATATCGCTTGGTCCATGTCGATGTCTAAGGTCAAATAGAAATGCGGCGCGGTAAATTTACTTTCTGCCAAACGACGTGCGATGGTTTTTCGCATTTGTGTTACAGGTTCATCGGTAAAAGTCTCTGTCGTGAGGCCCATTGATTTTCCTGCCGATGTAGTCGTGCCATTCGGGTGAGGTTGATAGTGATCTACATCGCGTTTAACGATACGTCCATTTTCACCGGAACCTTGGATATAGTTTAAATCAATCCCTCGCTCGTCTGCTAGTTTTTTCGCCAATGGTGAGGCATAAACCCGGTCATTCGATACCATGGCAACCGGGGCGCTTGTTTTGACGGGTTGAGCAACTGTCGGGGCAGGTATGGGTGCAGGAGTAGGATCAGCCACCGGCTTTGGGGCTTCTTGTTCCTGTTTAGGGGCCGTTTCTGTACTAGTTTCCGTTGCTGAGGCGGTAGATAAAATGGCAGAAATATCTTCTCCCGAATTTCCAATTACTGCCAACAACGCATTCACAGCAGCGGCCTTTCCGGTTTCTACACCAATGTGTAATAAAACACCGTCGTAAAAAGATTCGAATTCCATCGTGGCCTTGTCGGTTTCAATTTCCGCGAGCAATTCACCGGATTTTACAGGGTCACCAACGTTTTTTAACCAAGAAGCAACAACCCCTTCAGTCATGGTGTCGCTCAATTTGGGCATGTATATTACTTCAGCCATTTAATACGTATTAATATTCTTTAATGTAAGGATAATCCTGTTGCTTGTAAACATCAACATATAATTCTTCGGGTGCAGGGTAGGGGGAATTTTCCGCAAAAGCCACACTTTCTTCTACCTCTTTCTTTACCCATGCTTCCGTATCCTCTATTTCTTTTGAGGTCATCCAACCCTGTTCTTTAATCACGTCCAAAACATGATCGATGGGATCTTTATCCATCCATTCATTCACTTCTTCTTTCGAACGGTATTTTTGCGGATCTGACATGGAATGGCCTTTGTAGCGATAGGTTCGAATGTCAAGTAGGGTAGGGCCATCACCGCGTCGAGCGCGATTAGCCGCCTCTTCAATTGCATTATGCACATCTTCAGGACGCATGCCGTTGACAATTTTAGAAGGCATTTCGTACGAAAGTCCAATTTTCGATAAATCAGTAACATTGGTCGTTCTTTCGACACTGGTTCCCATGGCGTAATTGTTATTCTCAATGATATAGATGACAGGGAGTTTCCACATCATAGCCATGTTGAAAGTCTCGTGCAAGGCACCTTGACGAACGGCACCATCGCCCATGGAAACAATGGCTACATTGTCGGTTCCATTGTATTGCTCAGCAAAGGCAACGCCAGTCCCCATCGGTATTTGTGCCCCTACAATTCCGTGCCCTCCCATGAAGTTCTTTTCTTTATCAAAAAAGTGCATTGAACCACCTTTTCCTTTGGAACAACCCGTAATTCTTCCGAATAACTCAGCCATTAGAACCCTAGGATCGGTACCTAAAGCAATGGGGTGCGCATGGTCGCGGTAAGCCGTCATATGTTTATCGGTTGGCCTTACGGCACTTGCCGTACCCACGGCAATGGCTTCTTGCCCTATGTACAAATGACAAAATCCACCAAATTTCTGTTGAATGTAAAGTTGTCCAGTCTTTTCTTCAAACCGGCGAATTAAGAGCATATCCCGGTACCATTTAACATAGGTTTCTTTCGGAAATGCCAAGGAACCTGATTTTTTGTTATTGACCTTGTTTTTCGTGGTTTTTTCTGCCATTGGACATGTATTTTTTACAAATATATAAAGGTTTCAACAATTGTTAATGTCAAAAGTACACTAAGCGTTTAATGGTTCTTTTTTTCGAGCCAAATAAATTAGCACTAATCCCGTGAAAACCAATGGAACACTTAGCCATTGACCAGTATTTATACCCGTCCAAAGGTGAACGAAATTATCGTTGTCTGTTTGCCCCTCTTTTAAAAATTCGATTAAAAAACGGAATCCAAAAATTAAAACCAGAAAAGCGCCAAAAACGAGTCCAGGTTTTTTCCAACCTTCCTTTTTCCAAAAGAGAAACATCAAAATACCAAACGAGAGTAAGTATGCCATGGATTCATACAGATTTGTGGCATGTCTTACCTCTACGGTTGACCAATCAAAGGTTTTCAAATCGATTTGCTCGCGGTGATAAGGATGATGTAAAAAACGGAACCCCCAAGGCATGGTCGTTTTATGCCCTACGATTTCATGATTTACCAAATTACCTAAGCGAATGAAGGTGCCAGCAATGGCAATTGGAGCGGAAATGCGATCCAAGATCCACAAGAAGGGTTTTTGAATTACCTTTTTGGAAAAATACCACAATGCGATTAAGATGACGATTGCAGCACCATGGCTGGCCAACCCCCCCTCCCAAACGTATAAAATTTTAATGGGATCGGTAAAATACCCGTCAGGCCCCCAATAAGGGCCATAAAAAAATACGTGCCCCAAGCGCGCGCCGATGATGGTGGCAGGAACCATATACATTACCAATTGATCCAAGGTGTCGTTTGAAATCTGTTCCTTTTGGAACATTTTTTTTATCACAAAATAACCACAGATCATACCTGATACGAACAACAATCCGTACCAATTGGGTGTGTTCAAATCCTGAAATATTTTTGAATCAAACGACCAATGAATGAAGAGCATAAAGGACATAGAAGCGAAATTTAACCAAAGATAAACGATTTACTTCATTCCTTTGAACTTAAGCGCTTCGGATCTACCTTTTTTGAAAATTAAATTACTTTTCGTCACCTCTTGGCGGATGGCACGTTGCTGTTCTTCTGGCAGCTGAATAATTTCTTTGCAAGCATCTGAACAACAATTGTCCATGGAATTTTTGCAGGTATCGCACTGAATAAAAAGGAGGTGACAGCCTTCAAAGGCACAATTGGTATGGTCATCACACGGCGCTCCACATTGATGGCATTCACTAATGATGTCGTCCGAAATTCGTTCACCTCGTCGTTCGTCAAATACAAAGTTCTTTCCTAAAAATTTATTTTCTAGCCCTTGACTTTTGCATTCATTGGCGTATTTAATAATTCCACCGTCTAATTGATACACATTACTGAACCCACGGTGCTTAAACCATGCAGAAGCTTTTTCGCAGCGAATACCACCTGTGCAGTACATGATCACTTTTTTGTCTTCATTTCCTTTGAGAATTTCTTCTTCAATCACCGGTAATGAGTCGCGGAAGGTGTCTACATCGGGAAGAATAGCATCTTTGAAGTGACCTACTTCGTGTTCGTAATGATTTCGAAAATCAACCAATAAACACTCGGATTCTGTGGTCAATTTGTTGAATTCTTCTGCGGTAAGGTGCTGGCCTTTGTTGGTGACATCAAAGGTTTCATCATTCAAGCCATCAGCAAGGATTTTATCTCGCACTTTAATTTTTAGTTTGAGAAAAGGAAATTCGGCTCCTTGTTCTTCAACGGCTGTGTTTAAGCGAACGCCATGTAAAAAGTCTATGCTGTATAATTTCTCTTTAAATCCTTCGAAATTATTGGTTGGAACGGCTATTTGGGCATTGATTCCCTCATGGGCCACATAGGTTCGACCAATCACATCAAGCGAATCCCACATGGCATAGAGTTCATTTCTAAAGGAATGAGGATCTTGGATTTTTGCGTAGGTATAGAACGATACCGTAACATAGGTATGTCCTTTGGCGCGAAGTTGTTTTTCCAATTCCTCCTTGTTGTATTTATTCCACAGTTGCATGCTATGTTAAATTAAAGGATACGCAAAGGTAGTAAAGTTCAATAATAATTAATAAAAAAGAGGGGATTGAGCCCCTCTTAAATAACTAAATGTCTACGTTTAAATCTTGCCTTTCAAACTCATCCAGCCTCCACCGTTGTGAACTTCTTTAAAGCCACTGGAAAGAAGTATCGACTTGACTGACCCGCTGCGCATTCCGGAAGCACAACAGGTAATAATCACCTTGTCTTTTGGGATTTTACTCAAGTTTTGTTGTATGCTCTGAAGCGGAATGTTTTTAGATCCTTTAATGTGACCGCCCGAATATTCCCCGGGGGTACGCACGTCAAGAATTACAGCACCGTCCTTAACCAGTTGTGCAAAATCTGTACTCTTCCCAAAAATACTGCTAAATAATCCCATGGCTTAGTTATTAAGTTGGTGATTAACTTCCATCCATCCACCGCCGTTTTCACAATCCACTCCCAAAGATTTGAAGTAATGTGTAGCTTGACCGCTTCTTCCACCGGATGCACAACAGAATATAATTGGTGTTTTCATTTGTTTAATTTCTTCTACGTGGTCCATTATTTCTTGTAATGGAATGTTTACTGAATGGGCCACATGGCCGCCACTAAATTCTTCTCGTGTTCTTACATCCACGATGGTTCCGTTAAATTCACTCATGACTTTTTTGTTATTAAATCTTTAATTAAACTACTTCCAAGTAAAAACATAAACCCAAAATACACGGTTGATCGCCAAGGGTTACCTGCTATCATACATCCGTTAGAACACCCGTAAAATCGATAGTACAGATAACCAACAAGCATTCCCGCTAGTGTCATTCCTAAATAATACAGTTTTGTTTTCATTGTGTTGCAAAGGTAAGTCGAAGGGATAATTTCTTGTGTATCCAAAGTTACATTTTCATTTTATTCTCAAGAAAGCCTACCTTTGACCCGATGAAACATATTGAAATTAAACACATTGAAACAGCGCTTGACTGGGTTGACGACGCTACAGACGAACAATTGGAAGATGGGATTACCGCATTTTCAGAGAAACAACCTGTGCTTTTAGACTATGTCTTGGCAGCTCCTTCAGAATACGAAAACGAAGAATTAGAAGGATATTTACTTTACTATTTTTGGGTAATTATCGCGTCGTTTAATCAAGCGGGATTAACGCCCGTTGAGATTACTGAAGAAATGATCGAAGCATTTCAACCGGAATTTTCTACCATGCTTGACGCATACTTTGAGCAAGATGATGAAGAGTCAGAACAAATGTTGGAAGACTTTTGTGACCAACCCGAGTTGACTCGATTTATGGCCATGGAAGTGTCTACAGACGATGAAGATGGTACCTCAATGGATGATGAAACAGCAACGCAATTGTTTATTGTTACTGCTGCTATGATTACCTTGTTGAATCGTGCTTCTCAGGCTTAATCCTTTATCAATCTTAGCGTTACTGATTGCGAAGCCTTAGTAACACGTATCAAATACATACTTGCGCTTAGGAATCCTAGGTCCATCTTGATGGGTTCAACAGAATCAACAACCACTGGATATTCTTGATTGTAAACAAGTTTACCGCTTAAGTCAAATATGGCTATTGTTGTCCCTGAATTACCAGTGATTGTGTTGTCTATGGCTATCGTTATTTCTCCACTTGATGGATTTGGATATAACCATGCGAATTCGCCCTCTGGAAGAACAGGACAGGCACTGAACGCCCTGCCCGGTGAACCGCCTTCACATCCTTGAAACCAATTTGATGCAAGCGCTTGGTTCGCATTCGCCTCTAAGTATTCAAATGTGAAATCACTATTAAACGGAGCTTGCGGCCATGCAATCGTGGTATCAAACACTACGCTTTGAAGGAGGGTCCCGTTGATATCATATAAACGCAAGGCATCATTTCGTGAGATTCCATAAGGAAGTTGAAAGAGTGCTTTACCATCAAAATACGGGTGACGTTCAGCAAAAAAGACAGAATCCTTAACAATTAAGGCATATTCACCGGGATTTAACTGAAGTCCTGTGAGTTGGAAAATATGATCTTGTTTTTCATCTTTCAGTGTGTAACCCGAAAAATTTATAGGGTTATTCGTGTTATTTTTTAGCTCTATCCAATCCTCTGCATTGTAAGCAATTGTCGGCTTTCCTAGGTTGAACTCACTGAAAATAACGGGTTCATCACACGGGAAATACGCTTCACCTGGTGATCCTGCAATACAACCACAGAACCATGATAATGAATCTAGACTAATCGATGTTGTGTATTTATTTTCCAAGGTCCTACCAAATCCATTGGCGCAACGCGGAAACGGAGCGTCGTTTGTATATTGCATAGCAAGTAAGGTGTCGTTGTTTGGACGAAAAATATAAATGGAATCCATACTGTTTTCGAATCCAAATCGAAGGTTGCCAACTACATTAGACACCGTTGGATATACAGAATGGAATAATTGCGTGTCCTGTGCTACAACCAAATAACCACCTGCTGGAATTTTAACCCCGTCGCTGAAGGAGTAAGCATTGTAGAAGTCATCACTTTTCAAGGACCATCCGGTGAGGTTGAGTTCTGAATTACCGAAATTATGCAACTCAATCCAGTTTCCACCATCCAAGCTTGCATCCGGACGATAATTTATTTCTGAAATGGTTAGATTGGAATTCGTTGGAGAACCTGAAAATACTGCATTGAAATAGTCATCGGTTGCAATATTAACTGCAACTGATTCTTGATTTAATACATTGGCAGGAAGATTTATATTATATTCCCAATGATCAAAGGTATATCCTGGATTTGCGACCGCCGTAATTATAACGGGATTCCCATTGAAGTAAACACCGGTCCATGGTAAAGAATCTGGGACAATTGTACTGATTTTAATATAGCCCGCGCCTGCAGGAATAGTATTCAATGTAACATTGACACTATTTGGTAAGTTGTAATAACTCAACATTTGGTTCCGTACCGCGGTGTTCCTATTATTAAATTGACCTAAAATAACATCTCTATTATAGGTATATGTATTCATTCCTCCAGGTACATCCCCTGTCCAAAGCGCAAAATGACGCGGCATTTCGGGTAGTAGCTCTTCATACATTTGATTAATAATCGGGGTGTATGTATTTTGATGAAGGAGCGTGTTCATTAAATCCGCATATCGATTAATAAAATAATTTCGATAGGTGCTGTCCTGCATTAAATTACTGTGAATGTCATAATATGTGTTTGGTTGGTGAGCATATTGAAACCAATCAAACATATTTGAATTATAATCAGTCCAACCCCCAAGACCCCATTCCACATCTTGCAAGAAAAAACGCCACTTATTGTCTGTTGTACGTGTTCGTGCAATTTTCACGTTGTTATAAATCCAATCGGTATTTGCATACCACAATTCAGCGGCAATGTAGTCCGTATAGTTTTTCAAGTCTAATCGTTTGTCGCACTGACTTAGATAGCTTGGATTAGTTTTATCTGCTGTAGTGATAAAATTGACCATATTAAAGAACGAACTGTCGGATCCTTTTACGGTGCGTAATACCATTCCATACCAATAACTTACAGAAAGGAGGTCGAGGCTATCTACGTGATTACCATAATTTTCATTGAAATAAGTCTCATTGGCTTTTTCTCGCAGTTCATAAACTCCGAAGAATTGACCATTTAAAAATACATTAGCTGGACGATACGCTTGAGAATTCGCATGTGATTTCCGCATGACACGCATGAAGGTCGCATCCCGTTGATGGTATTGATTCCAGAAATTACTTCCATTTCGAATGTAAATCGCCTGAATGTCATTTACATAGGGTTTTTCTGGGAATAGGGGATAATGTACATTCTCTCCCGTACCGAAGGTTGAGTTAGCGGGTTCAACGGTAACACTGTGTTGAGGGTTTGATCGACTACCTCCAGCGCCACCATCAGGTTTTACCGACGCTTTACTTTCAAATTGTTTTGTGCCGTCTGGATTAAAGTACTCAATCACACACGGTCGTTTCCAATCCGTCCACCAATTATCAAAAATTCCATTCGGCCCATACAAATCATCATTATCGATAGTTAATGAAACAATCGGAATGGTTGAATTCTCATTGATTAAATACGTTTCGGCCTCAATTGGGCTTACAAGTCGATTGGTACCATTGGGGAAACAACTAACCTTTAGCACAGCGCTAGAATTAACAGCGATTGGACCACTAACAAGTGTTGAGGTAGTATCGGGATCTTGTCCATTCAAGGTGTAGCGAAGAATTCCGTTTTGTGTAGATTGATTTATTGCATTTACTGTTATGGTATCTGGGAAAATCCCACCAACAACATCGAGGGTTGGTTGCTCTTCATACCCAATAAAAGATGCTGCCAAATCATTTGAGGCATTAGGTGTTGGTGTTGGGAAGATAAACCATGTATTCGTGCCATCAGTTTTCTTTCCTACAGACATGTTGGGTTCTAAATCAGGCACAACAAGGCTATCTAAAATGATTCCATTTGAATTACTTAAATAGAGTGTTTCTCCGCTAGTTGCAATCGCAAAATTCGTTTCGATGGTTCCTGCCTGCGGCGTGTTGAAAAAGGGATGTACATATCCGTTAAATTGCTGCTGTTGTGAAGCTAATCCGAAGGTCAGGAATGGCCTACAGGTTAAATCCGAACTGTTTGGGTCAGCGTTATGAATTTCAACCGCAAGGACATTTGTACCATTTTGCAATAAATTGCTGATTATGCTCATATCCAAATCATAACTACTCAGATTTCCGCCTTGATAGAGCTGGGCCTCGTGATCTGTAGCTAATTCATCAAAGGTTGGAGGATAACCTGCTAGCCCCTCCCGCGCAATTTCAATGCCGTTCAAATAAGCGACAAATCCATCGTCGTAATCGATGTCTAAAAATGCTTTAGCGATGTCATTAAAATTAGTCACATTGAAGTTGATTCGCACATAAATGGTAGTTGCTGGACCTGTAATATCGCTGCTATCGTCCCCGTCACCATAACCGATGCTCGCTTTTCCTTGACTCCAACTTGACGCATCAAAAGCCGTTGTATTCCAATTTGGAATCGCTGCATTAGGTATTGTATATGACCATTGTGATTGATGATCGATTGGGCTCTCAAAATGATTAACTAAATATGTCGTCCCTTGTTCATTAGCGAGAATAGTGGCGAATCCGTTCGCTGGTATGGCAATGGGAGGAAATGCCCACTTGTTTAAGGTAGTTCTGTTGTCCGACAAATAAAGACCTTGTAGTGCTTGCGGAGTAGCGCTTGCATTGTAAAGTTCAATCCAATCGGGCGAACTACCATTGGCTAACACATAATTAGTTCCGTTCGCATTACTTGCCTCGTTGATGAACACTTGCGCATTTGACGTAAAACCAGTTGCTGCGATAAGAAGTAGAAGTAAAAGTTTTTTCATTACCTCAAAGTTAGGGAATAAATACTAGAAATTTTTATCCAAACCCGATAGAGAACGCTAATGCCGCTAAACAAAGGAGCAGTCCAATGGTTTTTTGAATGGTGAATTTTTCTTTAAAGAGGGTTACACCAAGAATGGCTGCAAAAATCACCACTCCGACATTCGCAATGGAAAGGATTTGATGCGGTAAGAGCTTAAGTGAATTGTATGACTTGACTAATAAATAGATGGAGAAATAATTTGGAATCCCCAAGATAATTCCCGCAAACCAACTTCTTCTATTGAAGCTTACCTTTCCTTGGATTCGCTTGATCATAAAGTAGACCAATCCCATGAAGCCTGCCATTAAAAACCCAAGTGCGGCGAATATCCCGTCGTGAAAACCATTGGGGAGCCATCTGGAATTAGTAAAATATAATACCAAATCAAGGCCAGCACTCCCAAAAAATAACACAACAAGCATCCAGAGATAGCTGTTCGCTTGGTTGTTGACCTGTTTCGAAAATGAAACTAAAAATACGCCCACTATGGCTGCAACTAAGGGGATGATATTTGTCCATGCCAAGGGGGTGTGATTAATAAGTAGCACCAAGATAACGGATAGAGCCATTGACATTTTTACAGAGATCGACGTGGTTGATACACCATTGTTCTGTGAGCTAAGGCCCATGAGAATGAAAAGTGAAATGAATAATACACCACATAATAATGCGTAGGGCATTCCGATTTGCAGGGCATCGCTGGCGGGGATGTAGTCATGGAATAGGAAAATTCCACAAGCAAAAGCAACAAAATAGTTCGCGATAACTGCTTGTAGCGTATCTATTTTCCAACCCGGGAAGGATCGAAAAAGAACAAAAATCAGACTGGATGCTAAAACACTAAGGAATAAATCCATTATTTTCGGTGGTAGTAGTATAGGGTGTCTTCTGGTCCAAAAGGATGCGATTTAATCGGCGTTTTTGTAAGGACAGGTGCCCTCATGCCCTCGTTAAACTTTTTGTTTCCAACGATTACTCTAGCCTCATCCCACACATTGTCAATAATAAAATACTGTAAGGTTCGGCTACCTCCCTCAACTAAAACGCTTTGAATATTACGTTGGAAGAGTTCATCTAAAATTTCCTTTGTTGAAGTTTCGCGAATTTTAATCCATTCCATTAGCCCGTCTTGCGCATTTTTCAAACGATTGAAAATCAAAGTTGGTGCTTCCTCAGAGAAAACGCCTACGTTTTTTGATAATTTCAACTGACTATCGATCACAATACGCGTTGGATTTAATCCGCTAAACTCCCTGACCGTTAAAGAAGGATTGTCGTTGAGAATTGTATTCCTTCCGACAAGAATTCCCTGTTCCTCCGAACGCCATTTGTGAACCAGTACTTTAGTCTCGGGACTCGAAATCCAGTGGATTCCCGTCTCAAAATCCTCTCTATTACGATCCAAATAACCATCAATCGTTTGGGCCCATTTTAAAATCACGTAAGGCCTGCGCTTTTCATGAAACGTAAAAAATCGCTTGTTTAAATCACGGCATTCCGACTCCAAAATCCCAGTAATAACCTCAATACCCTCCGCTTTTAACCGGTCGATTCCTTTTCCTGATACCGAAGGATTGGTATCGCTTGATCCGATAACCACCCGTTTGGGTTTGGCATCGATTAATGAAACAGTACAGGGAGGAGTTTTTCCGAAATGGCTACAAGGTTCCAGCGATACGTATACCGTGGCTCCGACAATATCCTGGTAATTTACCACGCTTTTTATGGCCTCTATTTCTGCATGGGGTCCTCCATACGTGCCGTGGAATCCTTCTCCGATGATGGAGCCATCCTTGACAATAACACATCCAACCATGGGGTTAGGGGCAACCTTCCCAAGGCCTAACTGAGCCAAATCAATGCAGCGTTTTATATACCGTTCATCTTCTGTCACCATACAAAGGTAGCGAAAGCACCCCAATTGAATAGAATACTAGAGCACCCTTTACCGCTTTAATTTTAGTACCTTTGCCTTCCTATGCCACACAAATCAGGTTTCGTTAATATTGTCGGTAGTCCAAACGTTGGTAAATCCACGTTGATGAACCAATTAGTGGGAGAAAAGCTTTCCATTGTTACTTCTAAAGCGCAAACGACCCGACACCGTATCCTTGGTATTGTTAATGATGACGATCATCAAATTGTATTTTCCGATACGCCTGGTGTGGTAAATGCGGCGTACAAGCTTCATGAAAATATGATGGAGTATGTTTCTACCTCATTGCAAGATGCTGATGTTCTCTTATTTGTTACCGATACGTTGGAGCAAACAATGAATCACGAAGGTACCTTAGCAAGAATTAAAAAATTGAACATTCCTGTTCTTTGCTTAATTAACAAAGTTGATAAATCAAACCAAGACAAAGTAGCTGAGCGTATTAAGTACTGGCAAGAACAAATGCCACTGGCTGAAGTAATGCCTATTTCTGCCTTACATCGTTTCAACATAGAAACCGTATGGAATAGAATTTTACATCACATTCCAGAAAATCCGCCCTATTACGACAAAGAAGAAATCTCGGATCGACCGATGCGCTTTTTTGTTTCCGAAATCATTCGAGAAAAAATATTCAATTTTTGTCAGAAAGAAATACCCTACAGTACGCAAATAGAGATTGAACAGTATGAGGATACAGTTCACTTAATCAGCATAAGAGCCGTTATCATTGTGGAAAGGGATTCCCAGAAGGGAATTGTAATTGGTAGAGGAGGGGAGATGCTCAAAAAAATTGGCCGACAAGCACGCATTGATATTCAAAAGTTTTTGGATAAAAAAGTTTTTCTAGAAACCTTTGTAAAGGTGGATAAAGATTGGAGGTCTTCAGAGGCTAAACTTAAAAAATACGGTTATTAATGAGTAATATAATTGCGATTGTAGGCCGCCCAAACGTAGGTAAGTCCACGCTCTTTAATCGCCTTACGGAATCTCGCGATGCAATTGTGAAGGAGGTTAGTGGCGTTACAAGGGATAGAATTTACGGCAAAGGCGAATGGAATGGATACCGTTTTTCTGTAATTGATACGGGAGGGTATGCGATGACCAAAGAAGATGCATTTGAGGTCGAAATAAGAAGGCAGGTTGAACTTGCAATTGATGAGGCGGGGCTCATTTTATTCATGGTGGATGTAACAACCGGAATTATAGACATGGATTTACTCGTTGCCGAAATACTCCGACGAAGTAAGAAAAAGGTGCTAGTCGTTGCTAATAAAGTAGATACAAACGATCGCATTGGGCTCTCCGCAGAATTTTATTCTTTCGGGCTTGGGGATGTTTTCGATTTGAGTGCAGCGAATGGCGGCGGTACCGGTGATTTATTGGATGAAGTGGTAAGCCATCTCGATAAAAATGACGATGACGTTTCTGAACAAGATGGATTGCCCCGTATTGCGGTGGTTGGTCGCCCGAACGTCGGAAAATCTTCCATGATTAATGCGTTAACCAACCAAGAGCGAAACATTGTTACCGATATTTCAGGAACAACCAGGGACGCAATTCATACCCGATACAAAGCGTTTGGCCAAGATTTTTTATTGATTGATACAGCAGGAATTCGCAAAAAAGCAAAGGTTACTGAGGATATTGAATACTATTCGGTCTTACGGTCGGTTCGTACCATTGAAAACGCTGACGTATGCTTTTTTATGATTGATGCCGCCGAAGGATTACAGAAACAGGATCTTTCCATTTATTACATGATCGAGAAAAACTCGAAAGGAGTAGTGGTCCTGGTAAATAAATGGGACCTCGTGGAAAAGGATCAGTCCACCATGAAGGCTTTTGAAGATCAACTGCGAAAGCAACTGGCTCCGTTTAACGATGTTCCTATTATTTTTACATCTACCATTACAAAACAACGCATACACAAAGCAGTGGAAACGGTAATGGAAGTTTTTGCTAACCGAACAAAAAAAATCCCAACCTCCAAGCTCAATGAGGTCATGTTAGAAATTATTAACGATAATCCCCCTCCTTCGGTTAAAGGAAAGTACGTTAAAATTAAGTTTGTTCAACAGCTACCAACACACGCACCAGCCTTTGCATTCTTTTGTAATTTGCCCCAATACATCAATGATTCTTATGCACGGTTTTTAGAAAATAGAATGCGCGAACATTTCAATTTTACCGGGGTACCTCTAAAATTATTTTTCAGGAAAAAATAACCGGTTATCGAAGGACATTTACGAACCCAGAAACCACTTTTTTATCGTCCGTTTCTTTGTTTGAGTATTTGATGACCCACGTATAAACCCCTGATTGTACTTTGGTTCCATCCGAACCATAGGTTCCATCCCATTCCCCTTTAGCATCTCGACTTTCCCAGATTATTTCACCCCAGCGGTTAAAGATTTTAAGTTCGAAATTGTATGGATCGAAACCAGTGGTGAAAACCGGGAACCATGTTTGGTTATGCTCATCCTGATCAGGCGTAAAGGTGTTTGGAACATAGTAGATGGGGTCGCTTATTACCGGCAAGGATAATTGATAGGAGGTAGCACAACCCAATGGGGTGTATCCTGTTAAGGTCACCAGAATGTTCTCCGTAATACCGTTGTAAAAATGCGCTTCATCAAATACCGTTGAAGTGGTTCCGTCTCCATAATTCCATAAATAACTGGTCGCGCCAATAGTCGTATTCGTGAAATTGATGGTCTCTGAAGTGGAAGATAATACATTTGGTGTGGCCGTAAACGTCGTGTTCGGATAGTTTTCCATACAAATGTAGTCGCTGTACGTGGTTGTTTCTAAACAGCCTTGTAAACTATATTGTAGCGTTATCGTATGGCACCCTCCCGCAGTAAACATGTAGTCGATTACAGGTCCTGCACCTATCGTTGCACCATTCCATGTATAGGTATAATTAGCTCCAGCAATCGGAACGGTACTGAAGTTCACCATTAATGGATTGCATCCATTGAGTGTATCGGCAACAAAGCTGGGCGGTTCTGATGGTACTACGATAACATTCATGGTGATGGAGTCGGCACACTGGTTAGGATCAGGCGTAAAGAAAAAGGTAAATGTTCCAGGAATTGAACTGTCAATCGTTGGTGGATTCCAACTTCCAACAATTCCTGGGTTGTTATTTGACACCAAAGGAAAAACAGGGGGGACATCCCCTTGACACACCAGAGGCATCGGCGTAAATTGTGGAATAATTAATGGATTAATGACAATCACCATGGACGCCGTGTCAGCGCATTGGAAAGGGTCAGGAGTAAAATTGTAGGTAAAAAAGCCTGGGACTTGCGTATTAATATTTGCTGGGGTCCA
Source organism: uncultured Flavobacteriales bacterium (assembly GCA_903823565.1). Taxonomy (GTDB): domain Bacteria; phylum Bacteroidota; class Bacteroidia; order Flavobacteriales_D; family Crocinitomicaceae; genus UBA952. Next base: position 21,319 of record CAIJTF010000049.1, read on the forward strand.
ATTCCCTGTAATTGGGGTAATATTGGTACTTGAGGCTGGAAGTTGAACTCCTTGGGTATACTGGCATAATGGTCCAATTTGCTGAAACGTAGGGTAGGTGTAATTCAGGATGGAAATGTTCATCGTTGTACTTACCGCACATTGCCCCGCCATCGGAGTAAAAGTATAGGTATAAACGCCCGCAGATGCTGTAGTTATGGTAGGTGGAGCCCAACTTCCCGTATACGGTGTTAAATTCGTAGATGGATTCGGTAGGGCAGGTGGCGTATCGTTGATACACATCGGGTTAATCTGATTGAAGGTTGGCGTTTCATTTGGTAAAATGACAATGTTCATGGTTGCCTGGTTCGCACAAAATTGGGGTGCTGGAGTAAATACATACGGTGTGGTTCCTGCACTTGTTGACAATACCGTTGGAGGAGACCACGTACCAGTTATGACCGGGTTGTTGTTCGAACTGGCGGGTAAATTAGGTACGGCCCCGTTCTCACAAATCGGAGCAATTGGAGTAAATATTGGGTTAATCGGTGTATTAACAACAACCAAGGTTGTTGTGGTTCCATTGCAACTAGGCGTAACATAATTCAAGGTGTACACCCCACTATCCAAGGGAGTTGCATTGGGTATAGTTGGGTTCTGTAAATTTGAGGTAAAACCATTTGGACCAGTCCATGAATAGGAGGTGGCACCATTAGTAGCGTTTAGTTGAATGGTTTGTCCCAGACAATAAGGACCCGTATTGGTAGCGGTAATGTTGATTCCCCCCGCAGCATAGGTAATCGTAATTTGGCCGTCACCCGCTTGAAATCCAGGTGTACAAGTAGCTCCTGCAGCAGGGTAGAAGGATGATCCACCACCTCCGCCGCCACCGCCGTTGGCTCCTTGACAACAATTGTCTGCACCGCCGCCGCCGCCGCCAAAATAACCACCGCCTCCACCGCCACCAGCAGCAGATGGATAAAATCCACCGTTACCTCCTTGACCAGAAGAACCCGCCGTTCCGGGTTGACCTCCACCCCATGGTGGTCCTCCATTTCCTCCAGCCGCTTGTGTGCCGCCACCCCCGCCAGTTCCCGTGAAAGGGGATCCAGCGCCTGCTACACCATTCGCACATCCTCCGTTTCCACCAGAGGCTTGATATCCTTGCTGTTGAGAACCCCCAGCGCGACCTCCACCACCTCCTGCGACAACAATACGGTTCGCTAAACCATAGGGAGCAACTCGAATATCGGAAGCACCTCCACCGCCTTTAGATGACATTTGAACCGTGGCACTGTTATGACCGTTTCCACCACCATTGTAGCCTCCAACGTGGTTGGTCGGACAACCACCCACTCGAATTTCGAGGACTTGGCCAGGCTGTACAGGAATACATGTGTGTTGAACCCGAGCACCTCTTCCACCTTGTCCCGAACCGGTATAGGGATTTCCTAATACGCCTCCCCCCGCCGCGCCGCGTATGTCTACATTTAAACAAAACACACAAGGAGGAACGGTCCAGGTCTGAACAGAACCCGTATAGTTGAAGGTGACAGATTGTGCAAGGACATTCGTTAAATAGAAAAACGAAAGAACAACCAATAGTAAGGGTAGCTTTTTAAACATATGATGAATGTACAACAAAGTTAATAACTTCTTTTATATTCTAAAAAACGGAATCAAGAAACTAACGGAGCAGGTTTACATGCCCAACTGCCTCTTGGTATTCATCATTTTTCAGAAGTTTGAAGCGAATGCGGTACGTATACGTACCAGGTTCTACTTGGTTGCCTTCTAATCCATAGGAACCATCCCAACCGATGAAAGGGTTGTAGCTTTCAAAAATTAAATTCCCCCAACGGTTAAAGATTTGTAAATGATAATTGAATGGGTCAAAACCTGATGTGAAAATAGGAGTAAAATGATTGTTATAGCGATCGCCATCGGGAGTAAATGTATTCGGAATATAAAAAATAAGGCCATCTTCATAGGGTATCATCAGACTTGTACTATCTACGCATCCCAGGGAACTAAATGCGTAAAGCCATATGGTACTTCCGCCAGAAGGAATGCCATTAAAGCTGTGCTGGGGTGATTCTTCGGTGCTGGTACCTCCCCCTACAAATGTCCATAAATAATTGGATGCACCAATGCTAGAGTTAAGGAAATTTATCGTTTGATTTGGTTCTGAAAAATAGGATACGCTCGCCCCAAACTGTGCCGTTGGTGGATTCTCCGGACAGAGATAATCGATGAAGGTTTGGGTGGTACTGCATCCATTGAGGGTGTTCGTCAGCGAAATACTTTGACACCCACTCCCTAAAGCAATACCAAATACAGAGTCCCCTTGATAAACACCTCCGTTTACATTCCATGTAAACACATCATGTGCTTGCATAGTATCCGCAAGAAAACCAAAATTAAGTGGTGTGCATCCTGAAACCGAAGGTGAAACAATAGCCGCAATGGGTAAAGGATTTACAATAACGTTGGCTGAAACTGGGTTGCTTGAACAACCATTGATGGTGTACGTAACCGATATTGGAGTATTAACTGAAGGCGATAATAACGCTGTCGCTGGACCAATTCCTCCTGGCGACCAATTAAAAGTTCCCCCCGCTTGGCTAGGAATTGCCGTCATACTAGCCTGTTGCCCTTGACAAATCGTCGTATCGTCTAATACAATGATGGGTAATTGCGTTACTAAAATATTCGATGTAGCAGCAGCACTAGTGCAGTTATTTAACGTGTAATCTACTGAAATACTTGTGGTAGAATTCGGAGTCGCGGTTATGCTTTGAGGACCAACACCCCCAGGATTCCATGTGTATACACCGCCCGGCGTGCTTGGATTTGCGGTTAGTACAATTGAGTCTCCAAAACAAAGGTTTCCACTGTTAAGCGTCACGGAAGGAACCACATTCACTACTACGGTCGCTGCAGCTGTATTTATACATCCGTAATAGTCATAAAGTACGTTGTAGGAAGTTGTTTGGCTCGGCGTAACTGAAATGGAGGCGGTAGTTTGTGCCCCCGCAGACCAAACAAAGGTTCCACCATTTACATCGGGTAAGGCCGTTAATAAACTGGTTTGCCCAGCACAAATGGTATCGTTAGAAATACTCACATTCGGAATAGGATAAACCGTAACACTAACCGTTTGAGGTGGGCTAGAACAATTATTTGCGGTCGACGTAATTGTGTAGCTTACGTTACCCGTTGCTGTGCTAAGGGTTGATAATACATCTCCAATGGTTGCTCCGGAACCTGAAGTTGCACCGATAGTTTGCGATTGACTTTCGGTCCAGCTAATTGTGGCATTCCCTACATTACTAGAAAGCCCAATATTTACTTGGTCTCCACTACATAACGTGGCGGAGGCAAGGGTTGAAGTCAGCGAAGGTATTGGATTCACTAAAACCGTCGCATTTCCAGCAGGACTAACGCAATTCGCGCCACTCGAATAAACTACTGAATATGCCGTTGTTGCATTCGGTGAAATTGTAATGGTTTGCGTCGTTTGACCGCCAGGACTCCATAAATAGGTCCCGCCAGGGAATGAAGGCGTTGCAGTCAATGTAGCACTAGAGCCGTTGCAGATCGTATCGTTTATAACCGTAACGGTTGGAATAGGGTTCACCGTTACGGTTCCTGTAACTGCCGCATTTTGACATCCCGTTGGAGCAGTGTATACTAATGCGTATGTGGTAGTGGCATTTGGACTTACCGTAATGTTAGGTGTTACGGAGCCATTCGACCAGGCATACGTGCCGCCAGGAATTGAAGTGGTAGCATTCAAGGTCGCATTCTGTCCATTGCAGATGGTTGCATTGCTTACTGTTACTACCGGTAATGGATTGATTACCATGGTGGACGGTGTACTTGCACTCACGCAACCTGCAGGTGAAGTATAAACGAGGGTGTAGGTTGTGGTCGAATTTGGCGAACCGGTAATGGATGGCGTTGTTTGTCCTCCTGGGTTCCAAAGATAAGTTCCGCCCGGAATACTTGGTGTAGCATTAAGCGTAGCGGTTTGACCTACGCATACCGTATCATTGGGTATTGTAAGTGTGGGAATTCCATTCACGGTAACAGTGCCGGTTTGTGCGCTTGCTGCACAACCAGTGGCTGCAGAATAACTCACTGTCCAACTCGTTGTTGTTGAGGGTGAAGTAGTTAGGGTTGGACCCGTGCTATTTCCTGGATTCCATGTAAATACTCCACCGGGAATATTCGATGTGGCGGTCACGGTAGCGGTTTGCCCCAAACATATGGCCGTATTTGAAACGGTAATTGCAGGATTAGGATTTACAAGAATTGTTCCTGTTGCAGGAGCGCTAGGACATTGTAAATTACTGGTAAAAACTACCGTGTACGTTGTGGTTTGTTGTGGTGCGTCTTGTATGGTTGCTGTGGTAAATCCGCCTGGATTCCAAGTAAAAGTCCCGTTAGGTAGGGAAGAAGCTGCCGTAATTGAACCCGTTTGTCCAATACAAATGGTATCGTTGTTCAGACTTACGGTCGGAGTAGGATTTACCGTTACTGTTCCTGAAGCCGTAGGACTAACACAACCCGCCGAGGAAGTATAAATAACCGTATAAGTAGTATTAAGATTTGGATTTACTGTAATCGAGGAGGAGGTGGATCCTGTATTCCATAAAAAACTTCCACCTGCTATCGAAGGGGTTGCAGTGAGCGTGGTGGAATTGCCGTCACATATGGTAGGACTGTTTATGGTAACCGATGCTACAGGATTAACCAAAACGGTGGTTGTTGCTGTGGCAGGACAGCCGAGACCAGAAACGTAATTAATGGTGTAGTTGGTTGTTACAGCAGGCGATACAGTGACAATATTTCCCGTCAAATTGCCCGGGTTCCAAGTAAAAGTTCCTCCTTGGGTATTTGCCGAAGCCGTTAGGGTGGTAGCTTGCCCTGGACAAATGGAAGCACTGGATGTAGTAATTACGGGGGTTGGGTTAACGGTAATTACTCCGGTAGCCGTTCCTGGACATCCACCTGTTGGATTAAACGTTACGGTATACAAAGTAGTAGCATTCGGCGAAGCCGTTAATGTGCTCCCAGTAGATCCGTTGCTCCATGTAAACGTGCCATTCATCATTGGAGTCACGCTTGCGGTAATGGTTCCGGGTTGACCTGAACATACAAGAGTATTGCTTATGGAAACGGTAGGAGAAGTGTTGACCACTACAGTGGTGCTTGCTGTTCCCGTACATCCGCCTAAATTCACTGTAACGGTATAGGTTCCTGCATTGGCGGATGTGACATTTGGAATGCTCGGATTTTGTAGGTTAGA